>JANMWK010000129.1:0-24522 GCA_031393975.1 Hyphomicrobiales bacterium
TGTCATCGGCAAACAGGCAGAACACCAGCCGCACGAGAAAACGTTCGAGGTCGTGGCTTTCATAACCAGCGGCTTTTAGCGCGTCATGCAGATCGCCCATCAACTCTGATGCTTTGATGTTGACGGGGTCTTCATCCTTGAACTTGTGTTGAATGCCACCGTCAATGAAGGAGAATAGCTTTATCTTGTCCGGCAATTCTTGCAGGCCGAAGGAATGGCTTTCATTTTCATCAAGATCATAAAGTTGAAAAGTTTGAAAATCACAGGCCAGAATATAACGCGGCAGTTCACTTTCCTTCAGACCATGGAAATAATCAAAGGCCTGTTGCTTGGCCTTGGTTAAGTCTCGGCCTGCACTCTTTTGTTCAACGAGCAACACGCCTTTCCAGAACAGGTCGATAAAACCCTGCTTGTCACCAAGTTTTTTCACGGGTTCTTCAAAACTAGCCACGCGGCGGCGCTTCACGCCAAAGATTTCGAAGAACTCATTATAAAAAGTCTGGCTTTGGCCACGCTCATAACAGCGGTTTTCCATTCATCCGCAAATTTTGCAGCGCGGGCGCGTTTTTCATTTGGACTGAGGTGCATTCCCCACACTCCCCGATTCACCCTGCCCTGTCAAAGCGAGTCTGGATTTTTTGTTCCACTTCGCTATAGAGGGGTGATCATGAGCACACCTCCGAGATCGCCCTCAGGCAAGTCCTTCACCAAACCCGCAGCCGGGGGCAAGACCAAGCATTGGTTTGCCTCGAAAGAAAAGAAAGTCTGGGTGCCGCGCGCCGCCGGAGTGGCACCGGTGAAGCGTGAGCCTGATCAGGCTTTGGCGGTCACACCCGGCAATGATTTGATTTACGGGGCGCACCCCGTCACCGAAGCGTTGAAGAATCCGCGCCGCAAGCCCGTGAAACTCTGGGCCACCGAGAATGCGGCCCTTCGCTTGAAGGAAGACGCGCCGAACTTAATCATCGAGCCTGAAATCGTGCATCCGCGTTTGCTGGACCACATGCTGAAATCCGCTGATGCGGTGCATCAAGGCATTATCCTGGATGCCAAGCCCTTGCACCAACCGCGCCTCGACGAAGTGCCGCGTGATGGCTTGATTGTGCTGCTGGACCAAGTGACTGATCCGCATAATGTGGGCGCCATCATGCGCTCCTGTGCGGCGTTCAATGTTTCGGCGGTGGTCGTCACCGCGCGCCATTCAGCCGATGCTTCCGGTGTGTTTTTTAAAGCGGCATCGGGGGCTTTTGAACACGTGCCTTATGTGATCGTCACCAATCTGGCCCGCGCCATGGATGAGTTGCGCGATTATGGTTTTCACTTGGTGGGACTCGATTCTGATGCCGAGGTGAGCATGGACGCGGTGCCGAAGGTGCGTCCCCTCGCGCTGATTTTAGGGGCGGAAGGCCGGGGGCTACGGCAACTCACGCGCAAATCTTGCGATGAAGTGGCCCGCATTGATATGCCGGGCTCCATCAAGAGTTTGAACGTATCCATCGCCACGGCGATTTCGCTGTACGCGCTCACGCATTAACTACCACAAATGAAAACCGACTGTGATCGCCCACAGCCGGTTTCCTGTCGCCGTCCCGATGACTTTTTCGGAACTGCTGGGGATCAGTACCCGCCATCCTTCGACAAGGCTGGCCCATAATGGATCACATAGCCGAGGTTATAATCAAACTGCTGGCCATAGCCTTGCTGTTGATACGCAGGCTGCTGATATTGATATTGCATAGCCGCACGGCGGTGGCGCTTCTGGCGCGCGGGGGGCGGTGCGACACATTGGCAATCTTGGCCATAGCCGTAACCGTTTTGGGCATAACCATAACCGCCCTGAACGGCATAGCCGCCACCATAGGCATAATCTGTCACGACACGTTCTCGCTTCCGGGCCTGCATCACGGCAGCACGGCTTGATTTGTGATAGTAAGTTACGCGGGGTTGTGGGGCATAACCATAATTGCCCTGAGCGTAGGCATAGCCGCGGCCATAAACTTGCTGACGCTGGCGGTGCTCATAATGATAGACCTGGCCATAACCACCACCGTTATAGGTTGGACGCTGCCCACATTCCCGCGTGCTGCGCACCTGGAATATCTGGCCATTGATAACGCAGGTGATGGGATTATTGCCATACCATCCGCCGGCACTGCCGCCGCCGCCATTGTTGTTCACCGGATCAGGACGCGGGCGTGGGTTTGGTTGCGGCGCTGGTTGCGGATCAGGTTGATTTTTTGTGACGTCTGGCTGATTTTTATTGACATCAGGCTGGTTTTTGTTGACGTCCGGCGCATTTTTGCTTTCTTCAGCAAAGGCTGGCGAAAAAGCGAAGGCCGCAACCGCAATTAAAGCTGGAGCAATCAATTTCAAAGCATAAGTCATCGGTAGTCCCCTTTTTAAAACATCCATCGTCGTCTGTTCCAGAATGAAACAATTCGAAACAAGATCAGGATCTCTGCAAAGGGTGTTGCAGTTTGCGCGCCACTTGTATTAAGAGGGTGAAATCAAAATGCCGGTTTAGCTCAGTTGGTAGAGCACCTGATTTGTAATCAGGGGGTCGCGGGTTCGAATCCTGCAACCGGCACCATTGCCTTGCACGAGCCGCAGGTCTTGAACTCTAATTAAACAAACACACCGCGCAAGGCATCCAGTGCGTCAAGCTGGGTCAGGTTCATATGCAGTGGCGTCACCGAAATGCGTTTGTTGAACACGGCTGCAATATCCGTGCCCGCAGGTGGGTTGCCACGTTCTCTGGCAAAGCCGATCCAATAATAGGGATGGCCGCGACCATCCTTGCGTTCATCGACCAGCAAATAATTTTGGTCACGTTTGCCTTGCAGCGTCACATCAATGCCTGCCACTTCATCCACCCGGCAATCGGGAAAATTGATGTTCATCAGAACGCCGGGGCCGAAATTCATGGCAATCAGTTTTTGTACAATCGCAACGCCATGAGCTTCAGCCACGGCAAAACTCTCACCATTTCCATACATGCCTGTAATTTGCGACATGGCAATGGATTTGATGCCAAGCTGGGTGCCTTCCATGGCGGCGGCAATGGTGCCGGAATAGGTGACGTCATCAGCGATATTGGAGCCGCGATTAACCCCTGATAAAATGAGATCTGGCAATTCCGGCATGATTTTACGCACCGCCATCACCACGCAATCGGTTGGCGTGCCCGTCACTTCAAAACGCCGTTTGTCAATCTGGCGATAGCGCAATGGATGTGACAGCGTGAGTGAGTGCCCTGCCCCAGAACGCTCCTCATCGGGGGCCACCACCCAGACATCATCGCTGATGGCCCGCGCGATAGTCTCGAGTGCCACTAGGCCTGGACCGTGGATGCCATCATCATTGGTGACGAGAATTCTCATGAGGGGCGCTTGATCACAGTCATGCCACCCATATAGGGCTGCAACGCATTCGGAATTGTGACGGAGCCATCGTCATTTTGATAATTTTCCAAAATTGCCACCATAGTGCGTCCCACAGCCAAGGCGGAACCATTGAGCGTGTGCACATATCGGGTTTGCTTGGCATCAGCGGCCTTGCAACGGGCCTCCATGCGCCGGGCTTGAAAATCTCCAAACTGCGAGCAGGATGAAATTTCGCGGAATGCATTTTGGCCGGGCAACCACACTTCAATGTCGTAGGTTTTACGGCTGCCAAAGCCCATGTCTCCCGTGCACAGAACAATCGTGCGATATGATAAATTGAGGCGTTTCAAAACCGCTTCAGCACAAGCCGTCATGCGTTCATGCTCAGCATCTGATTGTTCGGGGGCCACAATTGAAACCAGTTCCACTTTAGAGAATTGATGTTGGCGGATCATGCCGCGTGTGTCCCTGCCCGCTGCGCCCGCTTCGGCGCGGAAACACTGGGTGTAAGCCGTCATACGAATCGGAAGTTTGGCTTCATCCAAAACTTGTTCGCGCACCAAATTGGTGAGCGAGGCTTCAGCGGTGGGAATGAGATAATGACCGCTGTTGGTTTTAAATAAATCTTCCTCGAACTTCGGCAATTGGCCCACACCATACATAGCCTCTTCGCGCAGCATGTATGGCGCATAAGTTTCAGAATAGCCAAATTCATCGGTGTGCAAATCCAACATGAATTGACCCAGTGCCCGCTCCATACGCGCCAGTGCGCCTTTCAAAACCACAAATCGTGCGCCAGATAATTTCGAGGCAATTTCAAAATCCATAAGGCCAAGGCCTTCGCCAATGTCGAAATGCTGTTGTGGTTCAAATGCGAAAGTCGGTTTTAGGCCCCATATGCGAATTTCTTTGTTGTCTTGTTCATTCTTGCCATCTGGCACATCGGCTAGAGGGATGTTCGGAATATCCGCAAGTGCGTCATTCAATTGCTTGATCAAAGCTCGCTCTAGTTCTTCTCCAGAGGAAATCAAGTCTTTGAGGCCCGCCACCTCAGACTTCAACTTATCAGCCAAGGTTACATCCTTCTTGCCCATGGCTGCGCCTATTTCTTTAGACAAGAAATTGCGGCGGCTTTGCGCGTCTTGAAGTTTTTGCATGGTGTCACGCTTTTGCTCATCGAGGGCGAGCAACGAAACTGAAAGCGGCGCTAAACCACGCCGCGCCAAGCCAGCATCAAATGTTGCTGGTTTTTCGCGGATCGCCTTAATGTCATGCATTGAATGAATCCTAATTGACTGATTTGATCATCGTATAGAATGCTTGCCGCTCGCACTCAATCCATCCCGTCCATCACCCAAGCAGAGGCTGGGTCCCGCTTATGAGTGTCAAATGAACTGTAGAAAGCGGGATACAGCCTTTCTTGGAATGACGGGTTGAGGAGAAAGTTTAAATTTATGGAACCAGCTCTTTAGAAGCGGCAGCCTTCTTGCGGCGACGCTCTAAAAACCATACAGAAAGCACGGCTATTTCATAAAGCATTCCCAACGGCACGGCCATGGCCAGCATGGAAATGGGGTCTGGTGGGGTAATCACTGCGGCCAACGCGCACACGCCGACAATGGCAAAGCGTCGACCTTTGGTCAGCTGCTCATGTGTTACAACGCCAATATGGCCAAGCAACGTCAGCACGACAGGCAATTGGAATGTAAGGCCAAAGGCCAGCATAAGAGTCATCACAAAATCGAGATAGGCTTCAATATCGGGCATTAATTGAATGCCATTTTTGCCATCGGTGCCGGTGCCCGCTGCCAAGGAATAGAAGAACTTAATCGCGACCGGCAACAGCATAAAATAAACCAGCGCCGCACCTAAAACGAAAAATACTGGCGTTGCTATGAGATAGGGCGCCAAAGCTTGGCGCTCATGCTTATAGAGTCCCGGAGCCACAAAGCGATACATTTGCGTGGCGATCAGTGGAAACGCGATAAACATGCCGCCGAACATAGCAATTTTCAATTTAACCAGGAAAACCCCCAAGAGCTTGATCGAGATCAGGCTCACATCCGTGCCCGTGCCCCATTTAAAGGGTAAAATCAGATAATGCAGAATTTGAGTGGAAAAGAAAAAACTCGCGAAAAACGCAATCATAAACCCACCCACCGACCAAATTAACCGGGTGCGCAGCTCAATCAAATGATCCAACAGCGGCGCTTCTGAGGCGTCAATATCTTCCTTCGTCATGCTGAAGGTTTCACTTCCGAAGCAACTGCATTGCCAGCAACTCGGGTTTCACCTTCAAAGGGGGTGTCGCCAAAATATTTATTAAAATCCAGCGATTTTGGTGGCGCTGAAATCGATCGATCGGATGCCATGGTCATGCTGCCATTGACCGCCGACTTCATGTCATTCAGATCTTTTTTCAAGTCGCCCATGCCAGCGTCTTTCATGGCCACATCAACATGGCCTTGAAATTCTTTTGCCATGCCACGCACCCGCTGCATGATTTGGCCAAACTTACGCAAAACCACAGGAAGGTCTTTTGGCCCAATCACAATCACTGCAATAATGGCCAAAACAAAAAGTTCGGAATATCCGACGCCAAATTCAAACATGTGAAATCAGTTAGCTTTTAACTTTTTCAGCGGCTTGCTTCACAGCTTCAGCTGCATTGGCTTCGATTGATTTTGCATCTTCAACCGGATCATCAGCAAGACCTTTCTTGAAGCTTTTAATGCCTTTACCAGCATCGCCCATTAAATCCGAAATCTTGCCCTTGCCGCCAAACACCAAGAACACCACGACTAAAATAATGGCCCAATGCCAAATTGATAACGAACCCATGTTACTCTCCTCAAACGCGCATATCAGCGCTCATTAGTTAATAGCTCAGTATTGCAGAAACTCACCCCCTGTCAAATGGCGATGGCTTAAGCTTTTGTAAAGATTAAAATGCCGTCATTTGCGATCACAAATCTGGCAGTTTCACCTTGCGCCACGTGATCAGTTCCAGAGACAATAGCTGAAATGGGTTGGTCCAAGCCATTAAAGTTGATTTCAAGCCGCGCCATATCGCCCAAAAAGCGGCGCTCGCGCACATATCCTTCAACCCCATCATTGCCCCGCGCCCGCCGAATGGCATGGGGACGGACCATCACGGTCACGTGTGCACCATCGGTAAATCCTGCAGCGGAAAATCGTCCAAAAGGTGTGTCCACCCAGCCGTTTGACACACGACCCTCAATTTCGTTCAAATCGGAAAAAAACCGCGCCGCTGCCACATCGATGGGCTTATGATAAAGATCTTCCGGCTTGCCCACCTGCACTAACCTGCCGCCGCGCATAAACAAAATGCGGTCCGATATTTCCATCGCCTCGGCCGGATCATGGGTCACAAAAATGCAGGTCGCCCGCGTTTCACGCAAAAGGGCCAAAGATTCAGTGCGAATTGTTTCTCGCAGGCGCTGATCTAGACCTGAAAAGGGCTCATCCAGCAGCATCACCTGTGGGCGCGGCACAATGGCACGGGCCAATGCGACCCGCTGTTGCTCGCCACCGGAAAGCCCATGCGGAAACACATCGCGGTATTCAGCAAGCCCCACACGCTCCAACGCCCGCAGCGAAACCTGCAACGCTTCCTTGCGGTTAAGCGCATAGAGGCCGTAAGCCACGTTTTCAATCACCGACATATGGGGGAATAAAGCAAAGTCCTGGAACATCAGGCCCACGTTGCGCTTTTCTGGCGGCACAAATTTTGATTTCCCTGCCACCTCAATGCCATCAATTAAAATGCGCCCCGATGTGGGCCGCGACACACCAGCGGCAAGCCGCAGCAAAGATGTTTTTCCACAGCCCGAAGGTCCTAGCAGGCAAATAATTTCACCCGGCAATAGCGTGAAACTTAAACCATGCAGAATGGGAAAATCGCCAACCGCATAAGACACACTCTCAAAAACGATATTGCCGGCAAAAGTGGCCCCTGCAGTGCCACGTGTGCCCCAGGCAGGTTCAGTTGAATTCAAATTTGAACTATCACTCATGTCGCGCGATCAATGACATGCCTTTGCAGCCAAAACAACCGGCTTATGCCGCTGAGCGAACCACGCGATTGCGACCTTCGCGCTTGGCGGCATAAAGCGCTTCGTCAGCACGTTTCAAAATCTTGTCCAAGCTATCAGTCACATCGCCCAGACAAGCAATGCCAAGCGAAACCGTAACCGCAATACCTTGAACCTTATTCACCGCAAATGACTTGCTGGCGATCGATTTTCGCAATCTTTCGGCAATAACGGCAGCGGCTGCAAGATCGGTACTGGGTAAAACTAAAACAAACTCTTCACCGCCTGTGCGGCAACACAAATCGATGGACCTCGTGTGTTGCTTGATGCGAACCGCAAGTTCTTGCAACACTTTGTCGCCCGCATCATGGCCATGCGTATCATTGATCGCTTTGAAAAAATCGACATCAATAGCCAATACAGAAAGCGCTTTGCCGCGATTGGCAAAATGTTCAATGAGATTGCCTAAATGGGTTTCTAAATAGCGGCGATTATAGAGACCCGTGAGCGAGTCGGTAATCGCAAGTTCGATGGTTGCTTTGACACTCGCGCGCAATTGCTCAGTATAGCGCCAGCGCCGCACTTGGGTGTTCACCCGCGCTAGAAGTTCTTGGCGATCAACCGGGCGCATCAAATAATCATTCACACCCATGTCCAGGGCCCGCAACAATAACTGCTGAGAATCCGGATCAACCAAAATTAAAATCGGCGTCTGACGTGTTGCTTCAAAAGAGCGGAGTTGCGAACAGAGCCGCAAACCATCGAAACGATCAGGTTCCAAACTAATAATGATCAGTTCAAAAGGTGAAACTGCAGCCGCTGCCGTTTCAGCAGCTTTGTGCGGGTCGTTCACATGATGGAGTATATGCTTATCGCCAAGCGCTATTTGTATTCTTTCTGCCGAAGAGTCACGCATATCCACCAGCATGATATGGCCAGGGCGCTCCATGGCCTGAAGTGAAGATTTGGTGACGAGACCAATAGTATCTGTAGCGTCCGCCCGAATGCGTAACTCATCGGTTAGCATTTTGAGACGAACCAAACTTTTGATGCGGCAGAACAGCGAAATATCATTGACCGGTTTGGTTAAAAAATCATCGGCGCCCGCTTCAAGCCCGCGCACCCGGTCCTCAGGTTGATCGAGAGCGGTGATCATCACCACCGGAATATGTTGGGTAATCGGGTTTGCTTTAATGCGTCGACACACTTCAATGCCGTCAATGCCGGGCATCATGACATCGAGCAGAATAATATCAGGCTTTGTGCGGTGAATAGCTTCAAGGGCGTCTAATCCATTCATCGCTGTCACAACTTCGAAATATTCAGCCGAAAGCTTTGCTTCCAATAAGCGGACATTGGCCAATATATCGTCAACAACGAGAACGCGCGCAGTCATACTCTATTTCTTCAAAAATGTGTCGATGGTTTTGAGAAAGCTCATCACGGAAATGGGTTTGGAAATATAAGCTTCACAACCCCCTTCTCGAATTTTTTGCTCGTCGCCTTTCATCGCAAAAGCCGTCACCGCAATTACCGGAATGCGGCGCAGTTGCTCGTCTTCTTTGAGCCATTTGGTGACTTCAATTCCGGAAACTTCCGGCAATTGAATGTCCATGAGTATGAGATCGGGCATATGTTTGCGCGCGATTTCAAGGGCCGAAAGGCCGTCGCGGGTCTGCACAACCTTATAACCGTGCGCTTCCAGCAAATCATTGAAGAGCTTCATATTCAACTCATTGTCTTCAACAACAAGAACAGTCTTTTGCATCGCCGTAACAACTCCAGTCTGTGTTTCGGTCGTCACAGAATCATAGCCACCATAGTCCATTTGCTCTCCCGCCGTCCTTCTTGTAGAAATCCGATCATCCATTCGGCTTCTCAGGTTTTAGCCTCGTGGCATTTTGGACCACGCACTGTAACCAACTGATTAAAATCTCTAAACTACCTTTGAAAATTGGTTAATCTTATGAGAAAATGAATTGAAATTTACCTCACCTTCTGCCGAAGAATCTTCGATTATAGCTATGAAATTCATAAGTTTTATTGCATCAGATGAGACCCGCTGTGAGCGGTTTTCATCCTTGACAGGCATGACCTTTCAAGACTTGAAGGACGGTGCCAAAAAGCCGGAATTTCAAGGATTCGTGCTCGAATATGCATTGCAGGACGAATCTTTGATTCTCGAATTTGCTGGCTTGGAAAACATAAACCCCCAAATTTTGATTGCCGCACGTCTGGCTCTTCCTGGTGCAACTTATGATATCTAACGAGACTCACCACCAATTGGGTAACCTGCAGGTCGACCCAAATCGACCCCTCTTGATCTGCGATGTCGATGAAGTGATCGTGCATTTCACTCGTGATTTTGAGAGCTATTTGGCGGCCCAAGACCTTTGGCTGGAACCAAAAAGCTTGGCACTTGCTGGAAATATTTTTCGCAATGGAACCCAGGATGCAATTACAGTCGAGACTGTGAGCGCACTGATTGACACATTCTTTGCCGAACGCACGCGCAACATGCAGCCGATCCGTGGGGCAGTCGAATCCGTGCAAAACCTGAGTCACCTCGCCACAATCGTGTTTCTAACCAACTTGCCACATTTTGCCGGCGATGATCGTCGGGCTAATCTTTCCGAACTGGGACTTGATTATCCGGTGATTACAAATTCCGGGCCCAAAGGGCCGGCCCTGCATAATCTTGCGGCGAGAACAAAATCACCTGTGATTTTCGTGGATGACAGCCCCCATTTCATTCAATCTGCCTATGATCATGCGCCGCACATCAAGCTGGTGCATTTTCTGCAAGACCATCGCTTTGCGGCCCATTGCCCGCACCATGAATTTGTATCTTTGCGCACAGATAACTGGACCAGCGCTAAATCCCATATTCTGGATTTGCTGGGCTAGTCTAAGCAAATTGCGCAGCCTAGACTGAACTATGGATTATGCCGCTGATGGTTTTTGTCGTGATTGTTTGGAGCCGTCTAAGCAAGACGAACATCGTTGCTCAAAATGCCATAGCCCCAAACTCATTCACCATCCAGAACTTCACGCCCTAAGCATCGCCCACATTGATTGCGATGCATTTTATGCCGCAGTCGAAAAGCGCGATAACCCCGATTTGATGGATCAGCCTGTCATCGTTGGGGGCCAAACCCGCGGCGTAGTTTCAACGGCCTGTTACATCGCCCGCATTCATGGCGTAAAATCGGCCATGCCGATGTTTAAAGCTCTCAAACTTTGTCCCGATGCGGTGGTCATAAAACCCAACATGGCCAAATATGCTGAAGCAGGCAAACAAGTACGCCAGATTATGTTTGAGTATACACCATTGGTGCAGCCCATTTCGATTGATGAAGCCTTTCTCGATCTCACGGGAACCACGCGCGTGCATGGCCAATCGCCAGCACTTTCGCTGGCCAAACTCATCAAAAAGATCGAGCGCGAAATAGGCATAACGGCGTCGGTAGGATTGTCGCATAACAAATTTCTCGCAAAAATGGCTTCTGATTTAGAAAAACCGCGCGGCTTCTCGGTGATCGGAAAAGCTGAGACTAAAGATTTCCTTTCAGAAAAATCAGTGGGAAGCATTTGGGGCGTGGGCCAAGCCATGCAAGCCCAATTGGCCAAAACGGGCATAACGCGCATCAGCCAGCTGCAACAGCTCGAAAAGAATGATCTCATGCGGAAGTTTGGAAATATGGGAGCCAGACTCTATCATTTTTCACGCGGGGAAGATTTGCGCGATGTATCCGTCGAATCTGAAACCAAAAGCATCAGCTCTGAAACTACATTCGACGAAAATATTTCCGACTATGAAACACTCGAGGCCATCTTATGGAACCTCGCACAAAAAGTGTCACGCCGCGCTAAGGCCGCAAACCTCGCAGGTCTCACTGTGACTCTAAAATTAAAAAACAAAGATTTTCAAAATCGTTCGCGCGCCGCTTCACTGCAAGAACCTACGCGTCTTGCTCACCGCATATTTGAAGCTGCAAAGCCGTTGCTCAAAAAAGAAACAAGGGGTACGAAATTTAGATTACTTGGTATTGGCATTTCGCAATTGAGTGACCAAACAACCGACGATGACATCCACTCCCTTGATGTCCACAGTGCAACCCTCACTAAAGCCGAATTGGCCATCGATAAAATTCGCAAAAAATTTGGTAATGCGGCTGTTGAGCGAGGCCTTGCTTTTAAAGATAGATCAAAGTGAAAAAACAGAATTGCCCATTTGGCCAGAAGCAATCAGACCGCTCATGCGCAAATGAAAATCATGCGCAAATGGTCTGAAACGCGCCGCGAGAACGCCGCGCTGACTTGGCCATAAGTGATCATTGCTTTGGACGTTGACAGAAAAAATGACCTTGTCTTCACCCATTCCACGAATAGGAAAGGACAATCCATATTTTGTAATATTGTAGGATTTAGCAACATTCCAAATGGCATTTGAAACACCATCATTCAAATGCCATTCAGTCCAATCAATGGTCACACTTTCATCCATCACGCGGCCCATCACCGGGTCACCCATGGGTGTGAACTTGCTCATATATTGGCTCATATAAGCGGGATCATAGGTTGCAACCCAGATCACTTGGTCCGGCAATCCATCCAAAAATTGCAAGTACCAATAGGACAGGTGCTTAACATCAGCCCGTTGGGCCGAGTCTTCCAAGTGGGCTGTCGCCTCCCCAAAGCTCGAAAAAGGCGCGGCGATGGGATCGGCTATTAAATCAGCCATTTTCGTCTTTCACTTATTGATCAGTACTCAAACCGTTAGTCTCGAACTCTTAATGTTCAATTGAAAGCAGAGCTGCATTACCACCCGAAGCTGTTGTGTCAATTGAACATACGCGCTCAACTGCAAAGCGATTGAGGTAGTGCGCGCCCCCCGCTTTAGGGCCGGTTCCGGACAAGCCTTCGCCGCCAAAAGGTTGTGCGCCCACTACTGCACCAATTTGATTGCGGTTAACATAAAGATTGCCAACTTTCATCCGTGCCCGGACTTGTGCCACAACTGATTCAATGCGCGTATGCAAACCAAGTGTGAGGCCAAATCCAGTGGCATTGAGTTGGTCGCAAACGACATCCAGTTTGTTGCCCTCAAATCTTACAACATGCAAAATTGGGCCGAACACCTCACGCTGCAAAATATTAATCGATGAAAGTTCATAGGCTGCAGGCACCACAAAGGTGCCGTGATCAAGATCGGCTGGACTTTTCATTTCAAAAATCAGCTTGCCTGCCTTTGCCATCTGCATTTTATGAGAGTCTAAATTTGCTTTAGCTTCAGCGTCAATCACCGGGCCAATATCAATGCCATAATCCAGTGGGTCACCCATTTTCAATTCACTCATCGCCCCTTTCAACATTGCAATAACGCGATCTGCAATATCGTTCTGCACAAATAAAATGCGCGCTGCAGAACAGCGCTGTCCGGCACTATCAAAGGCCGAAGCCACCACATCGCGCACGGCTTGTTCTGGCAATGCAGATGAATCCACAATCATCGCATTCATGCCCCCGGTCTCCGCGATCAAAGCGGGGAATGCCCCTTCACGGTTTGCCAATATGCGATTGATAATTTTTGCAGTCTCATTCGAACCCGTGAATGCAACACCTGACAAGGCCGGATGATTGAGTAGAATTTTGCCGATGCGAGCACCATCGCCCGGCAGGAATTGTAGCACTTCAGGGGGCACACCCGCTTGATGCAATAGTTTTACAGCTTGATAAGCCACCAAAGGCGTTTGCTCAGCGGGCTTGGCCGCCACGGCATTGCCGGCAGCTAACGCTGCCGCCACTTGCCCTGTAAAAATCGCCAATGGAAAGTTCCACGGCGCTATGCAGGCAAACACTCCGCGGCCGTGCAGCGTCATCTCATTGCGTTCACCAGTTGCACCAGGCAAGATTGAAGGACCAGAAAAATGGGTGCGTGCTTGGCTTGCGTAATAGCGCAGAAAATCCACCGCTTCACGCAAATCTCCAATCGCGTTATCTAATGTTTTGCCTGCTTCGCGCACCAGTAAAGCGCAGAGCTCAGCACGATGTTGTTCGAAGAGGTTAGCAGCACGTTCCAAAAATTCAGCCCGGCCCTGCCCGCCTAAAGCATCCCATTGGGGCTGATGAGTAGCGGCAGAATCCATCGCCACGGTTATAGCTGCATCACTAATCTCATAGACTTGACCAACATTAACGCGGTGATCCTGGGGAGATTGGATGGACCTAATTGGACCCGTTTTATCAGGGTCACCATTGATCAACGCAGTAGCGGAAATAGGATTGCGCAACGCACGTTCGATGCCATCCAGCAGTGACTTGCGATCACTCCCGCGCCATAAAGGAACACCCGCAGAATTTAGACGCGGCGCAAATAAATTTTGAGGGCTTGGAATGCGCGTGTGTGGAATTTCAGGCAGTGCTAAAACTTCTGCGATGGGATCAGCAATGATTGCGGCCAGCGGCGCTTCATCATCTGCCAAGCGATTGACGAATGAGGTGTTTGCGCCATTTTCTAAAAGCCGCCGCACCAGATAGGCCAGCAAATCTTTATGGCTGCCCACTGGCGCATAAATGCGGCACGGTTGACCCGCAATCACTTCATCGTAAAGCGCCTGTCCCATGCCGTGCAGGCGTTGGAATTCAAAGCGTTTATCAGCGCCCGCCATCACTGAAACGGCCGCAACGGTCTGCGCGTTATGCGTCGCAAATTGCGGATAAAACACGTCACGCCGCGAAAGCATAAATCGCGCACAGGCCAAGTAACTCACATCGGTTGAAACCTTCCGTGTGAAAACCGGATAATTCTCTAAACCCGCTTCCTGCGCCCGCTTAATTTCGGTGTCCCAATAAGCGCCCTTCACCAAACGCACCGGCAATACCCGACCCGTTTGCGTGGCCAGCTCAGCCAGCCAATCCAAAGCGGGCCGTGCCCGACGACCATAGGCCTGCACGGCAAGGCCTAATCCATTCCAACCGTTCAGACTTTGATCATGGGCCAATCTACCAAACAGTTCCAAAGAAAGTTCAAGCCGAGGCACTTCTTCTGCGTCAATGGTCAATCCAACATCTAAAGCTTTCGCTGCCTGCGCCAAACTCAAGATGGACTTGAACAAATGATCCAATGATGATGCTGCATTTTTCTCTTCGTATCGCGGATGCAACGCTGAAAGTTTGACAGAGAGCGAAGGATTAGAAAATATACTTGCGGTTTTTGCACCTTCACCCAATTTGGCGAGTGCCCTTTTATAAGACCGCAAATAGTCCTCAGCATCCGCCATGGTCATCGCGGATTCTCCCAGCATGTCGTAGGAATAGCGATAGCCCAGCGCTTCCTGTGCTTTGGCGGTTGCCATGGCGTCCTCAATCGTCTGGCCTAATACAAATTGCCGCCCCATAATGCGCATCGCCTGTTTCATCGCGTTGCGCAAAATCGGCTCGCCCGATTTGCGCACGAAACGTTTAAGAAATCCAAACGCATCACCGCTCACATCTTGCCCCAAGGCCACAATCTTACCCGTGAGCATCAGCCCCCAAGCCGAAGCGTTCACGAACAGCGACTCCGATTGTCCCAAATGCGATTCCCAGTCACGGCCGCCAATTTTATCCGCGATCAGTTTGTCGGCGGTCTCTGCATCGGGAATGCGCAGCAGCGCCTCGGCCAAACACATCAGCACCACGCCCTCTTCTGACGAGAGCGAATATTCCTGCATGAAGGCATCAATGCCGCCTTGCGTTTGGCGCTTGGCCCGCACCGCCTGCACCAGCTTTGTGGCTAGTTTTGAAACTTTATCATTGTCGCTTGTGCTGAGCTGTGCTTCTGCAGAGAGCAGCTTCACCAGCCCCGTTTCATCTGCAAACAGTCGGGCATCAATGGCCTCACGACTCGGTAAAATGGGCATGGCAACCTCCAAATGAAGGTTCAAACTTAGCAGTTTTTTAATAGTTTATTTCACCTATTCAGTAATACCATTTGTTATATACTCGCAAGAAGTGCCAAGGAATTAGTGTTAATCCATGCAAAACATATCAAAGCTAGAGAAACTTGATAACGTCGATTTGCAGCTTATAGACCATTTGCAAAATGATGGTCGCATGGCCGTTGTTGAGCTTTCAAAGCGGGTTAACCTGTCACCTACACCTTGCACCTTGCGCATTCGCCGTTTGGAACAAGAGGGAATCATCAAAGGATATCATGCCCGCATCGATCCTGCTTCCATGGGCCAGGCTTTGATGGTGTTCGTCACCGTAAAATTACGCGCCACTGATGAAGCCACTTTGGAAAATTTCAATGCGGCTGTAAAGCCTGTGAAACAGATTCTCGAATGCCACATGGTGGGTGGTGGTTTTGATTATCTGATTAAAATTAGGGTGCGCGACATGAGCGAATATCGTGAAATTTTAGGCGGCGTGATCGGCACTTTGCCCATGGTCGAAGGCACGCATTCTTATTTTGTTATGGAAGACGTGAAAGATGGCCCCCTGCTACCCATTCTAAAATCGAAAGACCGCCGATCATGAAACCCAAAATTGTTCGTACCGTGGAAAGTCTGCGCCGCGAAGTGGCGCGCTGGAAAGCCGATGGCCTCACCCATGCTTTAGTGCCTACAATGGGCGCCTTGCATGAAGGCCACATGCAGCTGGTGCGCGAAGGTTTTCAACGCGCGGACCGCTTGGTCGTCTCAATTTTTGTCAACCCCACACAGTTCGGCCTGAAAGAAGATTTAAGCCGTTATCCGCGTGATGAAGAGGGTGATGTTGAAAAACTGGATGCAGAGGGCGTGCCTTTAATTTTTGCGCCCACTGTTGAAGAAATGTACGCGACAAATTCCGCCACCAGCATTCACATGGAAGGCCCGGCCAAGGCCGGCCTTGAAGATAAGTTCCGCCCACATTTTTTTGATGGTGTGGCAACTGTCGTTGGTAAACTTTTCATTCAATCAGAAGCGCATGTAGCGATGTTTGGCGAGAAGGATTATCAGCAACTCATAGTCGTCACGCAAATGGCCAAGGATCTGAACATTCCGATCAGCGTGGCAGGCGTTCCCACCCACCGCGAGGCAGATGGCATGGCGCTGTCGTCACGCAATCAATACCTGACTAAATCAGAACGCGGCCAAGCTACTGCCATTTATAAATCACTCTCACAAGCTGCCGATAAAATCCGCTCTGGCAAAAACCCACAATTGGCCACCAGAGCCGCCTCGCGCTCATTGACCACATTGGGGTTCAAAGTCGATTATGTCGCCGCCAGAAATGCCGAGACCCTAGCTGTGCCGACCAACCCAAATGAACCGTTGCGCCTGCTGGCTGCGGCTTGGTTGGGGGGCACGAGATTGATTGACAATATCGCGGTGTAATCTTCCACGCGAGGCCAGTGGCCAGCATGGGGTATTGATTGTCGTTAGAGAAAGAATGTGTTGGAGTGGCGGTTGGATATCGTTGCACCTGCACCATAAACATAGGTGAGATAAGAGTTGTTGCCGAGGGCGACCGCCATATCGCATGGCCAAAGAGCGGATCGCCGCCAACTAAGCCGAACATCGCGTCATAAATGCAAAAAAGGCAGGTCTTGCGACTTGCCTTTTCGTTGCCCGCCTGCGCGGGAATGATGGTTTACGCGAAAAGCTTAAGCCGCAACGGCCTCGGCTGGTTCGTCTTTCACAAACACTGGGCCTGAATCTTTGCCCTTGGCAGTAACGTCACGATCCACAAACTCAATCACGGCAACAGGCGCGTTATCGCCATGGCGGAAGCCTGCCTTCATGATGCGGATGTAGCCGCCTTGACGATCTTTGTAGCGGGCTGCCAGCACGTCAAACAGCTTCTTGGCTTGTGTCTCATCACGAATGGCTGAAACGGCTTGGCGGCGCGCGTGAAGGCCACCTTGCTTGGCCAAGGTCACCAGCTTTTCAACGATGGGGCGAAGATCTTTCGCCTTTGGCAGAGTTGTTACAATCTGCTCATGCTTGATCAATGCCACAGCCATGTTGGCAAACATTGCCTTGCGGTGGGCGGATGTGCGGTTGAACCGACGACCCTTAAAACCATGATGCATAATATATTCTCCTTACATACGACAACTTTGCTCCGCAAAGTTGCAAGTCAAATTTGTTTAGTAATGGCTTTCCATTTTCTTGGCGAGCTCATCGATATTTTCTGGTGGCCAGTTGTTGACCTCCATGCCGAGATGCAAGCCCATTTGTGCGAGCACCTCTTTAATTTCATTGAGCGATTTGCGACCAAAGTTTGGTGTCCGCAACATTTCGGATTCTGATTTCTGGATCAGATCGCCGATGTAAACAATGTTGTCGTTCTTCAAGCAATTGGCTGAACGCACGGAAAGCTCCAACTCGTCCACTTTCTTCAGAAGCGCTGCGTTGAATGGCAATTCGGTGCGGGCTTCTTCGACAACGGCAGTTGATGGCTCGCTGAAGTTGATGAACACCGAGATTTGGTCTTGCAGAATGCGCGCGGCATAAGCCACTGCATCTTCTGGAGTCACTGCGCCGTTGGTTTCAACAGTCATAATCAGCTTATCGTAATCGAGAACCTGGCCTTCACGGGTGTTTTCAACGCGGAACGAAACGCGGCGCACTGGCGAGTAGATCGAGTCAACGGGGATCAAACCAATTGGGGCATCTTCAGCGCGGTTGCGCTCAGCAGGAACATAGCCCTTGCCGTTGTTGATGGTGAATTCAATGCGCAATTCAGCGCCTTGGTCCAAAGTGCAGATTACGTGATCGGGATTGAGAATTTGCACATCAGCAGATTGTTGAATGTCGCTGGCGCGAACCACGCCGGGGCCTTCCTTCTTCAGCGTCAGGCGCTTAGGGCCTTCCGCGTGCATCACAAATGCGATTTCTTTGATGTTCATGATCATGTCGGTGACATCTTCACGCACACCGGCAATGGATGAGAACTCATGCAATACGCCGTCAATCTGCACGGATGTGACTGCTGCACCTTGCAACGATGACAAAAGAATGCGGCGCAGCGCGTTACCCAGCGTTGTGCCAAAGCCACGCTCCAAAGGTTCAGCAACCACAGTTGCCATGCGCTTTTTGTCCTTGCCGGATTGAATATCAATCTTGGTTGGACGGATGAGTTCTTGCCAGTTCTTTTGATTGACCTGCATGTTCATATTCCCGTTAGCCTCCGAAAAGCCAATTCGCTTTCCAAATGTCGGTTATTTTTGGCAGCGCAAATCCGGATTGATCCGCGCCGCAATGATATAGTTAAACGCGGCGCTTCTTTGGTGGGCGGCAACCGTTGTGCGGGATCGGCGTAATATCGCGGATCGAAGTCACTTGCAGGCCAGCGGCCTGAAGCGCACGAAGCGCTGATTCACGGCCTGAACCTGGTCCTGTCACTTCCACTTCAACGGTGCGCATGCCATGCTCAATGGCGGCCTTGGCCACTTGCTCGCCAGCGAGCTGGGCTGCGTAAGGAGTCGATTTACGCGAGCCCTTGAAGCCCATCTTACCGGCGGTGGACCACACAATAGTGTTGCCTTGCACGTCAGTGATGGTGATGGTGGTGTTGTTGAATGACGAGTTCACATGAACCATGCCAGACGACACATTTTTACGTTCTTTACGGCGCGCACGCCCTGCATCTTTAGCCATATTATTCTAGCCTCACTTCTTCTTGCCGGCGATGGCTTTAGCTGGACCCTTGCGGGTGCGAGCGTTGGTGTGGGTGCGCTGGCCGCGAACCGGCAGACCCTTGCGATGACGAAGACCACGGTAGCAACCGAGATCAGTCAAACGCTTAATGTTCATGGAGATTTCACGACGAAGATCACCTTCAACCGTGTAATCACGATCGATGATTTCGCGGATGGCAAGCACTTCAGCATCTGAAAGCTCATTCACACGCTTGGAAGCGGGAATCTTCACTTCAGCGCAGATGACCTTGGAATTAACCGGGCCAATGCCATTAATATAACGCAGCGCGATTTCTACGCGCTTACCAGTCGGAATGTTGACACCAGCAATACGGGCCACAGGTAATCTCCTAATAAATTCAAGGGGTTTGCCCTTGATTGTAATTTTGTTTCAACCATCAAAACCCGCACCAACAAAGGTACAAGGCCGCACTCAGAGAAGCACCCTCCCCCAAGTCAGCCTAAGTTTGACTGAGAATTGTCCCGTCCATAGAGTGGAATCGCTAGCGCGTCAACCCGATAGATTGAGTAAATTCTAAGCCTTAAACCGGCTCAACACGTCTGATATTTCGCGGGTTACAACCGCGATATCAGCCATGCCGTCGATCACATGCAAATTGTGCTGCGCTTGGTAATATGCCACCAGCGGAGCCGTCTGCGTGTTGTATACATGAAGGCGGTCACGTACCGTCTTCTCGTTATCGTCTGCGCGGCGGGTGAATTCAGTTGAACCACACACATCGCAAATGCCAGCCTGCTTCGGCTTGGCAAAATCTTCATGATAGCCCTGCCCGCATTTGGCGCAGGTGAAGCGGCCGACAATGCGCTTCACTAAAGCTTCATCGTCCACTTTCATTTCAATTACGGCATTTAACTTTTGGCCTTTGGTTGCCAAAAGTCTGTCTAGGGCGTCTGCTTGGGCGGGTGTGCGTGGAAAGCCGTCAAATACAACGCCCTTCTTTACATCCGGTTGGTCTAAACGCTCGGAAACAATACCGATCACAATTTCATCCGAAACCAGATCACCGCGATCCATAACGGCTTTGGCTTTCAGACCAATTTCTGTTCCAGCGGCTTTGGCAGCACGCAACATATCGCCTGTAGAGAGTTGTTTGAATCCATTTTGTTCTTCAAGAATCTTGGCCTGGGTGCCTTTGCCTGCACCAGGGGGACCGAGAAGAATCAGATTCATTTCCGCCCGCCGCGCAAGTTCGCCTTCTTCATTAGCTTTTCATATTGCTGCGATAAAAGATGGCCTTGGATTTGCGAAACGGTATCAAGTGTCACACTCACAACGATGAGCAAGGACGTGCCGCCGAAAGCGAGCTGCATTCCCGAAAATCCCATAAACATTTCTGGCAACACACAGACAATCACAAGGTAAGCCGCGCCAACAATGGTGATGCGCGTGAGAATACGGTCAATATAGTCTGAAGTTTGATCGCCGGGGCGAATGCCGAGAATAAAGCCACCAGACTTCTTCAAGTTCTCAGCTGTTTCCTTCGGATTGAACATGATTGATGTGTAGAAGAAGCAGAAGAAAACAATCAGCAGAACATAAAGCAACAAATAGAGCGGCTTGCCGTGGCCCAGCAATGCTGTGACCTGTTGCAACCATTCGGGTCCCTTGCCTGCCGAGAAGTTAGCTACTGTCAACGGCAACAGCAAAAGTGACGATGCGAAAATCGGCGGAATAACGCCTGCTGTGTTCAGCTTCAAAGGCAAATGCGAACTTTCAGCCTGTGATACGCGCATCCCTACTTGACGCTTTGGATACTGGATGAGCAAGCGGCGCTGCGCGCGTTCGAAGAACACGATAAAAGCGATGACGCCAACGGATAACACTAAAATAGCCAAGATCAAGAATGGCGACATCAAGCCCTTGCGGCCCAACTCCAAGAGTTGCGCAATGCCATTGGGTAAATTCGCGACAATGCCGGAGAAAATGATCAGTGACGTGCCGTTGCCAATGCCGCGAGCAGTGATTTGCTCACCGAGCCACATCAAAAATACCGTGCCGCCCGTCAGAGTAATGACTGTACTCATAATAAAGAAAGGCCCGGGATCTAAAACGATTCCCTGCTGCAGCTGAAGCCCTTTGGCGATACCAAAAGCCTGCAAAGCTGCGAGGAACACCGTGCCGTAACGGGTATATTGATTGATTTTCTTACGGCCTGATTCGCCTTCTTTCTTGAGTGCTTCAAGATGCGGTGAAACCGTGGTCATCAACTGCATGATGATCGAGGCCGAAATATAGGGCATAATATTAAGAGCAAAAATCGCTAGGCGGCCTAAAGCACCACCAGCCAGATTATTGACCCAACCCAAAATGCCTGAAGAATTAGTCGCCGCGAATTTAGCGACGGCAATAGTGTCAACGCCGGGAATGGGAATGTAGGAACCCAAGCGATAAATGATCAATGCGCCAAGCGTGAACCACAGGCGCTTTTTTAAATCTTCCGATTTGGTCAGCGCACTGAAGTTTATATTTGCCGCAAGTTGTTCAGCTGCCGATGCCATATCTTGTCCTCGTATCTCATTGTAATGCCCCTATATGGGGCCTCACCCAAGAACCATCAACCGTGCACTTTAACTTCTTCAACCACGCGCGAAACTTTAACGCTTCCGCCGGCTTTTTCAACTGAAGCAATTGCGCCTTTTGTTGCGTAGAACACTTCAAACTTCAAAGCGGCCTTCATCTCGGCATTACCAATCAAGCGAACGCCCCCGGGAGACATTTTTGTGATCACGCCTGCTGCATAAAGTACTTCAACAGTGATTGGATTTTTAACATCCAATTTCTTGGCTTCCACGGCAACCGCAATGCGGGCGAGATTCACAGCGTTATATTCGACTTGGTTTGGCTTGTTGAAGCCGCGCTTTGGCAAACGACGATAGATAGGCATTTGACCGCCTTCGAAGCCTGGCTTAGCGCCACCCTTACGAGCTGTTTGGCCTTTACCGCCTCTGCCGCCGGTCTTGCCTTTGCCTGAACCCAGTCCGCGGCCAATGCGCTTGCGGTCTTTGCGGGCGCCGGGATTGTCGGCAATCTCATTGAGTTTCATAATCGTAATTCCTTAGATTTTATTCGACTACGCGAACCATGTGAGCAACCTTGGCAATCATGCCACGGAGTGCCGGGGTATCAATCAAAGTCGATTGACGACGAATACGGTTGAGCTTCAAACCAATCAACGTTGCACGTTGATCGCCAGGGCGCCGCTGTGGGCTGGCGAATTGTTCAAGTGTGATGGTTTTTGCTGGTGCTTTTGCCATAATCAATCGTTCCTATTAGTCCGTTACAACATCAGTTGTACGGTTGCGCATGATGTCGCTCACCTTCTTACCACGGCGGCTTGCGACCGAGCGTGGGCTGGATTGCTTCTTCAGTGCTTCGAATGTTGCACGAACCATGTTGTAAGGGTTCGACGAGCCTGTAGATTTCGCAACAACGTCGGCCATGCCAACGGCTTCAAACACGGCACGCATTGGACCACCGGCGATAACGCCAGTTCCTGCTGGGGCCGTGCGAAGGGTTACTTTGCCTGCGCCCCAACGACCATCAATGTCGTGGTGCAAGGTGCGGCCTTCACGAAGCGGCACACGGATGAGAACGCGTTTTGCGCCCTCAGTCGCTTTACGCACAGCTTCTGGCACTTCACGGGCTTTGCCGTGGCCAAAGCCAACGCGACCTTTTTGGTCACCAACAACAACGAGTGCGGCAAAACCAAAGCGCTTACCGCCTTTTACCACTTTAGCGACGCGGTTGATGTGAACCAACTTGTCGATAAATTCGCTGTCTTTTTCTTCGCGGTTATCTTTGCGATCGGAGCGTTCTTTAGCCATTGCTAAGCCTGTCGTCCTATAAAATTAAAACTGAAGTCCACCACTGCGCGCTGCGTCGGCCAAAGCCTTCACACGCCCGTGGTAGATATAACCGCCGCGATCGAACACCACATCTTTGATGCCCGCTTTAACAGCGCGCTCGGCAATCAACTTGCCAATGGCTTCTGCTGCGGCTTTGTCTGCACCGGTTTTCTTCGTGCCTTGGAAATCTTTCTCCAAAGTCGAAGCCGCTGCTACCGTTACGCCCTTCACATCATCGATGATCTGAGCATAAATGTTCTTGCTGGAACGGAACACCGAAAGACGGGGCCGACCATTCTCGCGCTTTGCCAATGCCTTGCGGACACGAGCGGTGCGGAGTGAAAGTGCTGATAATTTCTTTGCCATCTTCTTGTTCCGTTACTTCTTCTTGCCTTCCTTGCGGAAGATTTTTTCGCCAGCGTATTTAACGCCCTTGCCCTTGTAAGGCTCAGGTCCACGATATTCGCGGATTTCAGCGGCCACTTGGCCAACACGCTGCTTATCAATGCCGCTGATCACGATTTCCGTGGGCTTTGGCACTTTAATTTCGATACCTTCAGGCACTGCATAGTTCACATCGTGGCTATAACCAAGATTGAGTTGCAGAACTTTACCGTTCAGCGCAGCGCGGTAACCCACGCCGTTGATTTCGAGGGTTTTCGAATAACCCGCTGTTACACCCTGAACCATGTTCGCCACAAGAGTGCGCGACAAGCCCCAGCTTGAACGTGACAGCTTGGTTTGATCCTTGGGATCAACCTTGATGGCACCCTCTTGCATTGAAACCAAAACAAACTCGTTCAAAACTTGTTTCAGTTCGCCTTTTGGGCCTTTCACGCTGACATGTTGCCCATTGATTGAGGCGGTAACGCCTGCTGGAATGGGAACTGCTTTTTTGCCAATACGAGACATTGTTTCTACCTCAGAATACTGTGCACAGCACTTCGCCGCCCACATTTTGAGCACGGGCTTCCTGATCGCTCATCACACCCTTTGGTGTGGAGAGGATTGAAATTCCGAGCCCGTTAAATACGGATGGAAGTGTTGCAACCGATGCGTAAACGCGGCGGCCTGGCTTTGACACGCGCTGGATTTCTTTAATCACAGGTGCGCCATCAAAATACTTCAATTCCACTTCGATTTCAGACTTACCGTCTTTTTCGATCACGGCGAAACCGCGAATATAGCCTTCTTTATGAAGAACTTCTAAAACGTGTTCGCGCAGCTTCGATGTTGGAATCGAAACCTTGTTCTTGCTCCGCATGTGGGCGTTGCGGATGCGGGTCAGCATATCGCTGATAGGATCTGTATTGCTCATCGCTACTCTCCTTACCAGCTTGACTTAACCATGCCGGGGATCAAACCCTGGTTGGCCATTTCACGCATAGCAATTCGTGACAATTTGGTTTTGCGATAATATGAGCGTGGACGCCCGGTAATTTCGCAGCGGTTGCGGATGCGTGTCTTGGCAGAGTTGCGTGGCATTTGGGCCAGTTGCAATGCTGCTGTGAAACGCTCTTCCATCGGCGTGTCCTTCTTCATCACA
>JANMWK010000133.1:0-15174 GCA_031393975.1 Hyphomicrobiales bacterium
ATCAACTGCCATCGCACGATACGAAGTATCCCCAACATTCTGCCCATCCACAACAGCAGCCATGCGCTTTAGCGTTTCCAGCACTTGCGCCCTCGTACACACCCCATGCCTGAGCCAATTGGCCATGTGCTGCGAAGAAATACGCAATGTGGCCCGGTCTTCCATCAAACCCACATTGTTGATGTCTGGCACTTTGGAACAACCCACCCCTTGCTCCACCCAACGCACCACATAGCCGAGCAGGCCTTGCGCGTTATTGTCAAGTTCGGCCTGAATATCCGCAGCACTCCAATTCGGCCGCGTCACCACAGGCACCGAGATAATATCATCCAGGCTGGCACGCGGACGTGACTTTAATTGCGCTTGCACTTCTGCAACATTCACGCGGTGATAATGCGTGGCATGCAGAACCGCCGCCGTGGGGGAGGGCACCCACGCGGTGTTGGCACCCGCTTTAGGATGCGCGATTTTCTGCACCAGCATATCGGCCATTCTGTCTGGCATGGCCCACATGCCTTTGCCAATTTGGCCGTGGCCGGGCAAGCCCAGCGTTAAACCATTGTCCACATTCCAATTCTCATAAGCCTGAATCCATGTGGCCTGCTTCATATCGCCTTTGCGCACCATCGGGCCAAGTTCCATTGAGGTGTGAATCTCATCGCCGGTGCGGTCCAGAAACCCGGTGTTAATAAACACCACGCGGTCTTTCGCAGCGCGAATACACTCTTTAAGGTTCACCGTGGTGCGGCGCTCCTCATCCATAATGCCAATCTTAAGAGTGTTGGCTGCCAACCCTAAGGCTTGTTCAACGCGCGCGAATATCTCCACGGCAAATGCCACTTCCTCTGGCCCGTGCATTTTGGGCTTCACAATGTAAACTGATCCGGTGCGGGAATTTCCCCGACGTTTCAAATCATGCATCGCAATCAACGCTGTAATCATCGCATCCATAATGCCTTCTGGTACCTCGTGGCCTTCAGCATCAATAATCGCAGGGTTAGTCATCAAGTGTCCAACATTGCGAATCAACATCACAGCGCGGCCATGTAGACTGAACAGCTTGCCATTTCGATCCGTATACTGACGATCTGCATTCAGCTTGCGCGTAAAATTTTTACCGCCCTTAGAAATTTCTTCTGTCAGATCACCTTTCATTAAGCCAAGCCAATTCCGATAAACGATTACCTTGTCTTCTGCATCCACCGCAGCAACTGAATCTTCGCAATCCATAATCGTGGTCAATGCTGATTCAAGTATAACATCCGCAATGCCCATTGCATTCAGTTTGACTTCAATGTGCAAGCCATTGTTGATTAGGAGATAGGACCCTTCCCCGCCACCAATCCACTGCGCATCATTGGCAAACTTCAAATAGGCTTTATTATTAACCGAGGACCACGTCACATCTTGCAGCGGCACGGCCTCATCCAAAAAGTTCGCGGCCCACGCCACAACCGCAGCACCGCGCACAGGGTCATAGGCGCCGATATTGCTGCCCTGCGAAATCGCGTCAGTGCCATAAAGTGCATCAAACAGCGATCCCCACCGCGCATTAGCGGCATTGAGAGCAAAGCGCGCATTGTTGACAGGCACCACCAATTGCGGCCCCGCGAGTGTGCAAATCTCCTCATCTACATTTGCGGTTGCGACTTCAAAATCTGGTCCTTCTTCAATAAGATAACCGATAGACTTCAGATATTGCTTATACTGTGCGGAATCAAAATTCTGTACGTGCGCAAGGTTCCACGCATCAATCCGCACTTGCAGCTCATCGCGTTTTTTCAGCAGTGTCCGATTTTTAGGAGCAAGATCATAAATGATGGAAGCAAAACCAGACCAGAATATTTCATCTGAAACTCCAAGCCCGGGCAAAGCTTCATCTGCGATAAATGCAATTAAGGCCGCATCAATTTTTAAACCATTTTTCTCAATCATCTTAAAATCCAATTTGTACTTTCATCGCTTTTGAACGGTCGCTCGCCAACTCGAATGCCCGCTTTGCTTCTGCAAGGGGGATAACCTCGGTGAGCAAGGGTTTCAAATCCACGCGGTGCTTATTAATCATATCAACTGCCAAACCAAATTCCTCATTGAAACGGAATGATCCTCGAATTTCAATTTCTTTCGATACGATTATATTTTGCGGCACCGAAATATTTCCCCCAAGCCCAACCTGAATCAAAACTGATCGCGGCCGTAAAACTTCGAGCCCCATATGCAATGCGGCTTCATTGCCGGACGCTTCGATCATCACATCGAAAGTTCCTTTGTTCGCTTTGAACCCATTCATCGCATCTCCATTCGTCGCAACGTTCACCGTGTGATCAGCCCCAACCTTTCGCGCTAAGCTTAGAGTAAAATCTGAAACATCGGTCGCAACAATCTCCCGCGCACCATGAGCACGCGCCGCAACAATCGCCAGTGCGCCAATCGGTCCGCAACCTGTGACCAATACGCGTTTGTTGGCGAGCGATCCTGCCCGCACAATGGCGTGGAGCGTGACTGCAAAGGGCTCGGCAAAAGCAGCCTCTTCAATCGAGACACCATCAGCCACTTTATGAGCCTGAGACGCCAGCGCCACGATGGATTGTTGAAACGCCCCCTGCACATGCGGAAAGCGCATAGCACTTCCATAGAATAACATATTCAAGCAATGCGCTTGCTGGCCGCGCAAACAATACTCACATGAATTGCAGGGCCGCGATGGGTTGAGCGCCACCAAATCGCCAACCTTCACCGCAGTTACACCCGTGCCCACCTCAGTCACCTCGCCAGCCACCTCATGGCCCAGCACCATGGGTTCTTTCAGGCGGATTACCCCAAAGCCACCATGCCTGTAATAATGCAAGTCCGATCCGCAAATGCCGCCACGTTTTATTGCAACAGTTATCTGCCCAGCCCCGACTGTTTCATCAGCACGGTCTTCAATGCGCAAATCCAAAGCTTGATGAATAACAACGGCCTTCATGCTGGCACCGGAGTAATCAAAACCCGCCCAGCAAAATGCGCTTCCAAATTGTCGCGCACCAATTTTCCCATTGCTTTGCGAGTCTCCAATGTGCCGCTGCCCACATGCGGCAATATCACAACATTTTTCAGTTTCATAAACCGTGAATCGATGTTGGGCTCATTCAAATAGACATCAAGTCCAGCTCCTTTAATCACCCCATTTTCTAAGGCGTGCAGCAGCGCGGCCTCATCGACAACTGAGCCCCGTGCAATATTGATGAAATAGCCTTCCGGCCCCAGCGCAATCAAAGCCGCAGAGCTGATCATGGCTTTTGACCCCGCACCACCTGCAACAGCAGCAACCAGAAAATCAGATTGCGCAGCCAACGCTTCTACTGTCTCGCAATAATGATAAGGCACATCTAAGCGTTTGTTGCGGTTATGATAAGAAATTTCCATATCAAATCCAGCAGCGCGTTTGGCAATGGCCATGCCAATGCGGCCCAACCCCACAATGCCCATGCGTTTGCCAAAAAATCGAGTAGTAAGTGGCAATGTGCCTTTTGGCCATTTGTAATCACGCATCAGAACATCGCCCTGCGGCATCATGCGGGCCACGGCAATACAAAGCCCAATCGCCAAATCCGCCACGTCGCCAGTGAGAACATCGGGTGTATATGAAACTTTTATCCCGCGGGTTTTGGCCGCCTTCAAATCAATCGCATCAGTGCCCACACCAAAGCATGCAATCAATTCTAAATTTGGCAGTGAGCCAATCAAATCAGCAGATGCCCCTAAATCACCGCGTGTTGCAATGGCACGAATATCTTCGGCATGGCGATTGATGTAAGCGTCTTTATCATCTACCAACCACAGCTTATGCAGCTCATAAACGGCCTCCAAAACGGGCATTTCCCATTCAGGGTAGGGGCCAATCATCAATACACTTGGTTTTTTCATTTGCAACTTGTCTCGAAAAAATGTTTGAGTTCACAAATGACAATGAAACTTTTTAATCTCTCCGGCAAGCGCGCTTTAATCACAGGTTCCAGTCAAGGCATTGGCCTAGCCTTAGCTTGGGGCTTGGCCGAGGCTGGTGCAGAAATTATTTTGAATGGCCGCGATGCCACTAAACTTAGAGCGGCTGCTGCTCATTTGCGCTCCATGGGCCATAAAGTTAGCGAAGTGGTCTTCGATGTTACCTCAGAAAGTGATGTAGCCCAAGCTGTGGATAAAATCGAAGTGCTTGGCCCCATTGATATTCTGTTCAACAATGCCGGAATGCAATTTCGCACACCGCTGGAAGATTTTCCACCGGAAAAATTCCGTGAACTTTTGCGCGTCAATGTGGAAAGCGTGTTCCTTGTGGCCCAAGCCGTGGCGCGGCACATGATCAAGCGCAAGGCCGGCAAGATCATTAACATATGCTCGGTTCAAAGTGAGTTGGGCAGACCTTCAATTGCGCCCTATACGGCCACTAAGGGTGCGGTTAAAATGCTCACCAAGGGTATGTGCGCAGATTGGGCCAAACACAACATTCAAATCAACGCCATTGGGCCTGGCTACTTCAAAACACCGCTCAATCAAGCCTTGGTCGAAAATCCTGAATTCTCAAGCTGGCTGGAAAAGCGAACACCTGCAGGCCGCTGGGGCAATGTCGATGAATTAACCGGTGCCGCAGTGTTCCTAGCCTCCGACGCATCCTCCTTCATCAACGGTCACATTCTCTATGTGGATGGTGGAATTACCAGTGTCCTATAGACGCTTCCCAGGTGCAGCCGTGGTGATGGGGGTAGCATCTTGTGGCAAAACTTCTGTCGGCGAATTGCTAGCCGAAAAACTAAACGCGCATTTCATTGAAGGTGACCGCCTGCACCCTGCCACCAACGTCGCAAAAATGTCGGCAGGCAATCCTTTGACTGATGAAGACCGATGGCCGTGGTTGCGGGCAATAGGTGAAAGTCTGGCTGGCAATGAAGCCGCCATTGCGTCTTGTTCGGCGCTGAAACGAATTTACCGCAAAACCATCACCGAAGCCGCTCAAAGGCCGGTCCATTTCATCTATCTTCACGGCAGCCGAGAATTACTCGAACGCCGTATCGGTTCGAGAAAAGGGCATTTCATGCCAGCGTCATTGTTGGATAGCCAGTTAGCAACCTTGCAAATGCCCGAGGCTGATGAGCTTGCTCTGAAGTTGGATATCGCATTGCCGATAAATGAACTGGCTGAGCGGGCGAAGATATGGTTGCTCAATCAATAGACGGGAGTTTTTAGAAATGCTTCTTTACGTAACACTTGGCAGCAACGACATTCCGCGCAGTAAGACATTTTATGACGCCGCACTTTCAGCATTGGGCCTTGTATGTCATATGCAAACTGACGACGAACTAGGATATCGGTATCCTTCCGATCGCACAGAGCCGAGCGAGTGCAGACTTTGGATTTTGAAACCCGTATTGAAGCTTCCGGCAACTTGGGGCAACGGCACCATGATTGCACTGGCTGCAGAAACCCGCGCTGCAGTGGATGCGTTTTATGAAGCAGCGATGAAAGCGGGGGGCATTGACGAAGGTGGTCCCGGTTTGCGTCCGTACCATGCCAGCTTCTATTCTTGCTACGTGCGTGACCCAGATGGGAACAAATTATCGGCGGTGTGTGAAAAAGCAGAATGAAGTTCACGAGCACTTGACAGGAATCACTTGGCATTGTCATCTGCTGACAACAATGGAGTGAGCAATCAATGCTCGTCGAGTTTCTGGGGGTAACCAAACGGTTCGGTGGGACCACGGCTTTGAGTGATGTTTCACTCAACTTAGCTGCTGGTGAGATATTGGCCCTGCTCGGTGAAAATGGTGCAGGTAAATCAACGCTTATAAAATCTCTTGCCGGAATTCACAAACTTGATGAAGGCCGCATTTTATTCAACGGCGCAGACTATGTGCATTCAGCAGCCAAGCCCAATGTTAAACAACGCGTATCTTTTATTCATCAAGATTTAGGCTTGGTGGAGTGGATGAGTGTGGGTGAAAATGTCGGCCTTGCTCAAGGCTTTTCGCGCAAGCGTCGCTTGATTGATTGGAAAGCCACCGAAGCCCGCGCCGCTGAATCTTTGAAACTCGTAGGCTGCGATTTTGATCCCTCGCGCCGCGTGCAAGATTTAAGCCGCACGGAAAAATCATTGGTGGCCATCGCGCGTTCACTATCGGCCGACGCCGATGTGTTGGTATTGGATGAACCGACAGCAAGCTTGCCAGCTGATGAAGTGGAACGGCTTTTCATAGTGTTACGCTCCCTCAAAGCGCGCGGCATTGGCATGATTTATGTGTCGCATCGCTTAGATGAGATTTTCAAACTGGCAGATCGTGTGGCTGTGCTGCGTGATGGCCAACTGGTCGGTAACACACCCGTGAAATCTACCACTCCAGCAGCACTGGTCAATATGATCGTTGGCCGCGAAGTGAAGGAACTCTATCATCGCGGCTTAAAGCGTGACGGGGCTGAAACTTTGAAAGTTTCAAACCTCGCCACTCATGATGCGGGTCCCGTCTCATTCATCGTCCGTGAAGGTGAAGTGTTGGGCCTTGTGGGTTTGCGGGGTGCAGGACAAGAGGACATTGGCCGCTGCTTGTTCGGGGCAATGGACCATGAAGGCACTGTTGTGCTGGATGGAAAAACGCTGGATTTATCATCACCTCAAGCCGCTCTCAATCAAGGCATTGGTCTTGTTGCCCGAGATCGCACTGAAGAGAGTGTGGCACTTTCCCTTTCGATTCGCGAAAACACCTTCCTCAATCCGTGGTCGATTGGCCGAACTTTGATGTCATTCATGACGCCGCTTAACGAAGCCGAAGCTGCTCGGGTCATTGGGGACTCAGTTGGCTTGCGCCCCAATGATCCCCATTTACCAGTGGAAGCACTTTCCGGTGGCAACCAGCAGAAGGTCGTTGTGGGCCGTTGGTTAGCGACGGGCCGTAAAGTATTAATCGCTGAAGATCCAACTGCAGGTGTTGATGTGGGTGCGAAAGCCGAAATCTATCGCCTCATTGCCAACGCTTTAGAAAGTGGTCTTACCGTGATCGTAGTCTCAACTGATTTCGAAGAAGTGGCCAATATTTGCCATCGTGCCTTAGTTTTCTCGCGCGGCGTGATCACTGCTGAAATTGCCGGCAAGAGCTTGAACATTCAATCTCTCATCCACGCTGCATCAGCTTCCGAGGCCGCATAATGAACTCTATTCAATCCACAGCCTTAGAGCCGACACGTCATGAATTGCAGAAACTCAGCACGGCGCAAAAAATCGGAAGCCTACTGCCTGTTTATGGCCTCGTTTTGCTCACGCTGTTCCTGCTTCTTCTGTTTTCTATTCTTCTCCCCAATACATTTCCAACGCTTCTTAATTTGCGTTCAATCATCTTTGATAAATCCATTATCGCTATTCTCTCGCTCGCGGCGATGATTCCAATGGCTGCAGGGCGCATTGATCTCACCGTGGGCTATGGCATTGTGCTCTGGCATATTCTGGCGCTCAGCTTGCAAACCATATACCATGTGCCGTGGCCCTTGGCGGTTCTCATCGTTTTCTGCCTCGGTGCCATGATGGGTGTACTCAACGGGTGGCTTGTCGAAGTGGCCAAGATTGATTCATTCATTGCAACACTCGGCACTGGCACAATTCTATATGCGGTTGCGCTTTGGCATTCGGGCGGTAGGCAAGTTGTTGGCGTGGTGCCCGACGGTTTCTATGCGCTTAACGCCACCTTTATTTTTGGGCTACCAATTGCGGGCTATTATGTATTGGCACTCGCAATCGCGATGTATGTCGTTTTTGAATACACTCCTATGGGTCGATATCTTTATGCCATCGGCGCCAGCCCCAAGGCTGCAGCATTGAACGGCATTCCTGTGCGAAAATTTGTGATTGGTTCATTCGTTGCGTCAGGCACACTCACGGCAGTTGCTGGCGTGTTGCTTGCATCCAAGCTGCGCATTGGCCAAGCCAGTGTGGGTCTGGAATACCTACTGCCCGCATTGGTGGGTGCATTCTTAGGCTCCACTACAATCAAACCCGGACGTGTCAACGTCTGGGGCACATTGATTGGGGTGGCAATTCTTGCTGTGGGCATTTCTGGCATTCAGCAATTTGGCGGTTCATTCTGGGTGGAACCGCTGTTTAACGGCGCAACCCTGCTTATTGCCATCGGCATAGCAGGCTACGCCCAACGCAAACGGGGTGCCGCCCAGAAGGTATCGAAAAAAACATAATGGGAGAAAATTATGGATCGTAGAGACTTATTGAAACGCGGCATTGCATTGGGGTTCACTGTGCCAATGTTGACCGAAATTGTGTTTGCTGACTCAATGTCAGATGCACAAGCCATCGTAGATAAATATGCGATGAAAGCCGACAAATGGGATGGCCCAACAACCGGACCAAAAGCCCAAGAAGGAAAATCAATTGTTATCCTTGCTGGCGATATGAAAAACGGTGGCATTTTGGGCTCATCCAAGGGCGCTGAAGAAGCCTGCGCCGCCATTGGCTGGACAGTGAAAACAATCGACGGTGCCGGCTCTGTTGATGGCCGCGCTGCCGCGTTCGGTCAGGCCTTGGCCTTGAAGCCAAATGGCATCATCGTCAGCGGCTTTGATACGACAGAACAAGCCACCGGCATGGCTGCTGCTAAAGCTGCCAACATTCCAGTGGTCACATGGCACTCCTCGCCAACCACTGGCCCTTCGCCTGATCTTGGTATTTTTGCAAACGTCACAACAGATCCAATGCAAGTGTCAACCGCTGCGGCCATGTGGGCCTACATTGATGCCAAGGGCAAACCCGGCTGCATTTATTTCACGGACTCAACTTATGCAATCGCCATTGCCAAAGCTAAGAAGATGCAGGAAGTCGTCGAAAAGCTGGGCGGCATAACAGTTGAATGGGTGGATACGCCCATCGCTGAAACCTCGCAGCGTATGCCGCAGCTCACCACATCGCTGTTGCAAAAACACGGCACAGCTTGGACCCACTCGATGGCGATTAATGATCTCTACTTTGATTTCATGGGCCCATCTTTGCAAGCTGCTGGCATTGCTGGTTCTGGCCAAGCACCAAGCAACGTGTCTGCTGGTGACGGTTCTGAATCCGCTTACCAACGCATCCGTTCTGGCCAATACCAAGCAGCGACGGTGGCTGAACCACTGAACCTCCAAGGTTGGCAATTGGTGGACGAGTTGAACCGCGCCATAGCTGGTGAAGCTTGGTCAGGCTATGTCTCGCCGCTGCATGTGGTCACTAAAGCCAATGTTGAATTTGACGGCGGCCCCAAGAACGGCTTTGATCCAGGTAACGGCTATCAAAACGAATATAAGAAAATCTGGGGCAAACCTTAATCTGCCTTGATCTAACAGGGTGCGGTGCGCAAGATCACACCGCATTCTTTTTTGGGAAATTATAATATGGCTGATGCGGAAATTGGTTTGATTGGTTTAGGCGTTATGGGCTCAAATCTTGCTTTGAATATTGCCGAGCACGGATTCAAAGTTGCAGTTTACAATCGCACCCGTGATGTCACTCACAAATTTTTCAACAATGCAGGAAAGCTAGCTGGAAATATTGTGCCTTGCGATAACCTTGACGAATTAGTGGCCGCCATTCGTCCGCCGCGCCCGATTATAATTTTGATCAAGGCTGGCGACCCCGTCGATAATGAAATTCGTTTGCTGCGCGAAAAACTTTCACATCATGACATCATCATCGATTCAGGCAACGCAAACTTCCGTGACACCATGCGCCGCTTCAAAGAATTAGAGGGCTCTGGCATAACCTTCATTGGCATGGGCATTTCCGGGGGTGAAGAAGGGGCCCGCCATGGCCCCGCCATCATGGTGGGGGGCAAGCAAGAATCTTACAACCGCATTGAAAAAATTCTTGATGCGGTTGCGGCAAAATATAAAAAGGAACCTTGCTCCGCGTGGCTCGGCGAAAATGGAGCCGGCCATTTTGTAAAGACTATTCATAACGGCATTGAATATGCTGACATGCAAATGATCTCTGAAATTTATGGCTTGATGCGAGATGGCCTTGGCATGAAGGCCGCAGAAATTGCTGCCGTGTTTAAGAAGTGGAACACCGGCCGCCTCAATTCATATTTGATCGAAATTACCGCTGAAGTCTTATCAGTGATCGATGCCAAGGCCAAAAAACCAATCGTAGATGTGATCTTAGATCGCGCCGGTCAAAAAGGCACTGGCAAATGGGCCGTAATTGAATCCCAAACCATGGGGGTGTCCGCATCCACCATTGAAGCCGCTGTCGATGCCCGCGTTTTGTCTTCAATGAAAGTTGATCGCACCGCCGCCGAAAGGGCCTATAAAATTGCCCGCAAGAAAATAAGCCCGAAGTCCCGCGCCGCATTTTTGAAACAACTTGAAGCCGCTCTCTATGCCGGAAAAATCGCCGCCTACGCCCAAGGCTTCGCGGTGATGGAACAAGCCTCGACCGATTTCAATTGGAACCTGCCACTGGGCACTATCGCCAAAATTTGGCGTGAAGGCTGCATTATCCGTTCGCAATTCTTAGGGTTGATCACGCAAGCCTTCGCCAAATCAAAGGGCAAGGGTAACTTGCTCATGGCACCTGCTTTCATGAAAATGATGAAGGACAGCCACAGTTCTCTCCGCGCTGTCATCGCCCAAGCCGCGTTGGCGGGTGCGCCAGCTCCGGCTTTATCAAACGCGCTCAGTTATTTCGACACTTATCGTCAAGCTAGAGGCACCGCCAACCTCATTCAAGCCCAACGCGATTTCTTCGGTGCACACGGTTTTGAACGGATTGATGAAGAGGGTGCATTCCATGGGCCTTGGTCAGGGACGGATAATTAGGCTCCGCCAGCGCCGGGGCTAAAATGTAAAGAAGAAAGGTGGCCAGCGACCATCCCAGGGCAGGGACGACGCTGGCCCAAACCGAGCGATTCGGGGGGCTCCTCGCTTGGCCTGTATAACTTCAGTCGATAGGTCCTGCATATTTTTGTAGACTGCTCCGCCGGGTACAGGCCAGCGCAGAGCGAATTTTTGGAACAATGAGGTATCAAGCGTGTTGCTGAAATTTGAGCTGAAATCTGAATGTCTTTTACACCGATATTCAAGCCGTATATGCCTTCAAACTACGACCCCTATTAATTTTAAGTTCCCTATTAGGAAATCTGAACCAATTCTAAATTTGAGTCAATGCTAAATTTATGCAATACCAAAAAAATGACAAGCCTTGGAACACGACAAAAAACAGATAGAACCAATCGCATTTTAGCAGCGGCAGCCGAGCTTTTTAAATCTCAAGATTACGAAGCTGTAAAAATGGAAGCCATTGCGGCTCTGGCAGAAGTCTCAATCGGGACAATTTATAATTATTTTCAGAACAAAGGCGATCTTTTGCTGGCCATCGTGACGATGGAAGTCGACGAAGTACTAGTGCAAGGTGCGGGTGTGGTTGCAAACCCGCCGCTGCATGTCGGTGATGCTTTAGATACTTTAACGGGTGTTTATATTGATGATGTGTTGATTTCTCTAAACAAAGAAATGTGGCGATTGGCAATGTCTATCAGCATACTTCAACCATTGAGCCCGCTGGGTGTGTCATATCTTGCAATCGACGAGGCTCTCATGACCCAAACCTGTGCGTTGGTTCTGAGGCTCCAGGAACTCGGCTTGGTCCACGCTCATGTCGATGCTGTGGGCGCCGGTGAACTTATTTTCAACAATGCCAATAATATGTTCATCAACTATGTGAAAATTGAATCGATGGCGCTTGTAGAGTTGCGAAGAATGATCCGCCGCCAAACGCGCGTCATGGTGGATGCTATCAGTGTTAAAAATCTCGTAGTTGAAATAATTAAGTAACTAAATAGTTCTTTTATCAATCTTGAATCTTTGTTACTGTTCAGTGCATGGCATATAATTACATCATTATTGGGGGCGGTTCGGCGGGTTGCGTGCTGGCCGCACGGCTTTCAGAACAGCAGGATTTGAAGATATTGCTGCTGGAAGCCGGCGGCAGCGACAGCAACTTCCTGTTTCGCTGGCCCGCTGGTTTTGCAAAAATGACCAAGGGTATTGCCAGTTGGGGCTGGACTACCACCCCCCAAAAGCACCTGAACAATCGTGTTCTGCGATTTACTCAGGCCAAAGTAATTGGCGGTGGTTCATCGATCAATGCCCAACTTTATAATCGTGGCAATAAATTGGATTTTGATGAGTGGCGGCAGAAAGGTTGCGAGGGCTGGTCCTATGAGGATGTGCTGCCCTATTTCAAACGCGCCGAAGATTTTGAGCGCGGTGCGGACTACTATCATGGTGCGGGTGGCCCCCTCGGTGTTTCTAATCCTCGTGCTTCACTTCCTATATGCGAAGCATTTTTTGAAGCGGCCGGCCAATTGGGCATACCACGTAACTTGGATATGAACGGCGCATCCCAAGATGGCGTCGGATACTATCAACTCACGCAGAAAAATGCTCAACGTTCATCCACGGTAACGGCCTATCTTAATCCTGCAATCAAGCGGAAAAATATAACGATCAGAAAAAACGCGAATGTTGCCGGGCTCATCGTGGAGCAGGGGCGCATACGTGGCGCAGAAATGTTAGACGGGGAACTGCTCTACGCCGAGCGAGAAACCATTCTCACTGCCGGGGCCATCGGATCACCCAAGCTTCTCCTCCAATCGGGTATAGGCCCTGCTGATCATCTGCGTGATGTGGGTGTAATGCCGGTGCATCATTTGCCCGGTGTTGGTTCAAACCTGCAAGATCATCTTGATCTTTTTGTCATCTGCGAATGCACTGGCGATCACACTTGTGATAAATATGGTAAGCCCCACTGGGCCGCATTGGCTGGCTTGCAATATCTTCTCACGCGCAGTGGCCCGGTGGCCTCAGCCCTGTTTAGTCAAGGTGGATTTTGGTATGCAGATGAAAATGCGCGCTCGGCCGATCTTCAGTTTCATCTGGGGCTAGGGTCCGGTATCGAAGCGGGAGTCACGCGCATGGAAAATTCCGGCATCACTTTAAATTCAGCTTACATGCGCCCCCGTTCGCGCGGCACCGTGCGTCTTGCTTCAAATGATCCGGTGGCTGCACCTCTGATTGATCCGAATTATTGGAGCGATCCCTATGATCGCGAAATGTCATTAAGAGGCCTGCGTTTGGCGCGTGAAATTATGAACCAATCGGCAATCAAAAAGTTTATTAAATTCGAACATTTACCCGGAGTGGATAAATCTTCAGATGAAGACTTAATCACTTATGCCTGCCAACATGCAAAGCCTGATCATCATCCCGTTGGTACATGCCGAGTGGGCCATGATGAAATGGCGGTTGTGACGCCTGATTTAAAACTGCGCGGTCTTGCGGGGTTGCGAGTCTGCGATGCTTCGGTCATGCCAAACATCACCACCGGCAACACAAACACGCCTACAATTATGATCGCTGAAAAAGCAGCCGATCTCATTCTTCGAGGATAAAATGAAGACCATAAATGGCATTCCAGCTCTGGGCCTCGGTACCTATCCATTAAGAGGCAATGATGCCTATTATGCCGTACGCATGGCGATTGATTTAGGCTATCGCCACATCGACACAGCGCAAATGTATGGCAATGAAATTGAAGTAGGCAAAGCTGTATACGACTGCGGAGTTGCGCGTGAAGATTTCTTCATTGTCACAAAAGTCCACCCGCATAATTTAGACTCGGATCATTTTCTCGAAAGCACTGAAAAATCAATTGCCAATTTGGGCGGTCCCGTTGATCTCCTTCTCATTCACTGGCCGCCCGCCGACAATGAATTAAATTCGGTCGTCGACCGATTGATGTTGACCAAACAAAATGGTTTTACCAAAAATATTGGCGTCAGTAACTTCACACCGCGCATGTTGCGGGCTGCGCAAGCGCGCACTGGCGGTGAGATCATCTGCAACCAAGTGGAGTTTCACCCCTTACTTGATCAGTCTCTTCTCTTGGCAACAGCCAAAGAACTGGGCGTGGCGTTAGAAGCTTTTAGTCCACTGGCGCGGGGGGCCGCGTTGTGGGCCGATCCGGTTCAAGACATCTCACTGCGGTTGAGCCGTCCTGCATCGGAAATTGTTCTGCGCTGGATCATTCAACAAGGCGTGATTCCCATTCCGATGACCACCAAAGCCGAGAATGCCAAATCAAATTTAAACGCCCTGAACTTTGAACTTTCCGCAGGCGATATGAAGGCCATCTCCGCTATTGGAACCCGTGATGGCCGCATTGTGCATACCGACTGGATGAATGGTCGCTGGGACTCTTAATTAGAACGTCGTCCCCATCCGCTCCTTAATCACCTGCAAGGTTTCATCCATCGGCCGTTTCCACCAATTGGCCGATGAAAAAATTTCAACTTCGACCAAGCCATCATAGCACGCATCCTCCACCATAGCCCGCAAGGATTTGAGATCAATAACCCCATCACCCATCATGCCGCGGTCATTCAATATGTCCGTGATCGGCATCATCCAATCACTCACATGAAATCCGAGAATGCGCTTTGTCGCTCCAGCTCGCGCCACTTCACCCGCCACATGGGGGTCCCACCACACATGATAGGCATCGATAAACACACCTACATTGGATGAGCCAATGGCATCACACATATCAAGTGCTTGTGAAACGAGATTGATGCAACTGCGATCAGCGGCATAAACCGGATGCAGCGGCTCCAGCGCCAACTTCACGCCCAACCGCTCAGCGTGTTGCGCCAGCAATCCAACACCTTCTTGCACCTGTGCGCGCGCTGAAATGAGATTGGCTAATGTTCCCACCACCATCACAAAAGACCCCGCGCCAAGAGTTGCTGCGTCCTCCAGCGCTGCCAAGTTATCCGCCAAATTGGCCGCAAACTCTTGTGACGTCAAAGCTGGAATAGAGGTGCTTCGGCAATAGCCCGTCACTTTTAAGCCCGCGTCACGTATCTGTTTGGCAAGCGCTCTAATATCTTGCCCTTCCACTTCGCGTCGCCATGGCGCTATGCCGCCAAAGCCCGCTTTGGCAATCGCCTCAATAGTTGCAACAAGCGGAGCCTGAAATCCGAATGTTGCAGTGTTAATGGCGCAAAGTTCAGGATGGCCTTTTAGATCGCGCATCACACACCATTCATTGCCAGCAAGTGTTTCATGCGTTGGCAAGCCAAATCAGGTTTGCGCAACAGGCCAGCTTGA
>JANMWK010000015.1:0-63099 GCA_031393975.1 Hyphomicrobiales bacterium
GGGCGGTTGGGGTGTGGGCGAAAGCCACCACGGTGGCTATGCACAGGTGGCGCGGGTGAATGGTGACTGGCTGGTGCCGCTGCCCAAAACATTTTCCTCCTCTGATGCTATGGCGATTGGTGTTGCGGGCTACACTGCAATGCTGTGTGTGATGGCGCTGGAAGAACAAGGTGTAACGCCAGATCAGGGTGAGATTTTGGTGACGGGGGCAGCGGGTGGCGTGGGCACAGTATCCATTGCGCTCCTCTCAAAACTTGGCTTCACTGTGGTGGCTTCAACAGGCCGCATGGAAGAAGAGATATTTCTCAAATCTTTGGGGGCCACCACAGTCCTCAACCGCTCCGAATTCAACGGCCCCGTCAAAGCATTGGCTAAAACGCGCTGGGCGGGAGCTATTGATTCTGTGGGATCCAGCACTTTGGCCAATGTGCTTTCACAAATTATTCCTGAAGGTGCGGTGGCCGCCTGCGGTCTTGCGCAAGGCATGGATTTGCCAGGGTCTATGGCACCGTTTATTTTGCGTGGTGTGCGATTGATTGGTGTCAATTCCGTCACCACGCCCATGCCACGCCGCCTTGCGGCTTGGTCAAGATTAGAGAGAGATCTTGATCTCAATAAACTTCATGCACTCACCACCCATGTGAAACTCGATGATGTGCCGCGCATTGCGGCAGACATTGTGGAAGGCAAAATTCGTGGGCGTGTGGTGGTTGATCTCACTTAAACGGCCAATTGATGACACGTGAGCAATAAAGCGCCCACCATATCAGCACAGGCTGCAACAAAAACCGTGGTCCATGATACCACCAGCTGTTGGGCAAGCCGCCCACATCGATCATGTTCAAGGCATGGTTAATGTTGGCAGGGAAAACACACACAGCATAAAGCGCCAGACCAACGCCAGCAGCATAGCGCAATGGCGGAACAAACAGGCCAATTGCGCCTGCAATCTCGGCCACACCCGTGAGCCACACAACTGTCTCCGGCCATGGAACAAAAGAAGGAACAATCATCACGAAGCCCTGTGGTGATTTCAGATGCAGAATACCTGCTGCAAGATAGAATGCAGACATGAAACAGCGCATGGTAAAGCGAGCGTCGATCATCCACTTTGCCTAGCACGTTATTGCGTGGTTTTGCCTACCGTAAATTCACCAGTGCGTATGCGCTCTGGCAGGCGCTCGCACATGGTGGCAACGGGTTCCTCGCCATAGGTGGCGACCATGTCAGACAAAGCCGCAAAGATGGCGGCGGTGGCAATGGCATCAGGATCGACACCTTCGTAGATAGCCTCTTCCCATGCTTCGAGAATATAACGAAGCGCCATTTGCTTGGCTTTTTGAGGCGCCATTTCGCTGAATTCTTCTTTTGCTGCTTTATACATAAAACCCGACTGCACATTCACAAGGCCCACACCCTGAACAAAATCAACCTAGCAGAGCATGCGATGTCGTTAAGAAAAGTCTTAAGTGAAGGTTAACGCGTGTAACACTAATTGATTCAAAGCGTTTCGAATTGTTTTGAACGCATAATTGCGTCAGCGATATTTGAGGCCAGGGGCAGGCCACCAAGATCGTCGATGTTCACCCAGCGTGCATCAGCGGCATCGGTCCCTGCCAGCAAAAATCCTTGTGGGCTCGACGCGTAAAAACACGCGATGGCGAAATGATAGGCGGGCTGGATGACGTCATAGAGGCCGATGAGCGGGCCGATTGTGGCGCTCAATCCGCTTTCTTCGTGTAGCTCCCGCAGAGCAGCCTGAGCAGCGGTCTCACCCCAGTGCACTTTGCCTCCGGGGAACGCCCATTTGCCGAGGCCCGGTTTTTTGCCGCGCTGGATGAGCAGCACTTCGGCCCCCCGCCGCAAGCATAGAGAGGCTGCCAGAATTGGGAATTGTTGCTTGGCTGTCAATTTGCTAGGATATCCTGATGTGTGGTCTCTACAGTTTCCGTAAATCGATCGATGAAGCAAGAGCGCTGCTCAAATTTATTGACGGCCATGTTTTTCCGCCACGTCAATATGTTACTCCCGGCAGCCCCATTGCCGTTGTGCGCGTGGGTGCCGACAAGCAGCGCCACTTTGATTTGATGCGCTGGGGACTGGTGCCCTCATGGGCAAAAGACGTGCAGGGGCGGCCGCTGACCAATGCCCGCACCGAGACTGTTTATGAAAAACCCTCATTCAAAAATGCCATTCGCCGCCGTCGCTGCCTTATGCCAGCTGACGGATTTTATGAGTGGCAAGGTGATGTGTCGGGCAAAAAGCAGGCCTATTTTATCCATCGGCCTGACCACTCCCTGTTTGCCTTTGGTGGCCTCTGGGAACATTGGATGGGCGCTGACGGTTCGGAACTGGAATCCGCCGCGATGCTGACCACTGTGCCTGGCTTGCCCGTGGCCGCCATCCATGATCGCAGCCCCGTGGTTATTCACCCTCAAGATTTCGCTCGCTGGTTGGATGGCACCGAGGAACAGGTGCAAGATCTGTTGAACGCGCCACCTGATGATTATTGGGTGATGGAGCCCACCACCATTGCCCGCAACGCAAATCCCCCCAAACCTCCTTCCCCCCAAATGAGTTTAATTTAATGCTTCCACACCTTCGCGTTCTCACCCCCCATGAAAAAATCTTCGCATTTTATGATGGGCGGGTGGAGGGCTATCGCTTTATGCCGGAAAAAAATTGGGTGGATGATGGGGCGCTGTCACTGGGCATTGCCAGTTATGCGATTGTCGATGGGGGCGAGGCGCTGGTTTATGACACACATGTTTCGCCGGACTATGGAACGTTTATCCGCAAATATTTGGAGGAGCGCGGTGTCACCAAAATCACCGTGCTGCTCAGCCATTGGCACTTGGACCATGTGGCGGGCACGGCGGCCTTTGCGGATTGCGTGATCATCGCGAACAAAAAAACTGAAGCGCATTTGCTGAAACATAAAGCAGGCATTGAGGATGGCAGCTATCACGGTCTGCCTGTCATCGCCCCATTGATCATGCCCACGCAAACCTTTGAAGGTGAGATGGGTTTTCAGGTGGGTGCGCTGAAACTCACATTCATCGAATGCAACATCCATAGCGATGATGCATCGGTGGTGTGGATTGATGAACTTGAGATTTTGCTGGCGGGCGACACCATGGAAGACACCATCACCTATGTGGGCGAGCCTGAACAATTCGAAACGCATTTAGTCGATCTTGATCGTCTGTGGGCGCTGGCCCCTGCCCGCATTTTGCCCAATCACGGCGATCCAGAAATTATCGCCTTAGGTGGCTATGAAAAAACTCTCATCCGCGCCACGCAGCAATATATCCGCATGGTAAAACGCTGTGCGAGTGAACCAGAGGTGCGCGTGAAACCACTGGCCGAGATTATTGCAGGCCCGCTGCAAATGGGCTGGGTGAATCTATACGGGCCGTATGAACGCGTGCATGAAGACAATGTGAAAGCATTTCTGGCAGCAAAGTTGAGTTAGTTCGCGCGGCAAACAAAGAGCCCTCATCTGGCCTTTGGCCACCTTATCCCATTCCAAAAGGAACGGGCGAAGGACATGAATTCTACCCTTCGATTTTCGAGAAATCCGCAACTTCGGCAGTCGCTTCGCGGATGCGGTTTAGCAACCTCAATCTGTTCTCGCGGAATGTGGGGTCGGGGTCGTTTACGGTGACACCGTCTAAGAATTCGTAGACTGGAGCGCGGAGTTTTGCGATGGCTTTCATGGCGCCTTCAAAATCTTCCTGCTCCACAGCTTTTCGCGACAAGCTTGAGGCTTGCGAGATAGCAGTGTGCAAAGCTTTTTCTTCGCCTTTGATGAGCTGTGACTGGTTCACATCTCCACGATAAGTTTTGCCATCTTTTTTCTCTTCTATCTTGAGAATGTTTGTGGCTCGCTTAACACCAGCCAACATATTTTTACCGCCATCGGTTTCAAGGAATTTCGACAAAGCTTCCACACGGCGCACCACCATAAGCAAATCATCCTGCCCACCTAGCGAGAACACCGCGTCAATCAAATCATGCCGTGCGCCTTGGTCTTTGAGATAGACTTTTAGGCGGTCAGCGAAGAAATCCAGTAGAGTATCTCCTGAAGAACCCTCAGGAATGATTTCGCCAACAATATTATTTCCAGTTGGCCCTTTCGCCATTTTCGCAAATTCATTTTCATGAATTTTGCGGATTGGAACGCGCAAGTTCTTATCAAGGACGACACGAATAATTCCAAGTGCTGCACGGCGTAGTGCGTATGGGTCTTTCGAACCAGTCGGTTTTTCGCCAACTGCCCAGAAGCCTACTAACGTGTCGAGTTTATCAGCTAGCGCGACGGCCTGTCCGATTTTAGAAACTGGAATTGAGTCAGTTGGTCCCTGTGGTTTATAATGATCGTGCAGTGCATCAGCCACTTCCGCATCGATGCCTTGATCGAGTGCATAATAGCGGCCCATCAAGCCTTGCAGTTCTGGGAATTCACCGACCATGCCTGTGACCAGATCGGCCTTGGCCAATCTCGCTGCCAGTTTTGATTTCTCAACATCGGCACCAATGGTCTTAGCGATTTCGCCTGCGAGGGCGTCAATGCGATTTACACGTTCGCCCTGTGAACCCAGTTTGGCGTGGAAGGTGATCTTATCAAGCTTCGGCAACAAATCTTCCAGCTTGGTCTTTCGGTCTTGATCCCAGAAGAATTTGGCATCGCTTAATCGTGCGGCGATCACCTTATTGTTGCCTGCAACAATGGTCTTGCCACCATCCGCAGCCACGGTGTTGGCGACTAACAAATAATGATGCGAAAGCTTACCATCGGCGCCACGCAAACAAAAACATTTCTGATTATTTTTAATGGTGGTGATGATCACTTCGGGCGGCACGCTGAGGAAGTTTTTGTCAAACTCACCCATCAGCACCACGGGCCATTCAACAAGGCCCGCCACTTCTTTCAGAAGCGCTTCATCCTCAATCATCTCTAATCCCCGCGCGAAGGCCAGGTTCTTGGCTTCGGTGCGAATGGTTTCGGCGCGGGCACCCGCATCAACGATCACATGGGCTTTGTGCAAGGCCAGCGCATAATCTTCAAAGCGCCGCGCTTCGATTTTACCCGCGCTTAAAAAGCGGTGGCCCATGGTGGTGTTGCCACTGTGAATGCCTTCAATATCAAACGGCACCACTTCACCATCAAAAGTGCAGAGAATGGATTGCAGCGGGCGCACCCATTTCAATTGCCCTGAACCCCAGCGCATGGATTTTGGCCATGGGAAATTGCGAATGATGGTGGGCACCATCTGGGCAATAACTTGGGTTGCATCACGGCCGGATTTTTTGACGATGGCCATATAAAACTGGCCCTTCTTATCATCCTGCACAGTGAGTTGGTCGAGCTTCAGTCCCGTTGATTTCAAAAAACCATCAATAGCGGGCTGTGGGGCATCCACACGCGGGCCTTTGCGTTCTTCGGCAGTGTCAGCGGCTTTGGCATTGAGGCCTTCAACTGACAGCACCAAGCGACGGGGTGTTGCGTGAGACTGCGCGCCCTCATATGTGAGGCCCGCATCAACCAGCGCGTTGGTCACCATTGTGCGCAAATCTTCAGCCGCTTTGGCTTGCATGCGGGCTGGGATTTCTTCGGAGAATAATTCGAGGAGAAGTTCAGGCATTATGCAGCCCTCCCGCCGGAGGTTCGGCTCCAGGCTTCGCAACAGGCTTTGGCCAAATCACGCACGCGGAAAATATAGTTTTGCCGTTCGGAAACCGATATCACGCCACGCGCATCCAGCAGGTTGAATGCATGGGATGCTTTGATGCATTGGTCATAAGCAGGCAATGCCAATTCATGTTTGCCATCTTTGTCGCCCGCTTTCAAAAGTGCGGCGCATTCTTTTTCGGCGTCTTCAAAATGGCGAAGCAAAATTGAGGTGTCAGCATGTTCGAAATTGAAGCGCGAATATTCTTGTTCGGCTTGCAGGAACACATCACCATAAGAAATTTTGTGGGCACTTTGGAGGCCGTTGAAATTTAAGTCATACACATTATCCACACCCTGCACATACATGGCTAGGCGTTCAAGACCATAAGTGAGTTCGCCAGAAACCGGCGAGCAATCCATGCCACCCACTTGCTGAAAGTAAGTGAATTGCGAAACTTCCATGCCATCGCACCAGACTTCCCAGCCCAGGCCCCATGCGCCCAGAGTGGGGCTTTCCCAGTCGTCTTCCACGAATCGAATATCATGCAGGGATGAATCGATACCGATGGCTTTGAGCGAACCCAGATAAAGCTCCTGCAAATTGGCAGGCGACGGTTTCATGATCACTTGATATTGGTAGTAATGCTGCAATCGATTGGGGTTCTCACCATAACGGCCATCCTTGGGGCGGCGAGAGGGCTGCACATAGGCCGCTGACCAATGTTTAGGGCCAACGGAACGGAGGGTGGTGGCCGGGTGGAACGTGCCAGCGCCCACTTCCATGTCATAAGGTTGGAGAATGACGCAGCCTTGCGCTGCCCAATAATTATGAAGTGTGAGGATCAGGTCTTGGAAGGCTTTGGTGGGGTTCAGGGTCATGGTGGGGAATTACTTGCCTCGCCATAAACATGCAAGATTTTCCTTGCTGCCAGCAAAGGGACCTCATTCCCCCCTGCGGGGCCCCTTCTCCAGAGGAGAAAGGTGAAGTCAAACAGATGCCCTTCTCTTTTGGACAAGGTGGCCGAAGGCCGGAGGAGGTGCCTTCAGCGCGTTGAGTTTACGCCTCAGGCACATAAGCCCCAGTGATGGGATCGAGCTTCAGACGCTGCATTTTTTCTTGCGGCTTCTGTTCGTTCACTCTGGCTTTCGTCTGTTGATATTCAATGTTCTTCATGGCGCGCTTGATGGTTTTCATGGCGATATAGCCCACGATCATTAAAGCCGCTGTTCTGAAAAAACCCATTTTTGGAACTCCATCACTCATAATGAAAACTATAGACCAAAACGCGACCACATTGCACGTGTTTCCAGTGCATTAATCGCGACATCGGGCAAATCTGTGGCAGCGCCAAAGCCGAGGCGTCTCAATCCCCAGCCTTTGGGGGCGGAAACTTCTGTTATTTCAGCCTTTTCACCGTATTTATGGCGCAAAATTTCGTGCATATGGCCCAAACCATCGACGAGGCCCAATTCTAAACCGCGTTTTCCGGTCCAGAAAGCACCCGTGAAGAGATCGGCTTCTTCCACCTTTAATTTGCCCGCCCGGCGGCTCCGCACGTACGCTTTGAAACCTTCATGCACATCGTCTTGCAATTCGAGCAGGCGTTTCACGTCTTCTTCTTTCTCAGGCTTGAAAGGGTCCAATATGCTTTTAGATGTTCCCGCCGTGTAAACGCGTCGTTCGACACCAAGTTTTTTGATCGCATCGACAAAGCCAAAGCCCGCCGCAATCACGCCAATCGAACCCACGATAGAACTTTCATCGGCATAGATTTCATCGGCGGCGCAGGCCAGCCAATAGCCACCGGATGCAGCAACATCTTCGCAAAAAGCATAAACCGGGATTTTATTTTCGGCGCTGAGCGCACGAATGCGGGCGGCGATAAGTGAAGATTGCACGGGTGAACCACCGGGGCAATTAATGGCTAAAGCCACGCCGGACACACCTTTTTTGAAGGCGCGCCTCAATAGCGGTTCCAAATCTTTGGCGTTCAGGGCTGGGCGCAAGCCGCCGCCAGCTGAGATAGCACCCTGTAATCTGACGATATTAATGACGGAGCTTTTCGTCCGCCATTTGGACGGAATGAACCTGAGAAGTTTTTTGATCATCGATAAGATTTAGTGTGGAAGTGGCTGAATATCAACCTTCGCTTAGCGCAGGCGCCATGCGGCTCCATCGCGCAGCACGGCTTCAGCATCAGGTGTGAAGCTGTTATCGCTTTCATGCAGAATCAAGCCCGGTAGCAATTGCATGGGCGCCCGAGAACCTTTTACCCCCTGCACAATCACCCGCGATGCCGCTGTGCCCGTGCGAGCATAAAGCGGGGCCACGCGCACATCGCCGAATTTCCCCTCCATGCAGGTGAGAATTTTACCCAGCGTTTCAGCACGGTGAATGAGCGTGACTGTGCCACGCAGGGTGACCATGGCATGAAGAATTTTAATCCACAGTTCCAAATCATCAGGACCAAAAGCATGGGCGGTGGCTTTGAGCAAAGTCGGCGAAGCAGTGACTTTTCCGTCTTCAAAATAGGGCGGATTGGCAAAAGCGTGGGCGAAGGACCCATGCTGCGGCATGTGGGCCAGCTCGCGGCGCATCGCATCTTTAACATCCGCCGTGATCACATGCATGTTTTCAGCAAAATTATTGCGCTTGGCATTTTGTTCGCAGAGCACAGCATAACGCGTGGCCACTTCAATGCCGGTTATGTGAAGCTGCGGCATACGGGCTAGCAGGCACAGCGATGCCACCCCTGCTCCAATCCCTGCTTCAAAAATAGTTTCACCAGCTATGGCTGGAATGGACGCTGCTAAAAACACAGCGTCAATGCCGGCGCGATAACCCTTTTCAGGCTGCAGGATATTGAGCTTACCACCGAGGAACGCATCCTCCGACAGCGAGGATGGCATAGCGGTGCCTACCGGCTGAGACGCTGGTGCGATGGAGGTTGATCTCTGAGTTGCCATTTGCATGTCTGCGCAACCTAACAATAAGATGGTGAACGAGTGGTTACCAAGTTGGAAAGTTCTGATTTATAGCATTATTTCAGCTGCCCGCACCCACCAATTTGGATTTTTAACTGATAACCTAGCCCAAGCGGCGTTTGCTTCAGCGCTGCTGGCTGCTAACCCAAAGCAGGTGGCTCCAGAGCCCGACATGCGCACGGCAGAAAAGCAGGGCTCTTGTCTTAATGCCGCAAGCACCGTGGTGATTTCAGGCCGAATGGATTGAGCGGCGGCCGACAAATCATTGCGCCAGATTGGCGGGTTTTCCATAGATATTGCGTCTGCGAATGAAGCACCATTGGCTAGACCTAAGTTTCTAAATACATCAGCCGTGGAACAGGGCCGCAACGGATTAACCAGCACAATGGCACACGGCAATTCGATTTCAAGCGGCGTGATGGTTTCACCGATGCCCTGCATATGGCAGGGCTTTTGATAAAAACACACCGGCACATCTGCCCCCAGTGAGCGCGACAATGATTTCACTTGATCACTGGTGAGGGATGAATTCGTCATTCTTAAAAGTGCGCGCAGCATTGCTGCTGCATCAGCGGAACCGCCACCGATGCCCGATGAAACGGGTAGGTTTTTGGTGAGTTCTACTGATACTTTAGGAATCGAAACGCCAAGTGCTTGTAGAATATGCCATGCTTTGAGAATAATATTGTCTGCACCCAGCGGAATATGGTCTGCGAAGGGGCCGACACAATTCAATGTTAGCCGGTCCGACGTTTCGATGCGCAGGTCATCGCCAATATTAGCAAAAGCCACAATCGAATCCAAATCGTGATAGCCATCGTTGCGCCTGCCCAAGACATGTAATGCCAGATTGATTTTGGCGTGGGCTGTTTCAGAAATCCAGTGCGGCACTTATTTTTTGACTGCAGGTTTCAAATCGGCGGCTTTGGCTTTTGGCGAATCAATCAGGCCATTTTTTACTTTGCCCTCAATGCGGACTAAATCTTCGGGTTCTGGGTGATTGTCTTTGGCATGTTGATATTGAAATCCAGCTTCCACTTTGCGCCCGACACGCCAATAGGCATCGCCCAAATGTTCAGCAATGATAGCATCGTAAGGGGCTAAATCCACGGCGCGTTCGAGATAACCAACTGCCTGTTCATAATCGCCCATGGTGTAATAAGCCCAACCCAGACTATCAATGATATAACCATCATTGGGACGAAGATCGACAGCGCGTTTCACCATTGCGATGGCTTCATCTAATTTTTGCCCCCGATCAATCAGGGCATAGCCAAGATAGTTTAAGACCGATGGCTCATCTGAAGAAATGCTAAGTGCGTGGCGGAAATCGGCCTCTGATTTATCAAAAGCTTTCATGTGTTCGTTGGCAATGCCGCGATTGTAATAAAGTTGCCAATTGCCATTACCTTTTTCAGGCAGCAATTTCATGGCTTCGGTATAAGCTGCAACAGCATTCACATTATCATTGCTGACGCGGTAAATATTGCCCAGCGATGTCCATGCATCTAAGTTTCTAGGATCTTTGGCCAAGACTGATTTTAAAAGATCTACGGCAGGCTTATTCTGATCGAGCCGCTGCAAATTAATAGCAATCTCGGTATCAGCATAGGTGCGTAAGGGTGATGATTGGGGAATTTTTTCGAAGGCCTCATTGGCGGCCTGATAAGATTTCATGTCAGTGAGAATATCGCCCAGGAGAGATTGGGTGACCGGAACATCTGCGCTAAGCTGCAAGGCCAATTGCGCATAGATTTGGGCAGCGTCTATGGTTTGTGATTCATTCATCGCTGCTGCGAGTGAAAATAAAACTTCACCTGCACCCGCAGCGGGCGTAGCCACAAAAGGTTCTGGCTTCTTGCCAGTTTGGGCATTGGCTAAGGCGGCTTCAATTAACACATTGTGCTGAACGGCTGTGAGATAACCAGAATAGACTTTGATGGCTTCAGCGCTTTTATCATTGCGTTCGAGAAAATTACCAAAAGCTTGCACCACGCGCAGGCTGGTGCCTGCCTGCTCATAGGCCTTACGGTAAGCGGATTCGGCGCGCACAGTGGAGCCCAGATAATCAGAAATGAGGGCTACATGCAGCGCTTTGAAATTCGCAAAGCCGTCTTGCATATCGAGCTTATCAAGTTCCTTCATGGCCGCGTTGAGTGAGCCTTCGCCAGCATAAGACCAAGCACTGAGGAGATTGGATGTGAGCTCTCCCGCTGGGGTGTAGGACGATTCCGCAAAATGGGCGCGAGCATCTGCATATTGCCGATCACGAAATGCTTTCAGCCCCAAAACAATACGGGCCATGCGCTGCTGGCTATTAAAGGTGATCACTTTGGCCGCACTTTCCTCTGCGCTGGTCAAATCACCTGCGGCCAGTTGCAATTGGAACAGACGTTCGACCAAAACAGGATTCTGCGGGTCTTCGCCCAAAGCTGCTGCAAAATAATCGCTGGCCGCCGCAGTGTCGCGTAATTTGGCGGCAGTTCTGCCTGCTAAATAATTTCCAGCCAAGGAATTATCAGTTTCGGCATGGGCTGTAATGGCGAATGTCATCAACGCGATGGCAACGATGGCAGGGCGTAAATTCATAAAAATCCCAATTAAAAAAACAATCAATCTATTACAGTTAGATTGGGGTTTTTTCAGGAATATCGCAAGCAAAAAGGATGGGCTTTCAATGTTGAAGGCTCTCCCTTTATATTAGACTCAGGCCCGCCGCCTGATTATTGTGCCACGCGCATCGTCAGAATGCTGTTAGCGATGCCGTTGAAAGCAACATCGAGTGAGGTGGTATCAGCGTCCAATATGTGGCTGGCATCGGTCGCGCAATTGTTTACAAGGTCCACACGTTTTTGAATGGATTTAACCAATTGAAACGTGATCACATAAATCTCAACACCCGATGCTTTTATAGCTGCACACATGCTGGCCGATTGTGTGTAGGAATCGCCGTTCGTGGCTGCGAGGTTAATGTGATCGCTGGATCCGCCGCTCCCAGAAACAGTGGGATTACCAGTGATCACACCATTGGCGTTGGCAGAATTATATTCAGCGTCGGTCATCAAAATCATAATCTTTTTGACTTTCGTCATAACATCGGTGGTCGTGAGCTTATCATAACCAGCAGGTTGGCTTGTGCCAGACCATATCCCCACATTTGGTGATAATGTGTACCAACCCCAAGCAATGCCGACTTGGCCCGCCGTGGAGCTGCCGGCAGCCATATTGTCAATTGTCGTATTCAAGGTGGCCGCTGTAGTCGATAGCGGAACTAGCTGTTGCACACCGCAGGGATTGTTACCTCCCATATAAGCCCGACCGGCTGGATAAAGAGCAAAAGATGCATCAGTGTAAACTTGTGGGCCGGTGCGTTCGGTCAAACAATTGGTAATTGCAAGGGTTTTGGAGTTGCCATCACCATTTGTGAATGAATAGTTTTGATAGCCTGGCGTAGTGCTTGTACCAGTTTGGATCGGGCCACGGGCCGAACTTGCAGTGGAGCCCAAGTTTACGCCATTTTGATACGGAATCGCGGCAATTTTCGTGTAAAACTGGCCCTGTGTTGTAGGCATAACTTTGGTCACGAAATTTTTCGCGGCCGTTTTAAGATTGGCAATGGGGGTACCGGCCATCGACGTCGTATTATCCAGCACCAATGAAACTTCAAGATTGATACCTGATTTCTTAACCATGGATTGAGAATTCACTATCATCCTGCTGATGCCGAATAAGCCCATGAACCACGTTTTGACGGAGATTTCAGCCGTGCCAACAATATTATCACCCGCGTTGTGTGACGTGTAAGATGTCAGTGTAATATCGCTGTCGTGAATATAATTGGCAGTGATGAAAGGCTGCGACTTGGTTTTTAAAACGGTGTCTAGGGTTTCATTCAGTGAAGCCGCATAAAGTGTTGCAGAGTCGACTGAAGCCTGCAGTTTTGTTTTTGCATCGGCGATACGTTCAAAATCAATGGCAGAGCCCGACGCCAAAATTACAGGGATAATTGCGAAGCCAAAAAACATGGACACGTTGCCTGAGTCATTCTTCAGCCAGCGCTTGAAAAACGACCCAAACTTAAACTTTTTATCACCGCAACCCATGGTCACAATTCTCCTCAGAAGATATTTCAAAGGACATTGTAGTACGAAGTTTTCAACAACCCCTTGCTCCAAATGATTGCTTTTTAGTTATTGAGTTTCGTTTTCACCTGAAGACTACCTATGGTTAAAGAGGTGCCACTTTCACATATTGGGGTAATTTGGCCCCTCGCCGCCTTGTGGAACCACCCATGTGATATTCTGCATTGGGTCTTTGATGTCGCAAGTTTTACAATGCACGCAGTTCTGGGCGTTGATTTGAAAGCGCGGCTCTTGGCCTTCAGCCCGCACCACTTCATAAACACCAGCTGGGCAATAACGCTGGGCGGGCTCATCCCATGTCGGTAAATTCACGGCGATGGGGAGGTTTTTATTTTTGAGTTGTAGATGGCAGGGCTCATCTTCTTCATGCGATGTAGCCGAGAACGCCACATTGGTAAGACGATCAAAAGACAGAACACCATCAGGCTTAGGGTAAATGATTGGTTTACAGTCTGCGGCTGGCTTCAACGTGGCATAGTCTGGTTTGCCATGTTTCCAAGTGCCAAGGCCAAACCCGAATAATGTATTGAGCCACATATCGGCAGCACCCAGAATTGCGCCGCCCAACAGGCCAAGCTTGGACCACATGGGTTTTACGTTTTTGACTTTCTTCAAGTCTTCATAGACCCAAGAATTTTCATAAGCGGTTTGATATTCATTCAATGTATCGCCAGCCCGACCCTCTTGAATTGCGGCGACTGCTGCTTCAGCAGCCATCATTCCGGTTTTCATGGCGTTGTGGCTGCCTTTGATGCGCGGCACATTCACAAAGCCTGCTGAACAGCCAATCAATGCGCCACCAGGGAATGGTAATTTCGGCACAGATTGAAATCCGCCCTCAGTAATCGCGCGGGCGCCATAAGCCACGCGTCGCCCACCTTGCAAAACTTGCGCAATCAGCGGGTGATGCTTGAAGCGCTGGAATTCCATATAAGGAAAGAGATGTGGGTTTTGATAATTGAGGTGGACTACAAAGCCAATCGACACCAGATTATCTTCCAAGTGATACATGAAACTGCCGCCGCCCGTCTTCATTCCCAAGGGCCAACCCATGGTGTGCGTCACCTGGCCCTGCTTATGGTTTTCGGGTTTCACTTCCCACAGCTCTTTCATGCCGAGGCCAAATTTTTGCGGCTCACGACCTTCGCTCAAATTATATTTGGCGATGATTTCTTTGGCGAGCGATCCCCGCACCCCTTCAGCGATCAACACATATTTTCCTGTCAGCTCCATGCCGGGCTGATAGTCGGGTTTATGGGTGCCATCTTTAGCAATGCCCATGACACCCGCCACCACGCCGCGTACAGAACCATCTTCACGGTAAAGAACTTCAGATGCTGCAAAGCCTGGATAAATTTCTACGCCCAGCGCTTCAGCCTGAGTGGCCAGCCAGCGGCATACATTGCCGAGTGACACCGCATAATTGCCATGGTTGCTCATCAGGGGTGGCATCATGAAATTAGGGAGACGCAAGGCTCCTGATGGACCAAGCACGAAGAACCGATCTTCAACCACTTCAGTCTTGAGGGGCGCGCCTTTTTCTTTCCAATCTGGAATCAACTCATTCAGTGCAATCGGATCGACCACAGCGCCTGACAATATATGTGCGCCCACCTCGGAACCTTTTTCGAGAACACAGACAGTCGTGTCCGGCGATAGCTGCTTTACGCGGATAGCGGCGGCCAAGCCTGCAGGGCCTGCGCCCACGATGACGACATCATAATCCATGGCTTCGCGCTGCATGTTGGTTTTCCTTGATTTGCAACAATTCTGGATGTGTTATAGGCAATGGACCTTAGATGACAAGCAGCCAAAATGGACATTGATCAGCAGCCAAACGACATCAACCCCGCCGAAACATTAGCTTGGCTGGTGGAGATGGGGGCTGACGAGATTGTGGGCGAAGTGGCGATTGATCGTTTTGCCGCAAGTCAGATTGTGGAAAAGCCTAAGCCTGTCGCGGCCCCGCAGCTCACACGCGCCGCGACCCTTCCTGATCAATCCGCCGCTGATGCCACTGCTCAAGCCGCCGCTTGCAGCACCATTGACGCTTTAACGCAGGCGCTGAATTATTTCGATGCTAACCCGTTGCGCAAATCGGCTACGCAGCTCAGCTTCATCGAGGGTAATATGCGGTCTTCGATTTTGATTTTGGGGGATCGCCCGCGCAATGAGGAAGATAAATCCGGCCAAGTGTTCGCTGGAAAATCGCGCGTGTTGCTCACCGCCATGTTGGCAGCGATTGGACTTAAAATTGACGATGCGGCTTTGATGAATTTCATTCCGTGGCGTCCACCGGGCAACCGCAATGCATCAGAAAATGAAATCGCTTTGTGTCTGCCCTTTGCGGCGCGGGCAATGGAACTCATTCAACCGAAATTGATTTTAAGTTTTGGGGCCATTGCTGGGCAATATCTTGCAAGCGGAGATGCCTCGGTTTTGCGCCAACGCGGCAAATGGCTTCTGGTGAATGGCACGCCTTTAATGACAACGTTTCATCCTGATGAACTTCTTAAACTTCCCGCGCAGAAAAAATTAGCGTGGCGCGATATACTGGCCTTCAAAATCAAATGGGAAGAACTCAAATGAGTGAGCGTGAATTCATCCCGGTTGGCATAGCGGTGATCACCATTTCCGACACACGAACACTGGCCGAAGATAAATCTGGCCAAACTTTAGTGGACCGCATTGCCGAAGCGGGCCACCGCTTGAGTGCCCGCGCTATCGTAAAAGATGATGTGCGGGCCATTCGTGCTTTGGTGCGCAAACTTGCCAAAGATAACTCTATTGATGTGATTATTTCAACGGGTGGCACAGGGCTCACAGGCCGTGATGTCACCGTCGAAGCCCTGCGGCCCTTGTTCGATAAAGAAATCGAAGGCTTTGGCGTTTTGTTCCACATAATGAGTTTTCAAAAAATCGGCACTTCCACCGTGCAGTCCCGCGCCACGGCGGGTGTGGTGGGTGGCAAATATGTGTTCTGCCTGCCGGGTTCCCCGGGCGCCTGCCGCGACGGCTGGGACGAGATTTTAAAGCCGCAACTTGATTATCGGCACAAGCCCTGCAATTTCATCGAGATCATGCCAAGGTTGGATGAAAATTTAAGTCGCAAATAAAAAGTTCTTGCTTTGTTCCAATTTTTATTCCATGTTCTACGCATGGTTTCACTCATCAACATGCGCCCTGCATCAGGGCTCGACACGGGGCTTTTAGGGGCTGGTCGCTACACGTCTTTGCCTCAGATGGATCGTGGCCGTGGAGCGAAGATTAACCCACCAGGACGGTTTGAATCTTTGCATGAAGAACTGGTGGATGATGGCTGGGAAACGCTCGCCGAACTGCCGCGTTTGAAAACTGAGATTTTCACTGAAACACCAAAGACCATCATCACCCGCAATCAATCGCCCGATATTTCGTTTGATCGCTCGATTAATCCTTATCGGGGCTGCGAGCATGGTTGTGTTTATTGCTATGCGCGGCCGGCTCATTCTTACATGGGGCTTTCGCCGGGCCTTGATTTTGAAACCAAGCTTTTCATTAAGCCGAACGCGGCGGCTCTTCTTCGGGGGGAATTAACCGCGACCAACTATGTGCCCAAAACTATAGCGCTGGGGGCCAATACAGATCCCTATCAACCGATTGAACGCACCTATAGAATTACCCGCTCGGTGATCGAAGTTTTGAGTGAATTCAAACATCCGTTTGGGATTGTAACAAAGTCTCACTCGGTGACGCGCGATATGGATATCTTAAAGCCTTTGGCGGCACTAGGATTGGTGAAGGTGGCAATTTCGATAACCACGCTTGATGCGCAATTGGCCCGTGCTATGGAGCCGCGGGCTTCAACTCCGGCGAAAAGATTGGCCGCGATTGAGGAACTCTCGAAGGCGGGCATTCCAACAGTTGTGATGATGGGGCCGATTATTCCGGGGCTCAATGACCACGAGATTGATGCGATTTTAAAAGCAGCTTACTCAGCGGGTGCGCGTGAGGCTGGTTACACCATGCTGCGCTTGCCGCATGAGGTGAAAGACATTTTCAAAGACTGGCTGGAAAAAGAATTCCCAGACCGTGCTGCAAAAGTGATGTCGCTGGTTAAATCAGTGCGTGGTGGCAACGAGAATGATCCGAATTTTGGCACCCGCATGACCGGATCAGGGCCCTATGCTTGGACGATTGGAAGGCGCTTTCAATTGGCAGCGCAGCGTTTGGGGCTGAATGCAAAGCGCGTGAAATTAACGACTGAATTGTTCAAGCGGCCAGCGCTTGCGGGTGAGCAGTTGGCATTGTTGTAGAGTTCTGGCTTTAAGTGCTATTGTGTGGCTAAGGACCTCATCCGGCCTTCGGCCACCTTCTCCAAGGGAGAAGGACACAAATACTGAGGGCGGTGCTTGAATTCACCCTTCTCCTCGGGAGAAGGTGGCGCAACGCGCCGGATGAGGTCGCTCGCTGCGAGGACCAATTTGTACTATCCCAATTTCACCTTCGAACTCACTGCCCTCCAATCCGGCCACAGCCTGATCTGCGGTATTGATGAAGCGGGGCGCGGCCCGTGGGCTGGGCCGGTGGTGGCTTCGGCTGTTATTCTTGATCCGAGCAACATTCCTGCAGGCCTTAATGATTCTAAAAAACTTACCCACGAAAAGCGCGAAGCCCTGTTCAACCCCATCTTGAAATCGGCACAAGTTGGTATTGGTGTTGTGAGTGCTGCCGAGATTGACCAGATCAACATCCTGCAAGCTACATATTTGGCGATGCGCCGCGCAGTTGAAGCTCTAAAATCTAAACCGGATTTGGCCTTGATTGATGGCAATCGCGCACCGCCTCTGTCCTGCAAAGTACAAACCATCATCAAAGGTGATTCACTCTCGCTATCCATCGCAGCAGCCTCAATCATCGCAAAAGTCACGCGCGACCGGATAATGATAGACGTGGAACGGCAATATCCAGGCTACAGTTTTGCTATTCATAAGGGCTATGGAACTGCAAAACATGCGGCGGCTTTAGGTCTACTTGGTCCCTGCTCAGAGCATCGCAAATCATTCAAGCCTATCGCTCGTTTGCTCGCCCGTTAACCATTCTTACCGAATTGGATTCACAGTGAGTCCCCAAAGATTCATAACCCTCTCCAGTGTGTTTGCGTTTGCGTTTGGGGATTTTGAAATGGGTTATGAAACTAAGATTGACGTGCGGCCGCTGCACGATCAGATTTTGATTGGTGACTGCCTCACCGAACTCAAAAAAATTCCCACGGGTTCTATTGATCTTGTGTTTGCCGACCCTCCGTATAATTTGCAGCTGGGCGGTGATCTGAAGCGTCCTGATGAATCGAAAGTGGATGCGGTCGATGATGATTGGGATAAGTTTTCCAGCTTCGAATCCTATGACACTTTCACTAAGGCTTGGCTTACCGAATGCCGCCGTGCGTTGAAGCCCAACGGTGCTCTATGGGTGATTGGTTCTTATCACAATATTTTCCGTGTCGGCTCAACCTTGCAAGATTTAGGATTCTGGATTCTGAATGACGTGGTGTGGCGCAAGACCAACCCGATGCCAAATTTTCGCGGTCGTCGCTTCACCAATGCCCATGAAACTTTGATTTGGGCGGGCCACAGCGAAGATACGAAATATACGTTCAACTATGATGCCATGAAAATCTTCAATGATGATTTACAAATGCGGTCCGATTGGACGCTGCCTCTCTGCACGGGTGGTGAACGCCTGAAAAATGAGGATGGCGATAAGTTGCACCCCACGCAAAAGCCGGAAGCTTTGTTGCAGCGTGTGATGCTGGCCACCAGTAAACCGGGCGATGTGATTCTTGATCCATTTTTTGGCACCGGCACCACAGGTGCTGTGGCCAAGCAATTGGGCCGTCATTATATCGGCATAGAGCGCGAGCTTGTCTATGCGGAAGGCGCGCAAGCCCGCATTGATGCAGTGGAGCCTTTGCCTCTGGAGGCGTTAAGAACCACGGTCAGCAAACGCGCTGAAGTTCGCATTCCGTTTGGCACTTTGATTGAGCGCGGCCTCGTGAAGGCGGGTGAGACTCTGTTCGATCATTCGCAGCGCATCGCCGCCAATGTGCGCGCCGATGGCTCCATCGCCGCCAAGGCACATTCTGGTTCCATTCACAAAGTGGGTGCTCAAGTACAAAACGCCGAAGCCTGTAATGGCTGGACCTATTGGCACGTGCGGCGCGGGCCAAACTTGGTGCCGATTGATCTGCTACGGCAACAGGTGCGGGGCGAGATGGGAACTGCGGCTTAACAGCATTCTTGACTTTCACCAGCCTCCCCGTCATTCCTCCGTCCATGTCCCTGCCCCCACTCAAAATCCTTCTCACGGCGCCACGTGGTTTCTGCGCAGGCGTGGTGCGGGCGATTGATATTGTCGAACGGGCGCTGGAAATTTATGGTGCACCCGTCTATGTACGCCATGAGATTGTGCATAATAAATTTGTGGTCGACGACCTTAAAGCCAAGGGTGCTATTTTTGTCGATGAGCTGGATGAAATTCCAGCGGGGGATCATCCGGTTATTTTTTCGGCCCATGGTGTGCCTAAAGCGGTGCCTGCTGAAGCGCAGCGCCGCGCCATGTTTCAAATTGATGCCACCTGCCCGCTGGTTACCAAAGTTCATATGGAAGCACAGCGCCATCACGACCAAGGCTTAGAAATTATTCTCATCGGCCATAAGAATCATCCCGAAGTCATCGGCACCATGGGGCAATTGCCTGTCGGTGCGATTACCTTGATTGAAACCACGGATGATGCTGAACAAGTCTCAATTCGTGATGCTGAAAAACTGGCTTTCGTCACCCAAACCACATTGTCGGTGGATGACACCAGCGACGTGATCGCAGTTTTGCAGCGGCGCTTTCCTGCCATCAAAGGCCCGCTGAAGGAAGACATTTGTTACGCCACAACCAACCGCCAAGATGCGGTGAAATTGATTGCGACCAAAGTGGACTTGTTAATTGTGGTGGGCGCACCAAATTCTTCAAACTCTATGCGCCTCGTTGAAGTGGGCGAGAAAAATGGTTGCCCGCGTGGATTGCTGGTGCAACGCGCCACGGATTTGGAGTGGTCGACCCTACAGGGACTGAAAACCATTGGCCTTTCAGCCGGAGCTTCTGCACCTGAAATTTTGGTTACTGAAATCATTGATGCGTTTAAACAACATTATGATGTGTCGGTTGAGAAGGTTGTGTTGCGCGAAGAAAATGTGTCGTTCAAATTACCGCGCGAACTTCGCTCTGTTTCATTGACCGCATGAGTAAGCCGCCTGTTATTATCCATACCGATGGTGCGTGTTCCGGCAACCCCGGCCCCGGCGGCTGGGGCGTGGTGATGGATTGGAATGGTACGCGCAAAGAAATTTGTGGGGGCGAAAAAGAGACCACAAATAATCGCATGGAATTGATGGCAGCCATAGAAGCGCTGAACGCTTTGAAGCGCAATTGCAAAGTCGAGATGCATGTGGATTCATCCTATGTGAAAGATGGGATTAGCAAATGGATTCACGGCTGGAAGAAAAACGGCTGGAAAACCGCTGATAAGAAACCCGTGAAAAATGTTGAACTTTGGCAAGCGCTTGACGAAGCCATTAAGCGCCACGAGATTTCATGGCACTGGGTAAAGGGTCATGTTGGCCACCCTGAAAATGAACGCGCCGATGAATTGGCCCGCCAAGGAATGGCACCGTTTAAGGTTAAGAGTTAAATTTCCGGAGTATAGGGAATATAGCCAAAGCACCGTACGGTGTCAAGGATTATTTTCTTATTTTTTACAATTGCTCTAAAATCGTTTCAACACCGGAAACATTCACGCCGGACTTATCCTCCACGTTCAGTGCTTTAACAATTCCATCATCGACGATCATAGAGTAGCGGCTAGAACGCAGGCCCATGCCTGAAACATTCAAATCTTTTTCCAATCCACAGGCTTTGGCGAAAGTGCCGTTACCATCAGCCAGCATCATAATTTTGCCTTCTGCGCCAGAGTGCTTGGCCCAAGCCGTCATCACATGAACATCATTCACCGACGTGCAGGCAAGGGTGTCTACTCCTTTGGTTTTGATTGCATCAAGATGGGTGAGGAAGCCTGGCATGTGATTGTTGGAGCAAGTCGGTGTAAATGCGCCTGGCAGCGCGAACAGCACTACTTTTCGACCCGCGAACACCACATCGGTTGAAAGCTTTTGTTGGCCGTCAGCCGTCATCACGTTGAATTCAGCGGCGGGAAGTCTGTCACCAATTTTAATTGTCATTGTCATCTCTCAAGTTAAGGGTGGGATTTAGGCGACAACGACGTGCTGTTCAAGCCCCTGCCCGTTTGCGTCAGCAGTTATACGCAAATCAATCCCCAATAGATCTTTTGTATCCTTCAAGCGTTCAACTTTAATCCAAGCCTTTCCTGCTTCCTTTGAAAAATCTGGCGCACGGAAATAGAGATTATCAGGGCCTTCGACAAAGAGATCGATAATCGGTTGGTTCAACTCTAAAACCAGAAATTTGTCGACAAGATGAGTTGCAGTAATGAATTGCGCTGGTTGCGGCACCCGCATTTGCCATTTCGTAATTAAAAATTGTTGTGGGTTATCAAGTGCAAATTTGCCGTCAGCTTCAAACTTAGCGGGCGTACACACCACAGCGCAAATGCCAAAAAATGACGAAAGATGTGCTGCAACGGGTTTGGTCGCATCAATTGGCTTAAGAGTCAGGGGAAAGATCACCTCATCATGATAACCTAAGGCTTCGCCGCTTTCTTCAATGATGCGCTTTGGTAGAGGAAAATCAATCGTCACCGACGCTAAATTTCCGCCTGTAATTTCGATGTGCGGCGGAATGCCCGCTGTGCCCGGGTTGCGCCAATAGGTTTTCCAATCCTTATCCATAATCACGCGAAAACCCGCTGCATAAGTCTTGCCGTCAAAACCACCAACCACAAATTCGGCCTTCCAGGGCAGAGCGGCGCGGGCCGTTGCGCTGAAGGGCAAACTCATTAGAGTTGAAATAAAAATTCTACGATCCATATTTAGTCTCTAATTGTTTGCAATATCAACTACCAGTCACCTTCCCGTTAGCATAAATTGCGAGTAAGTTCTTTCCATGTCCAAGCGCGTTTCCTTGAAAGGCAAATTGCTGATCGCCATGCCCTCCATTCAAGGCGATGATTTCGGCCGCGCTGTGGTGTTTATGTGTGAGCATAATAAAGATGGCGCCATGGGCATTGTGATTAACAAACCGGCGCCGCGCATGTTCTTCGCTGACCTTGTCGACAAGTTGGATATTGCCCCCGAAGACGGCACTATTACCGAAGAGACTTTGCTGACACCGATTCTTTTTGGCGGACCAGTCAAGCAGTTTCAAGGATTTGTTCTGCACAGCAGCGATTATTTTTCCCCTGTCGAAAGCCTAAAAATCACACCTGAATTTGCGCTTACGGCCACTGTTGATATTTTACGCGACATTGCCAAAGGCAAAGGGCCGATGCGTAAATTATTGGCTTTGGGCTATGCCGGGTGGTCGCCTGGTCAATTAGAAGAAGAGATTAAACGCAATGGCTGGCTGCATTGTGATGCTGATCTAAATTTGGTGTTCTCTGGAAATTATGAAGGGCTGCACTGGGCAGCCCTTGCAAAACTGGGTGTTGATCCGCTCATGCTATCAGCGGATGCAGGCCACGCTTAGTCCTTAGCGCGTTCCACATAAGAACCATCCGTGGTATCGACCACAATGCGCGTGCCCACGCCAATGTGTGGCGGCACCAAAGTGCGAACACCATTGTTCAACATAGCGGGCTTGAAGGATGATGATGCGGTTTGGTTCTTAATCGCTGGCTCAGTTTCCATGATTTCCAACGTGATGCGCGGTGGAATTTCGATGGAGATCGGACCGTCGTTGAACATGGCAATCTGGCATTCCATACCTTCTTGCAAGTAAGGCACGTAATCGCCCACCATATCAGCGGTGAGCGGCACTTGTTCAAAACTTTCCGGATTCATAAACACGTAAGTTTCGCCATCTTTATACAAATAGGTGTGCATGATGGTTTCAACGAAGGCGCGTTCCATGGCATCGGTGGTTTTATAACGCACCACAGTTTTTACACCATCGGAAATGCGGCGCATATCGATGGTTGTGGTTGGTGTGCCTTTGCCGGGGTGCATGGATTCGGCTTTCAAAACGATATAGAGCTTGCCGTCTTCATGTTCGATGACGTTGCCTTTACGCACGCCGCTGGCTATCACTTTGACCACGGATAATCTCTCTTTTAAATTTTGCGAATTGATGTTGGCGCGGCTATTAGCAGTGAAACAGCTGAAAGCCAACCCCTTTGCCCAATACCGATTCCCCGTGGTTTCACCCTTCCCGTCATGCTGATCGCCGGCCTTTTTTGCTGGCGCGCAATAGAATTATTGCTGACATACGCCACTGGTTTGCAGAGCGCGATTTTTTGGAAGTGGATACAGCGGCATTGCAAGTCTCCCCCGGCAATGAGGCACATCTCCATGCGTTTCAAACCACATTGATCGGCAATGATGGCGTTGGCGTTCCGCGTTATTTGCACACATCACCAGAGTTCGCCTGCAAGAAATTGTTAGCGGCGGGTGAAAAGCGGATTTTTAATTTGGGCCATGTGTTTCGAAACCGCGAACGCACAATGACACATGCGCCTGAATTTACGATGCTGGAATGGTACCGAACTGAAGAAGACTACCGCGTCATCATCGAAGATACTTTGGCTTTGGCGCGCTTGGCAGCAGGCCAAAGGAATTTTGAGTGGCGCGGTCGCCTGTGTAACCCATTGGCCGATGCTGAATGGCTGAGCGCGCAAGATGCATTTTTAAAATATGCTGGCGTTGATTTGCTCAGTACACTGAATAATCGAGATGCCCTTGCTGCAATCTCTCCTGTGACATTTCGAAAAGACGAAACATGGTCCGATATTTTCAGTCGCATTCTGGTTGAAAAAGTGGAACCGCATTTGGGCAATGGGCGCGTTACCGTTCTTTATGAATACCCATCGGTCGAAGCCGCACTGGCCCGCACCTGCGCCCATGATGACCGCGTGGCCGAACGTTTTGAACTTTATGCCTGCGGCGTGGAACTGGCCAATGGCTTTGGCGAATTGACCGATGCCACAGAACAGCGCCGCCGCTTTGTGGCGGAGATGGATATCAAAGAAAACCGATATGGCGAGCGTTATCCGATTGACGAGGAGTTGCTGGCGGCACTCGCCATTATGCCTCCGGCTTCAGGTGTGGCCCTTGGGCTGGACCGCTTGATTATGCTGGCGGCGGGGGCCACGCGGATTGATCAGGTGCAATGGGTGCCGGTTGATTAAGCGCAGAAATTCAATAGTATGTCTTCTCTAGAGACTTTGAATTCTGTTTTATCTAATCCAGCCTTGAAACACTTTACGGTTGCCGCTTCGTTACCAAGTATACTTTTAAGTTGTAAGTCTGGAATTTTAGATTTAGCGCCAAGGATGACTTCGCTTAGTTTGAACTCATCGGTAAATTTTTGAAAATATAACTCTCGAGTTGGATCACCATTTACAAGCGCCGTGAACATCCGATATTCATTCTCGTAGTACCAACTGTAGAATTACAAGGCCCATAACTTTATAACCTCATCCAAAGCAATATGATCATCTTTGACGCTTTGATTGCCGGTTTCTTGTTTCAACTTAATAAGCGTGGTCGACTTTTCTGATATTTTACTTTCAGCAATTGATCGTTTTCTTTTACTTCAAAACCTAAACCTGTATGTTTTTCCGCATAATGAGACCACATCAACGGATGATGCCAATCCGTATTAAGGCTTATAAATCCGCGGTCATAAGAGAAAATATTCTTTATATCCTCGAGATTTTTACGGACGATTTCGCTTTCATTTTGCAAACTTAGAAATTCAAACGGATCATTGAGATGATTGACCACAGCAATCTTCAATCGTGGGTCAGGAATCGCATCAAGCCCGAAGCGTTCATTGATGAAGTGATATAAAAGCATTAGTTTTTATAGCGCTTTTAAAAGTTATGTCATCCCCGCACTGGTTGCGGGGATCCATCGTTGTGCAAGCGTCCTTGTCGATTTACATGTGCTAATGTTGTTGCCATGGATCCCCGCAACAAGTGCGGGGATGACAATTTAGAGTGAGCTTTTGAATTAATCTGTCATTAAAAGCATGACCTACAACTTTATCCATCAGCGATTGATCAAGCATTATGGTTGCAGATTTATATCCAAGCCAGAGGAGCATACTCTGCGATTATAGATCAAAAATCCACGAGCAGCCATTCTTGCTAAGGAAATTACCACAAGGAATGGCACCCCTATGACAGCCGTTGTGTTGTCTGTGCTAAAAAAGGAAGTGGCTCGACTCAGATAGTTAGATGAATACTGGAAACTATCAACTGACGTGCTGGCGGAAGTGAAATAACACAGACACAATATATAGCTGTAATGTGTTAAGTGCGCTCATTCTTTAAAACATGCGTCGCCACTTTGCGCATGAGCGATGGCAGGGCTTCACCTGCTAATTCATTGCGCGGCACGAAATGTGATTTCAGCTCTGACTGCTCGCTTTGGGTTTTCCACACTGTCAACTCCAAATGAAAATGCGTGAAGGTGTGTTCGACTACGCCAAACGTTTTTTTCCATGTGGATTTAAACGGTGCTCCAAAATCTTGGAGAGTGTCACGGAACCAATCGCTGGATGGAAATTCGGTCATGCCACCCAGAAGCCCTTTGGCCTCACGGGTGCGCACCAGCACTTCGCCCTTGGAATTTTCGATCCAATAAACATGACCATAACGCGTGATGATTTTTTGCTTTTTGGATTTGAGCGGCAATGCTGTGGCCATCCCCCGAAGACGGCCAGAACATTGATCCGTCCACGGACAAATATCGCACGATGGAGATTTCGGCGTGCAGATGGTGGCCCCTAAATCCATCAACGCTTGGGCAAAATCACCGCTGCGCTTCTCCGACACCAGCGCCTCGGTTTCTTCGCGGATGCGCGGTTTGGATTGTGGCAAAGGTTCTTCGATGGCGAAATAACGTGAGATCACCCGGTCCACATTGCCGTCAATGGCCGCGGCAGGAATATCAAAGGCGATGGCTGCAATGGCCGCAGAGGTGTAGGCACCGATGCCAGGGAGTTTTTCTAATTCCCTAACTGAAGCCGGAAATTTTCCGCCCATTTCACTTGATACGATTTTGGCGCAAGCATGAAGATTACGGGCTCTGGCATAATAGCCAAGACCCGCCCAAGCTTTCATCACATCTTCAGTTTCAGCGGCCGCTAAAGCGTGGATGTTTGGCCATAAACCTACAAATTTGATAAAATAATCCTGAACGGCTGTCACCGTGGTTTGTTGCAGCATAATCTCGGAAAGCCAGATTTTATAAGGGTCGGCGGCCTTGCCACCCTTCATGCGCCATGGCAAATCGCGCGCATGGATGTCGTACCATTCCAGCAATTTACCTGTTAAATCTTGTTGCAGCCCTTGTTCTGCCATGGTTTTACGGGAATTATCTATTTGCAACGGCATTTTGAACTCTCTGATGGAAACGCTCGACAAACATTTTAGAACCCTCGCCAAGGCGGCTTTCGCGCGCCATGGCTTTGCCAGCGAACAGCTCATCTCGCAATGGGGGGCGGTTATGGGACCAATATTTGCAGATTTCTGTCTGCCAGAGAAGATTAAGTGGCCTAAAACCACTTCCGCGGATGCCCGCAAGATCGGTGGCACATTGGTTTTGCGTGCGGTTGCAGGGCGAGGATTAGAGCTGCAATATGAAGGCCCGCGCATTATTGAGCGGGTGAACCAGTTTCTCGGTTATGGTGCCATTACCTCGCTTAAAATCATTCAGGGCAGCCTGCAGCCAGCCCCTGCTAAATCAGCCCCCCGCCCCATGGCGCCTGCCGCAGCGAAAGCTTGGGCTGAAAATATCGACGATATTGCCGATGAGGATTTGAAAGCTGCGCTGACGCGGCTGGCTTCTCATGCGGCTCCGAATGGTCCCAAACTTTCCACGTTCTCCACAGGGGAAAATAGGGATTGGCCAGTTCCCCCAACATCTAGTAGGAAAACCTTATGACAAATACATCCCGCCGTACCCTTATGCTCAGCGCTGCTGCTTTGGCTGTTACTGCCATTCCAGCTTTTGCTGACGACGCCAAGAAAATCGATTTGACTGATTTGATGACGCCTCCTGCTGAAGGTGACATGAGTATGGGGTCAGACACCGCCAAAGTGGTCATCGTCGAATATGCTTCAGCCAGTTGCCCTCATTGCGCGGCTTTTTATAATGATGTGTTTGGCAAAATCAAAACCGATTATATCGACACTGGCAAAGTGAAATTCATTTTCCGTGAATTCCCTCATAATGATCAAGCCATGGCAGCATTCATGGTGGCGCGGTGTTCGCCTAAGGAAAAATATTTCCCGCTGGTTGATATTTTCTTCAAGACCCAACAAAAATGGGTGCCTGACGCCTATAATCAATTGAAGGACATTGCCAAGCAAACAGGCATGACAGAAGCAGATTATGAAGCCTGTCTTAAAAATGAAAAAGTGGCGAAAGCAATTTTCGAAGTGCGCGACAAAGCTGACAAGAGCTATGGGGTGACGGGAATTCCCACCTTCTTCATCGCGGGCAAATCCTATGATGGCGAGCGCACTTATGATGCGATGAAAGCTATTCTCGATCCGCTGTTGAAATAAAGACGAGGCCAACTATGCGGTTTGCTAAACTTAGACTGACGGGCTTTAAATCTTTCGTTGAGCCAACGGAGCTTGTGATTGAGCGCGGCCTCACCGGCGTGGTGGGGCCAAACGGTTGTGGCAAATCTAATCTTCTCGAAGCCCTGCGCTGGGTGATGGGTGAAAACTCTTACAAATCCATGCGCGGTTCTGGCATGGAAGATGTGATTTTCGCTGGCACTCAAGATCGCCCAGCCCGTAACATGGCCGAAGTTCTGGTGACCATGGGCAACGAGGACCGCACTGCGCCATCGGCCTATAATGAATCTGAGATGGTTGAAATCTCACGCCAGATTGTCCGCGATCAAGGTTCTTCCTACCGTGTGAACGGCTCAGAAGTGCGCGCCCGTGATGTGCAGCTTTTGTTTGCGGATGTTTCCACAGGTTCGCGCTCGCCAGCATTGGTGCGGCAAGGGCAGATTTCTGAAATCATCAACGCTAAGCCACAAGCGCGGCGTTTAATTTTGGAAGAAGCTGCGGGCATTACTGGCCTGCATACGCGCCGCCATGAGGCTGAATTAAAACTCAAAGCCGCCGAAGCTAATATGGCGCGGCTGGATGATGTGACAGCCCAGCTTGAAAGCCAACTTGCCAGCCTGAAGCGGCAAGCGCGCCAGGCTTTAAAATATAAACAAGTATCGGCTGAAATTCGCAAACTGGAAGCGGCGGGATTGTTCGTGGCGTGGCGTGATGCCAGCGCCGCAATGACGGCTGACAAACGAGCGCTGGATGAAATGACCCGCGTGTTGGCGGAGCATACGCTGGCTGCATCATCGCAACTTCGAGCGCGGGATGAATTGGGTGAGACCCTGCCAAACTTGCGTGAGCAAGAAACTATTCGTGCCGCTGTGTTGCAACGTATCACCTTGGAACGGGCTTCACTGGATGAAGAAGAGAAGCGCGTTGAAAGCCGATTGGCGGAATTGAAGCAGCGCCGCACCCAAGCCGCGAATGATCTTCGCCGTGAAGAAGACTTGGTGCAAGACACCGATGGTGTGATTGTAAAGCTACAAGACGAAGCGGTTGGTTTGGAAACTGCACTTTCTCATGACAGTGATATTCGCAGCCAAGCGGCTATCGCTTTGCAGGAGGCCGCAGCTTCATTGGCGCGGGCACAAGAAGCAGCGGATGAAGCGAACAATCGCTTGTCAGAACTCTCAGCCCAGCGCAGCGCCATGGAGCGGGCGATTGCGGAACATCAAAATCGCAATGTGAAACTCGATCGCGAAGCAGCCGATATTGAACAGCGCCGCCAAGCGTTGCAGGCGCGGGTGGGTTCAGCTGCCGATGGTGCCACACTCATTGCGGCTGTTGAAGCTGCGGTTGCTATCGCTAGTGGAGCAGAGCAAGCCGCCGGACATTCCGAAGTGGGTTTGCGTGTTTCACGGCAAGTGGAAGGCGACAAGCGCCAGGCTTTTGATGACGGTCGGCGCAAAGCTGAACGCTTGCAAACAGAAGTCCGTACACTGACGAATTTGTTGAAAGCCGGCGGTGGCGACTTGTGGCCATTACTGGTGGATTCAATCACCGTGCAGCCCGGTTATGAAGGCGCACTCGCTGCGGCTTTGGGTGAAGACATTGAAGCTTCGGCAGATGAAGGAGCACCGGTGTTCTGGCGCGGGTTGCCGCCGCTGGATACTATTGCGCCGTTGCCGGGTGACGCTGTTGCACTTTCGCAATTCGTGCAAGCGCCGCATGCACTATCACGCATTCTTTCGCATGTCGGCGTGGTTTCAAAAGCGGTTGGCGCTGCGTTGCAAGCGCAACTTAAGCCCGGCCAGCGTTTGGTTTCTACGCAAGGCGATGTGTGGCGCTGGGATGGGTTTACGGCGGCGGCAGATGCGCCGAGTGCGGCTGCAAAACGTCTGGCGGAACGCAATCGTCTATCGTCCATAGAAGAAGATATGAAGCAGGCCATCGCTGCTGCTGAGGCGCTGAAAACTGAATATGATGCATCGCGTGTGGCCGTTGAAACGGGAGTTCGGGCCGAGCGCGAAAAGCGCGAAGCATGGCGGGCTTCAACTTCCGCCTTAGATGTGTCGCGGCAAGCCTTGCAGGCCCATGAGCGCCGCATGGCCGAAACATCAGCGCAGACCAGCGCTTTAGAAGAAGCAGCCCACAGCAGTGCAGCGCGGATGACTGAAGCGCGTGGATTTGCTGACGCGGCTAAAAGTGAATTTGCAGCCCTGCCCGCAGCAGATGCCATTGCGCTTGAGGTGCAAAAACTTCGTGACATTCTCAACGGCGAACGCGCCACCTATGCTGAAGCGCGCGCCAAGCATGATGGCTTAGAGCGTGAAGCGCGTGTCAGAGCCGAGCGATTGAAGACCATCGCTTCAGAACAAGAGCAATGGAAAAGTCGTGCGGCCAAAGCCAAGGAGCAAACTGCTGCATTGGTGAAGCGTGTTGAAGAAACTGAAATATCGATCATTGAAATGAGCCAGATGCCGCAAGCCTTGGCGGATCGGCGATTGAAGTTGATGAACACGTTGAGCGAAGCTGAGACCTCACGCAAACTGGCGGCGGATGCTTTGGCTTCAGCTGAAAATAATGTGCGCGGCGCTGATCAGGCTTTGCGGGCAGCACAGGAATTAGCGTCTACTTCGCGCGAGACCCATGCGCGGTTGGACGCACATCTTGAATCGTCATCAAGTCGGTTGGAGCATTGCACGGCGCGGATTTCGGAAACGCTCCAATGTGAACCGGAAGAAATTTTGCAACGCGCCGAAGTTGACGCGACACAACTTCCGCCTGCCGATGAGATTGAAAAAAAGCTGATCGGACTTCGCGAAGACCGCGAACGTTTGGGTGCCGTGAATTTACGCGCTGATGAAGAAGCCCAAGCGCTGGGCGCGCAGCTTGATAAAATGAAATTTGAGAAGGACGAACTGGTTCAAGCCATTGCCAAATTGCGCGGTGCCATTGGCAGCTTGAACCGTGAAGGCCGCCAGCGTCTGCTCGATGCGTTTGATACGGTGAATACTAAGTTCGGTGAATTATTCACCACCTTGTTTGGTGGCGGCAAAGCTGAACTGCAGCTGATTGAATCAGATGATCCGCTGGAAGCCGGTCTTGAAATTCTGGCTAATCCACCAGGCAAAAAGCCAACGGTGCTATCGCTGCTCTCAGGCGGTGAACAAACCCTCACGGCCTTGTCGCTGATCTTCGCAGTGTTTCTTACCAACCCATCACCGATTTGCGTGCTCGACGAAGTTGACGCGCCGCTCGATGATCATAACGTGGAACGCTTCTGTAATTTGTTAGATGCTATGCTTCAACGCACCGAGACGCGTTTCCTCATCATTACGCACCACCCACTCACGATGGCGCGGATGCATAGGCTTTTTGGCGTGACCATGATGGAGCGTGGCGTTTCGCAATTGGTCTCGGTGAATTTGGAAGAGGCCGAGCAGCTGGTTGAGGCCGTTTAAGATATGAACATCATTTTTGATCTCGGCATGGTTCTCATTAAGTGGGATCCACGCTTGCTTTATCGCAAAATTTTTGACGATGAAGCCAAGGTCGAATGGTTCCTTGCCCATGTGTGCAATCATGATTGGAATTTGGAACAAGATCGCGGCCGTAAATTTTCGGAGGCGGTGAAACTGCTTGTCGCTGAACACCCTACTTATGCCGAAGAAATTTCGGCTTATGATACACGCTGGCATGAAACCATTCCGGGCGCGATTGACGGCAGTGTGGATATTCTGGAAGCTTTGCATAAAAAGAATGTTCCCCTTTATGCCATCACCAATTGGAACCATGAAAAGTTCCGTGAAACCAAATTGCGCTTTCCGTTTTTAAGTTTGTTCCGAGATATTGTCGTTTCCGGCGATGAGAAGCTGATTAAACCCGACCCGGCCATCTATGAAATCTGTTTGCAGCGCAATAACTTGGTGGCAGCGGAGTGCTTGTTTATCGATGATTCCGAAAAGAATGTGCGCGGCGCTGAAGCTGTGGGCATGAGGGCTCATCATTTCATCACGCCGGAGAAATTGAAGGCGGAGTTAAAAGGGCTGGGAGTATTGTAAGGCGCCCGCCAGCTTCGAGAATCATACTTCCGATTGCTGGACTTTTCGACGCAGTCCCGAATTCTCATGAATTTCAAAGTGATTTCAACAGATTAAAACCCGCATCCACCGCTTGACACATGGACGCCTCGTAACTATCAAGAACCCGCTTTGGGAAGGGGCTGTTTTGCCTTGAACGGGGGACATTGAAAATGGCTAATCCACGCGATACGAAAGACAACCCAGACGCAAAGCTCGGCGATATTTCCAGCCGTTTGAAAGATTTAGGTGGCCGCATAGAGGCTGAAAAATCACAAACAACCGCTGGCACACAATCGTCGATGAAGTATCAAGGGGCCTCGGACTATTCCAAGGGGTACCGGCTGGCGAGTGAATTCGTTGCCGGTGTTCTGGTTGGTGGCCTTGTAGGGTTTGGGGTGGATAAGTTATTTGGCACCCTTCCGTTATTTCTAATTGTGTTTCTGCTCTTGGGTTTTGGGGCTGGTATTCTGAATATGTCGCGCTCTGCGAATAGAACACCACCCACCGCTGAAGAGCTTCGTAATATGCCGAAGCCTAATGATGACGACGATGAGGATAAATAGTGGCTAACGATCCAATCCATCAATTCCGACTGCATGATCTCGTTGGTCCGGTGAATATTGCTGGCTATGAAATCAGCTTCACGAACTCTGCTTTATTTATGGGCATCATTGTTGCCACCATCACGGGCATACTTCTTCTCTCAGCGCGCAAGGGTGCGCTGGTGCCAGGCCGACTGCAATTGGTTGGTGAAATGTGGTATGGTCTGGTCGATAATATGGTCACCAGCATTATGGGAGAAGATGGGAAAAAGTTTTTCCCTTTCGTCTTCTCAATTTTTTCATTTGTTTTGATGGCTAACTTGATTGGCCTCTTCCCTTATTTTTTTACAGTAACAAGCCATGTAATTATTACAGAAGCGATGGCGTTCTTTATTATCGGCCTCGTGGTTGTTGTGGGTATCACCAAACACGGTCTTGGCTGGTTTAAGTTGTTTGTTCCGCATGGCGTTCCAATGGTGATTTTACCTTTTATATCTTTAATCGAAATCATCTCATTCTTATCGCGCCCCCTAAGCTTAGGATTACGTTTATTCGGCAACATGCTAGCAGGTCATATTGTGCTGAAAGTTTTTGCGGGCTTTGTGGTTACCTTGAGTGCGCTAGGATTTGGTGGTGTTTTAGGATCAATTCTCCCTTTGGGAATGACTGTTGCATTGACAGCTTTGGAGTTTCTTGTGGCATTTCTTCAAGCTTTCGTATTCGCCACTCTCGCTTGTGTATATCTGAACGATGCGTTGCATCCTGGACACTAAATTACTAACAATTTTCTTATTTAACCTTAGGAGACTAAAATGGACGCAGAAGCAGCAAAATTGATTGGCGCAGGTATCGCATGTATCGGCATGGGCGGTGCTGGCATTGGCGTAGGTATAATCTTCGGAAACTATTTGTCCGGTGCTTTGCGCAATCCCGCTGCAGCGGGCGCTCAATTTACCAACGCACTCATCGGCGCTGCACTTGCTGAAGGCTTGGGCATTTTCTCATTCTTGATCGCTATTTTGCTTTACCTCAAGTAAGCAGTAATCAATTTAGTCTAGAGGGTGGGCCACATGAAATCGGCCCACTCGTGTCTATTATAATTTGAGGCTGGCATGGCAACGAGCACAACAGAAACAACTGAAGTAGAAGGCCATGGCACATTTCCGCCATTGGACACTCATTCGTTTCCTTCACAGCTATTCTGGCTAGTGATTTTCTTTGCTACTCTTTATCTTTTAATGGGCCGCTTAGTGTTGCCAAAGCTGGCTGCTATCTTAAGCGCCCGCAAAGGCCAGATTGACGGTGATCTTGCCCGCGCTTCGGCGTTAAAAGACGAAACTGAAGCTGCCGTGAAGCATTATGAAAAAGCCTTATTTGATGCCCGTGCCAAGGCCACTGATATCGGCCGGAATACACGCGCTACTGTTTCTGCTGAGATTGATGCAGAGCAAGTCACGCTGAGTGATGCTTTATCCAAAAAAGTTACCGCTGCCGAAGCCAAGGTTGCTAAGGCCAAAGCCAAGGCCATGGAATCAGTGGAAAGTATTGCCAGTGATTCAGCCGCTGATATTGTGGCGAGCTTGACGGGTAGTAAAACATTGAAGACCGCAGCTACAAAAGCTGTTGCGTCAGTTAAACGTTAAGGAGAAGGTCCATGCAATTCGATCAAACCTTTTTCGCACTCGTTGCCTTGGTCATGTTCCTCGGCGTCGTCTTTTATGCTGGTGCCCATAAGAAGGCAGCTGCCGCATTAGATAATCGCGCGGCCCTGATCTCAAAAGAACTTAACGATGCCAAGCAATTGCGCCTCGATGCTGAAAAGCTACTGGCTGATTATAAACAGAAACGCATCGATGCTGAAAAAGAAGCAGAGAGCATTATTGCGCAAGCCAAATCTGCCGCCACACAATATGGCGAAGAAGCCCGCATTAAATTAAGCGAGACCATTGCGCGGCGCATCAAGCAAGCCGAGCAGAAAATCGCTCAGGCTGAAGCGGCAGCCATAAAGGACGTTCGTGGCACCGCGGCTGAGCTTGCCATTGCTGCTGCAACCAAGTTGATCTCAGAGCAAAAAGGCGGCGCCAAGCTGATTGCTGAGTCAATTGCCGCTGTAAAGTCGCGGTTGAATTAAGCGCACTGAAACAGAGTTTAAAAAACCCGGTCTTAGTGCCGGGTTTTTATTTCGACGTTTCACTCCGCCGCTTGCACGTAATCCGCAATGGGGGGACAGGTGCAGATGAGGTTTCTATCGCCAAACACGTTATCCACGCGCGCCACGGTTGGCCAATATTTGGCGTGGGATGACGTTTCACCATTCGGAAAAAAGGCTTGCTGCTTTGAGTAGGGATGTTCCCATTCTCCCAGCAGTTGCTTGTGAGTGTGCGGCGCATTTTTTAGAACATTGTTGAAACGATCAGCGCGGCCCTGTTCCACATCTGCAATTTCATGGGCGATTGAAATCATAGCGTTGCAGAAGCGATCGAGCTCACGCTTGCCTTCGCTTTCTGTGGGTTCGATCATCAAAGTATCGACCACGGGGAACGACATGGTGGGCGCATGGAAGCCATAATCCACTAAACGCTTGGCCACGTCTTCAACGCTGATGCCGGTTCGGTCTTTCAACCAGCGCAGATCAATAATGCATTCATGGGCCACCATGCCGCCGGGGCCTGAATAGAGCACTGGGAAATGCGGGTTCAAACATTTGGCCATATAGTTGGCATTGAGGATTGCTATTTTTGTGGCTTGCGTCAGCCCCTCGCCCCCCATCATGGCGATATACATCCAAGAGATCGGCAGGATCGACGCGGAACCCCAGGGGGCAGCCGAAACTGCACCAGATTTGCGCTTGCCCATTTTTACAACATTGTGGCCCGGTAAATGCGGAGCCAAATGTTTTCGCACTCCTATTGGGCCCATGCCCGGGCCGCCGCCACCATGGGGAATGCAGAAAGTTTTATGCAGGTTCATGTGGCACACATCCGCGCCCAATTCGGCGGGCCGCATGAGGCCCACTTGCGCGTTAAGGTTTGCACCATCCAAATAAACCTGCCCACCATTATCATGGATGATACGGCAAATGTCGATGATCGAGTCTTCAAACACCCCATGGGTGGAAGGATAGGTGATCATCAAAGCCGCCAGATTTTTGGCATTGGCCTTGGCCTTCGCTTCCAGATCCGCCACATCGACATTGCCTTGCACATCACACGCCACCACAACAATTTTCATACCTGCCATTGCAGCCGAAGCCGGATTGGTGCCATGGGCTGAGGTGGGGATTAGACACACATCGCGGTGTTTTTCTTTGTTAGCATCGTGGAACCCCCGGATGGCCAGAAGACCTGCATATTCGCCTTGGCTGCCAGCATTGGGTTGCAGCGAGACATTATCAAAGCCGGTGATTTCACACAGCATGGCTTCCAAGCTTGCAAACATTTCTGCATAGCCCTTGGCTTGATCTAAAGGTGCAAAGGGATGCATGTTGCCGAAGTTGCCCCATGTGACGGGGATCATTTCGCTGGCCGCATTCAGCTTCATGGTGCAGGAGCCAAGAGCAATCATGGCTTGATCTAAAGCTAAGTCTTTGCCTTGTAACAGGCGCAGATAACGCATCATTTCAGTTTCGGAATGATATGAAATGAATGTGGGGTGCGTTAGATATCTTGAAGTGCGTTGCAGGCTGGGTGGAATCGCGGATGAAGTTACTGTGGATTTCACACCAAACACCGCCAGCGCATTTTGCAAGTCTTCTTCCCGCGTGGTTTCATCGAATGAGACGGCCACATGACCCGCATCGACGCGACGCATGTTAATGCGCTTCTTTTTTGCAGACGCAATGATGGCCTTAGCATTGCAGCGCACTGTCACCGTGTCAAAGAATGTGTCATTCACCAGCGAGGTTTTTACACCAGCGGCAAACCGCGCGGCACAGTTATGCGCGTGATTGGCAATCGCTTTGATGCCATCTGGACCGTGATAAACCGCATACATTGAAGCCATGACCGAAAGCAGCACTTGGGCTGTGCAAATGTTGCTGGTGGCCTTATCGCGTCTAATATGTTGCTCACGCGTTTGCAGGGCCATGCGCAAAGCACGGTTGCCTTGGGCATCGACAGACACGCCAATCAAGCGACCGGGCATCACGCGTTTATATTCATCCTTGGTGGCAAAGAATGCGGCGTGCGGGCCACCATAGCCCATGGGCACACCGAAGCGTTGCGCCGAGCCAATAGCGATATCTGCGCCCAGTTCGCCGGGAGATTTGAGGAGAGCCAGCGCCAATAAATCCGTGGCCATAATGCCCAATGCGCCTGCGCCATGGAGATCAGCGATGGTGGATTTAAAATCATGTAGGGCACCAGATGAACTGGGGTATGACAGGAGTGCTGCGAAAATTTTTGCAGGTTTCAAATCTTTCAGTGGATCGCCGATTTCAATATCAATGCCGAAACCTTTGGCGCGGGTTTGCAATACAGCGATGGTTTGCGGGTGTGTATCAGCATCGACAAAGAAAACATTAGCGGTAGATTTGGCTACGCGTTTTGCCATGGCCATGGCTTCGGCGGCAGCGGTGGCTTCATCCAGCAATGAAGCATTAGCGATTTCCAAACCTGTGAAATCAATCACTACCTGTTGAAAATTGAGCAACGCTTCCAAGCGACCTTGACTCACTTCAGCTTGATAGGGTGTGTAGGCGGTATACCAGCCCGGATTTTCCAACACATTGCGCAAGATCACCTTAGGCGTAATGGTGCCGTAATAGCCCATGCCAATCATCGAGGTAAAAACCTGATTCCTCTCAGCCATTTTCTTAATGGCGGAGAGCGCTTCGCGTTCACTCAAAGCTTCCGGCAAACTCAGTGGGCGTTTGCTGCGAATTTTTGCAGGCACGGCTTGGGCGATAAACTCATCCAGCGATGAAGCTCCCAAGCTTTTCAGCATGGCGGAGGTCTCACTGGCGTTGGGACCAATGTGGCGGGCAATGAAATCCGTTGTCATGTTTGATTAGCCTGCCACAAATTTATCGTAAGCGGCTTTGTCCATCAGCACGTCAAGCTCGCTTGCGTTGCTCAGTTTAACTTTCATAAACCAGCCGTCGTTTTCCGCAGCACGGTTCACCAAGGCCGGATCTCCGGAAAGTTCCGTATTCACCTCGACCACTTCGCCAGACACTGGTGTGTAAACTTCGCTCGCAGCTTTTACGCTTTCGACGGTGGCAACGGCAGCATTGGCCACGATCTGTGATCCTGTTTTTGGCAGTTCAATATAGACCACATCGCCCAATTGTTCCTGTGCATGGTTGGTGATGCCAATTGTTGCGATATTAGCGTCCACGGTTATCCATTCGTGATCTTTTGAAAATTTAACAGTCATCATAAATCCTCTATCTTTTAAAACGGTTAGGAATGAAGGGGAGAGTGGAAACTTGTGCAGGCATGGCTTGCCCGCGCACAAGAAGTTGAATGGGTGTGCCGATCACGGCATAGGCTGTTTCCACATAGCCCATGGCGACAGGTGCGTTCACACTGGGGCCAAAACCACCGGAGGTGATGACGCCTATTTTACGGCCACTCTCGTCCAATATTTCAGCGCCGTCGCGGGCCGGAGCGCGGCCTGCGGGTTTGATGCCCACGCGCTTTCTCGAAACGCCACCTAACAATTCGCGCTGGACACGGTGAGCGCCAATGAATCCGCCTTCGGTGCGCCTGCGTTTGGCAATCGACCAATTGAGGCCCGCCTCAATGGGAGAGGTGGTGCGATCAATATCATGACCATAAAGACAAAGCCCGGCTTCCAAGCGCAGCGAGTCACGGGCACCCAGCCCAATTGGTTTTACCAATGGATCAGAAAGGAGACGGGTCCAAACTTGTGCAGCATGGGCTGCGCTAACTGAAATTTCAAAACCGTCTTCGCCTGTATAACCTGAGCGCGATATATGAACGTCGACTCCATCCAATTTAAATCGACTGGAGTTCATAAATTGCAGACTGCGCACCGAAGGGATGAGCTTTGCCAAAGCCTCCTCCGCTTTTGGACCCTGCAACGCCATCAAAGCCAAATCATTCCAACGTTTCAGCGTTACGCCGGGGGCTAGGTTTTCTTCGATATGGGCAAAGTCAAAACCCTTGCGTGAAGCATTGACCACCACATAGAGCGACCCTTCTAAGCCTTCCCAGTTTGAGCGCGTGATCATCAAATCATCACTGATGCCGCCTTGAATATTGAGGAGTTGTGAGTAGCGCTGCTGGCCTGGCGCTAAGCTGAGAATGTCGGCTGGCACCAACATTTCAAAAGCCCGCGCCGTGGTTTCAAAGTCAGGGCCAAATATGCTGCATTGTCCCATGTGGGACACTTCAAACAATCCGGCACTTTCGCGGGTCCATTTGTGTTCAGTCAAAATTCCTGTGGGATATTGCACGGGCATTTCATAGCCCGCGAAAGGCACAAGCTTAGCACCAAGGACTTTATGGATTTCGTATAGTGGTGTGCGTTGAAGGGTCTCGTCACTCATCAAGGTGTCTCCTGACAATAGGTTGCAAAATCCAACTCACATTGAACTTGCCCCTCTGTCAGGTACCTGAGAGTTTTCATCCGGCTGTCACTCCGACACAGCAGAACTTTCTCCTTCGGTGAGCGGCTTTAAATTAAAGCCTCTGCTCTCCAGATTTTATACTACACCAGCGGTCCTTTTGCCTGAGAGTTTCCGGGGCGGTTGCTCCTTCGGCGTTGGGATAAACCCAATCTCTCCCGCATGGGGTGGTCGATTATGGTCGCGACAGTAGAATTTTATGTCGTAAAGTCAAGGTCATTCAAGATTGGCCTGTTCAAAATTGCGTTGTCAAATGCGTCAGCCAATCAGGCGCAGCGGCCACCAAAGCGGCTTCGAGGTGTTTGTCGTAACCCGATAAAATGAACAGACCCAAGCCGACGAGAATAATGCCGAGCAGTGATTTGAAACCATGGCTGGCGGCGAGAAGTGTTCCGCGCGATTTCTGCAATACACGGCGCGAGAGCAAACCAATGAAGACCAGCGGAGTGCCAACACCGACTGCAAAGGCAATCATAGTGAGGACGACTTGGGCAATATCTTTGCCTTGAGAGGCGAGCAACGAAGCCGCTCCTAAAGTTGGCCCCACGCAGGGGCTCCGCACAGTGCCAAGCAATAGACCCACACCGAATTGTCCGCCGACGCCATTGGACGAAACTCCACCCCATTTTTCCTGCGCCCAAGCACCGATTGGTGAGGCCACTATGGCGATGCGATTCTGGGCAACGGGCAACAGCAAGATGAGGCCCAGCAAAACTAAAATGACTGCCGCACTGCGCCTAAAAAATCCACTATCAAGCCCGATAGAAAATCCAACTAAAGCTACAAACAAGCCGACAATCACGAAAGAAAGAACTACACCTGCACCCAGCGCAACTGGACCAAACTTACTTTTGGACGCAGCCGTGCTGAGCGCGATGGGCAAAAGCGGCAAAACGCAGGGAGATAGAATCGTCAGCGTGCCTGCCGCAAAAGCCAGTCCTAAAGTTCCGATCATTTAGATGTTAAAGTGCGTCGCCAGCAAGGCTTCGATTGAAGCGGGAATGGTGTCGCCAACAGAGCGACCCATTTCAGTGCCGCCCTTGAAACTAATTAATGTGCTTTGACTTTGCGCCCCAAAGGCGCGGACGATATCAACTTGGTCATCAAAATCGACTCGGAAAACTAAAACATCTTTGAATTTTGGGTTTTTCAAAAGTGCGCTGATGATGGGCGCTTGGGCTTTGCAGGTGGAGCACCAAACAGCGTGAATGGCGATGAAAATTGATTTTTCATCTTTTTGGGCTTTTTCAAAAGCAGATTTAGTAAAGGTTGAGAAACCTGCAGCATAGCCCAGCGTCGGCATCACTGTTAGGGCGGTGAAAGCAAGAAGGATGCGGCGGCTTAACATGGGGAAGTCTCCTGATGTGGGCCGTTCGTAGCACAACGCAGAGTTTGCGGGTTTCAATTCATGATCACGAAAAATTGCACGGAAAGACCTTAAGCTATTTTAAACTTGGCCAAGACCTGCTTCACACTTTTTGCAGTTTTATCGACGATCTCAATCAATTCCGCATCAGTGGCATTATAGGGCGGAGCCAATATCACCACATCACCATTCACGCCATCGGCATTGCCGCCAACGGGGTAGCAGATGAGGCCATTTTCGAGAGCCTGCTCGCGAATATGCAAAGCCAGTTTACGTTCAGCTGGAAATGGCGTTTTGGTTTTTCGGTTGGCGACCAATTCCGCTGCGATGAAATAACCCCTGCCCCGAATATCACCCACGGCTTCAACGTTGTGAAAGGCATCGGCCAACATAGTTTTGAATTTCTGTTCGTTGGCGGCTACGCGCTCCACCAGTTTTTCACGCGACACAATTTTTTGCACGGCCACACCTGCGGCGCAACAGGTGGTATGGCCCGTGAAGGTGTGGCCGGTTTGCGGCATATGATTGAAGGCGGCACTCACTTTGTCGGTGTAGATTGCAGCGCCGAGTGGCAGGTAGCCAGCCGCGAGGCCCTTGGCGATGGACATGATATCAGGTTCCACGCCATCTTTTTCTAAGGCCCGCCAAGTGCCCGTTCGGCCTGCGCCGCACATCACTTCATCGGCAATCAGCAATACGCCGTATCGGTCGCAAATTTCGCGCACGCGTTTGGCATAGCCAACGGGAGCGGGAACACATCCGCCTGCAGCACCAACCACCGGTTCGAAGATGAAGGCGGCGATATTTTTAGCACCGGCTCTTAAAATTGCATCTTCCAATTCTTTGGCGCTGGCCTCACCGACGGTTTCAGCGCTAGACCCCGGCATGGGGCGATAAGCGTTGGTTGGACTTAATCGAATGACATCAAGCAAAGAACCTTCGAAAGCCAACTTGCGTTCGCGGAAACCTGAAACGGAAAGTGCACCCAATGTATTGCCGTGCCAGCTTCTTTCGCGGGCGATGAATTTGCGGCGGCTCATTTCACCGCGTGCGGCGTGATATTGTAAAGCAAGTTTCAAACAGCTTTCGACAGCCTCAGAACCGCCCGTCACATAGACCATGTGGTTGAGCGTTCCTCCACAACGGGTGCGGATGATGGCTGATAATTCTTCGAGTGCATCGGACGTAAAATTATAACGATAGCCGTGAGCGATGCGGTCCAGCTGCGCTTTAATGGCGTCATTCACTTCTTCATTGGAATGGCCGATGCAATAAACAGCTGGGCCACCAGAACCATCAATATAGCGCTTGCCATCTACATCATGGAGATAAGAGCCTTTGGCCCATGAGATTTTAGGAAGGTGATCGGTATTTTTGGAGGCGTTGGGTGTATGGGTCATCTTGCGGTCTCATGTTGCTTCATGCAGTCTAGCTGGAAAGTAGTTTTAACGAAAAGGATTTAGGCATGAGCATTGGCATTAAGCCTATGCGTGAGGGGCAAGAGGATGCGGTGGCGGTTCTCATTCGGCAATTGCCGAAGGATTTGGGGCTGGCCTTTGTTCCTAAAATGACCGGACAAAATTTACGTGATGCCAAGGGGCTGGCGCATGTTATGGTGGCTGAAGATGCTGGCCTCTTGCTGGGTGTGTGCCTATGGACCATGACCTATTCCAGCTGGCGCGGGTCTGCCGGCATTTATATTTCCGACCTCTATGTTTTGCCCCATGCGCGGGGGCGCAAGATTGGCGAGCGGCTTTTACGGGGCACAATTCTGGAAGCGCAAAAGCGCGGAGCAAAATTTATCAAGATGGAAGTTGAAAACAGCAATGAAGCAGCGGGGCGGTTTTACAAACGTCTGGGTTTCAAACATAAATCCGATGATCAGATATATATTTTAGAGCCTTTCGAATTTGAACAGATGGCAGGGAGAGTTGAGACATGACAATTAAAACAGTGGGCCTTATTGGTGTGGGGCTTATGGGCCATGGCATTGGCAAGAATATTTTGGCCAAGGGCTTTAAACTGAATGTTCTGGCCCATAACAATCGAGCCCCGATTGAGAGCTTGATCAGCAAAGGGGCGGTTGAATGTAAATCTGTGGCCGAGATCGCCGCTGCATCCGACATGGTGATTTTGGTGGTGACGGGCACGCCGCAGGTGGAAGCGATTGTTCTGGGTGCAGATGGATTACTGGCTCATGGCCGCAAAGGATTGGTGATCGCGGATTGTTCCACAGCAGAACCGGATTCGACCAAACGCCTCGCTATTGAAGCAGCACAGCATGGCGTTCATTTTGTTGATACGCCAATGACGCGCACTCCCAATGAAGCTGAAGCTGGAAAGCTGGGTTTGATGGTGGGTGGCGAAGCAGCCATTCTTGAATCCATTCGCCCGGTGCTTGAATGTTTTGCGGATTTGATTGTGCATACTGGGGCTGTGGGCAGTGGCCACCAAGTTAAATTGATCAATAATTTTCTCTCCATCGGTCATGCCACCATTGCCGCTGAGGCCATCACCGTGGCCGCAAAAGCTGGTGTCGATATGGCCGCCTTACAGCGGGTTATTATGGGTGGGGGTGCAGCTTCAGTGATGTTCGGACGCCTGATTCACGTGCCCCTTACCGACGATGACTCTCATGCGAAATTCGCCATTCACAATGCCCGTAAGGATTTGCGTTATTACACCAACATGACTGAGCAATTGCCGGTGGCCTCGTTCATGGCTGAACAAGTTCACCAGACACTGGTGGTGGCTGATACGATGGGTTATGGCGAACGCTATGTGCCGCGCTTGATTGATGTGATGATGAAGCTGGCCGGGATGAAGAAGTAATTAACTTTTCTTGGCTTTCTTCACAGCAGGCTTTGGCCTCGCTTTCTTAGTAACGGGCTTTGCTTTGGGTGGCGGGTTGTTGACTGCGAAAATCGAGGGCAGCTCTTCTGGTTCGGCTTCAAATACGCGGCGCGGAGCCATGGGGGCGGCGCCGGGTTCTGGCATCACGACAGGAACAATGGGCGCGGTTTTTGCGATGATGCGTGGCAGCACGGCCAACATATCTGTTACATCACTGGCCGCCATGGCTTGGCCAATCAAATAGCCTTGGCCTAAATCACAGCCAAGTTCAGCTAATTTATCCACCTGACTTTGGGTTTCGATGCCTTCGGCCACCACGATCATGCCCAAGCTGTGGGCCAGTTCCGTGATCGAGGTGATGATCATGCCGCTGCGGTGATCAAAACTTTCGGGCGCAATAAATGAGCGGTCTATTTTTAACGTATCAAAAGGCAAATCACGCAGACTAGAAAGGCTGGAAAAGCCCGTGCCAAAATCATCACAAGCCAACCCCACACCCAAGCTGCGCAGCCGTTCAAACAATCGTGCGGCCCGTTCGGGATGGCGCATGATCACCGATTCTGTCACTTCGATTTTGAGACTGTTTGAATTCAAACCTTCGCGATTTAAAATCGCCTGCACTTGTTCGAGGAAATTTTTCTCCAACAAATGGCTGGGTGAAATATTAACGGATACAAAGAAGGGTCGATCACGGCGCAGCACGCGTTGCCAGATGCCCAGTTGCCGTGCGGCCTGCGCCAAAACAATCTGGCCGATCTCACTGATCATTCCGACTTGTTCGGCCATGTCGATAAATTGGGCCGGCGGCAACATGCCTTGTGTAGGGTGACGCCAGCGGGCCAGCGCTTCAAAGCCAGCAATGTCCAAACTATCGAGATGGGCGATGGGTTGATATTGCACTTCAATTTCATCGCTGGCCATGGCGCGGCGTAAATCTGATTCTAACGCTAACTGGGCAGCGCGTTCATCCTTCAGGCTCACATCAAACATTACTATTTGTGCACCGCCGCGTTTTCGTGCTTCGAGTAGGGCACTGGCTGCTTGTTGCTGGAGCATGGCTGCCGTCACACCGCGATTGCTGGAATGTGAAATACCAATGCTGGCGGTGAGAAACACATCTTGCTGTGGCAATTCAATTGCTGTCGCCAGAGATTTGCTGATCTCTTCGGCCAAGGCGCTGGCGCTGCGCCTTGCGATAACTTCGATCACCAGCACCGCAAATTGACTGCCGGAGATGCGCGCCACGGATTCATCCGGCGCCAAGCACTCTAAAATACGGCCACCCGCCATGAGCAAAAGTCTGTCGCCATAATCATGGCCCAAGGCTTCATTCAAAGTTTTAAAGCGGTCGAGGTCAACCAAAATAAAGCGCACCGGCAAAGCTACAGGTTTGGTGAGTTCGCGCTCTAAACGGTCAATGAACAGAGCCCGGCTTGGCAGGCCGGTGACGGGATCATGCACGGCATCTTGCACCAAGCGTTCTTCAGTTTCTTTCGCTCTTGAGATATCAGTCAGCGTTCCAATGCAGCGATCCAATTCATTATTGGTGCCGGGAATGGCGCGGGCACGCAGAGCAAACCATTGGTATTGGCCTTTGGCATTGCGCAAGCGCAACTCTAAATCAATCACTTGGCCGATAACAATTCTGGTGTCTTCAATTTCAACTTGATACAATAAAATATCATTGGGGTGGATGATATTGACGAATGTTAGCCTGGGGTTGAGATGCCAATCCGCTGGAAAATAGCCCAAGGCCTTTGGCAGTTCATCGCCAATATCCAGATGTTTTTGCTGGGGCTGCCAATCCCACAAATAATGCATGGCGCCAGTCAAGGCCAAGCTGCGACGGTTGGAATCCGTGATGAAAGGTTTAGCAGCCAAGCCTTGACTGAACACAAACCGCACCACCGCCAGCAGGAGTGCAATTAATGCCGCAGCCAATGCACCGGTGAGCAAGGGTGACAAATAAGATCCGCGTTGGTCGATTTGACTGGCGATGCCAGCAAAGACCGTCCAAGCGCAAATGGCCGACCAGAAAAATAAACCGGGGTCGATCATGGCTTTAATTTTGGTGCGATGGGTGGCCGTTACGACGAAGCCTGAAATTGCAGTCACAGCAAAGGCCAATCGCGCTAAACTGGTGGCGCGGTTCGGCTCTACAAACGAAAAAATGAAATTGGCGCAGAGGCCCGCGAGGAACACCAGAATGACCAAACCCGCAAGCGGCAAATAAGACCTGATTTTTGTGAACAACATGACGCATACTAAAAGGCTGGTGGCCATGGCCGTTTCAACAATGGCGCGTAAGATGGGCAGCGCCATGTCTTGCACGGCAAATTGTCTATTCAGGAGATGGGCCTCTGCCCCTTCCAGCACGATGAACGCCAAGCTGGTGATGGCGAAGGCAAAAGCTGCTAATAATGCTGTTCGTGGTCTGAAGCCGTAAAGCGCCAAAATTCCAAATGTGATGAGAAGGCCGATGCCAATGACTAGCCCTTGGAAGAATGACAAGTTGCTGGTTTGCGCGGTAAAGGTTTGCCGCTGCCACAGGCTTGCCGAAAGTTCAGAACCACGGCTTTCAATAGCCATATTGTAGGTTTTGTGAGCCGGCACTGAGATGTTGTAAGTTTTGAAATCAATTATATCATTGCCCTCAAGGGCCACACCATCAGTTGAGCTTGCTACGATGGGTGCATTATAGTTGGATTTTATATTGATGAGGCCTGAACCAGCAAAGCGTTGCGGCTCGACGACTAAAATAAATTCAAGATCAGTGCCACCGGAATTGTTGAACGAGAAGAGCGACCAATAAAACGTGGGGCCGGGGCCTTTGGCTTTTAGTTCAAGCGGCCCAGCATCACCCGGACCTTGAATGGAAATTTGGTCGCGTTCGGCAGCAATGGGTGTGCGGTAGGGGGCAAGATCGACTTGCGTGGTTTTAGCGTCGACATTCAAAATGGCTTCGGCCGCGAAAGACGTGTTAAAACCTAATAGCCCGCACAGCAAAAGCCCAAGTAGAGTTCCAATTATTTTGAACAACCGAATCATAAGCGCAAGTGTAGCCGCCAGTGGGCTTCAATGCGATTCTCGGTTGTGACTTGTGAGACGGGCAAAAAGGATATGGTCTTGCCAGTGGCCTGCAATTTTCAGATAGGATTTGGCAAAACCTTCTTCGGCAAAACCGATGCGTTTGAGCAGTGAGATCGAAGCCGCATTATGAGGCAAACAGGCGGCCTCGAGCCGGTGCAACTTCAGATCATTTTGCGTGTAGGGAATGAGCAATTGCAGCGCTTGGGTCATTAAGCCTTGGCGCGCAAATTCGGCTCCCACCCAATAACCCAGTGTGGCCATTTGGGCGACACCGCGCCTGATATTGCTAAGATTTATGGCGCCAACCAAGATTTGATTGGCATTGAAAACAAACAGCGCTTGGCCTCGGTCCTCGTCGGAAAGTTTATTGTAGACATGCAGGCGGTAGCGAAAAGAAGTGCGGGTCAATTCATCGTCTAGCCACGCTGGTTCCCAAGGTTCCAAAAATGTGCGGCTGGCTTTGCGCAACGCTACCCAAGCGCTAAAATCATCCATCTCTGGCGGGCGCAGGAGTATATTTGTTGAGCGCAAAATGGGCCCCGAGCCGAGCTTTCTAAATGGCAGACGAAAACTCAATGGTGCACAAATCGCGCTGCCAAGGTGGCGTGGCTTTCCAGTGCAGAGAGCTGGCCCACTGCGCTTAAAGACGGCACCGCAGAACGGAAAATTTCGCGGGCCAGATCTCGCACCTGTTCAATGGTGACCGCTTCAATTTTCTTGATGAGGGTTGCCATTTCCGGCACTTCGCCAAAGGCGAGAAACTGCCGGGCGATTTGATCGGCTCTGGATGATGCACTTTCGAGGTTCATCACGATGCTGGTTTTAAGCTGCGCCTTGGCGCGATCAATTTCCTTGTCGGAAATTTCATCGGCCATGGACATCATCACATTGGAGGTGACTTCCATCAGGTTCGGGGTGTGATCGGGCGAGGTAGCGGCATAGACACCGAGTTGGCCTGCATCTTCATACATGGTGCCAAAGGCGAACACGCTATAACACAGCCCCCGTTTTTCGCGCACCTCTTGGAACAGCCGCGAAGACATGCCGCCGCCTAAGATGCTGGCGAGCACCTGCAGTTGATAAACGCGCGGGTCGCGGTAATTGGGTGCCGGGAATGAAAATACAATATGAGTTTGATCGAGAGGCTTTTGTTCTGTGTGGGCAGTGCCAACAAAATGCGGTGGATGACGCTGGGGGGCATGGCCTTGCGGAATTTTTCCGAAATGTTTTTCTGCCGCTGTGGCAAATTCTTTATGATCCACATTTCCGGTGGCACAAACCACCATGCGTGAGGCCCAATAATTGCGGGTGCGCCAGGCGAGCATTTGCTCACGCGTCATGGTTTGCACCAGTTCGGTGGTGCCCAGAATGGAGCGGCCCAATGGATGATCACCATAGCTTGCTGATTGTGCGAGATCAAAAACAAGATCGTCGGGCTGATCTTTTGAGGCGGCTATCTCTTGCAAGATCACATCACGCTCACGTTCCATTTCAGATTCATCAAGTGTGGATTCAGTAAAGATATCGGCCAGAATATCCATGGCCAACGGCCAATCGGCTTTTAGAGTGCGGGCATAATAGGTGGTGGTTTCCATGCCGGTGGCCGCATTAATTTCGCCGCCAGCACTTTCAATTTCTTCGGCGATACTTTGGGCCGTGCGGCGCTTGGTGCCTTTGAAGGCCATGTGCTCCAAGAAATGGGCAATGCCATTTTCTTCTGGCCGCTCATCACGGGCACCGGCTTTCACCCAAATGCCTAGCGCCACCGATTCCAGATGCGGCATAGTGTGGGTGATCACATGCAGGCCATTTTTCAGCCTGGTAATTTCTACAGTCATTTACTCTCCCAATCAGCGTCTTCCGTCGGACAGGATGAAAGCCTTTACGTCGCTTGCGCTGTTTGGAAGTATTGTGAAACTTTCCGGCGCATTCATCAAGTGTGTAAGTCGTGATGGTAAATTTGGTCTTATGCCCGATGCTTTTTCGACAGCATCGGGAAATTTGGCCGGATGGGCCGTGGCCAAAGTGACCATGGGTGAGGAAGTGCTGGTTTTTTGGGCAACGGCATAGCCCACAGCTGTATGGGGATCGAGAAGTTCGCCTGTGTCTTTGAGAACTTGGGCAATTGTTGCTGCGGTTTCGGCTTCGCTGGTGGCGCCTGAATCAAATTCATTGCGAATGGATTTTAAAGCTTCAGCCTGCAATGTGAAGTTGCCCGACTGTTTGAGGCTTTCCATATGGGCACGCACGGCAGCGGCATCGCCTTTGTTGGCGAGGTAAACGAGGCGTTCGAAATTACTCGACACCTGAATATCCATCGATGGGCTTTGTGTGGCGTGCACACCGGTGCTGGTATAGCTGCCAGTTTTCAGAGTGCGGTCCATAATATCATTGCTGTTGGTGGCGATGACCAAGCGATCAATATTCAGGCCCATGCGCTTTGCCGCGAGGCCTGCAAAGACATTTCCAAAATTTCCGGTCGGCACTGTAAAGCTCACCGCGCGGTCGGGTGCTCCCAATTGCAGAGCTGCATAAAAATAATAGACAATCTGCGCCATAATGCGAGCCCAGTTAATGGAGTTCACACCGGCGAGGCCCACATCATCGCGGAATTTTAAATCATTAAACAAGGTTTTTACAATGGCCTGACAATCATCAAAATTGCCTTCGATGGCAATATTGTGGATGGAGGGGCTTTTGACGGTGGTCATTTGGCGGCGCTGCACATCGGACACTTTGCCATGCGGATGCAGAATGAATAGGTTGGCGTTCTTGTTGTATTGGAAGGCATCAATGGCAGCACCGCCGGTGTCGCCTGAGGTTGCTCCCACAATCACCGCACGGCGCTTTTGTTTGGCCAATGACCAATCCATCAGGCGGGCGAGCAGCTGCATGGCCACATCTTTGAAGGCGATGGTGGGGCCGTGGAACAGTTCGAGCAGATAGTGATTGGGCGCTAGTTGTTTCAGCGGCGTGGTGGCCGGATGATGAAATGTGGCGTAGGCCGCGTCGATCATTTTTTGCAGATCTGCGTCAGGGACGGAGCCTGCGGTGAATTTCGAGCAGATGGCAAAAGCCACGGCAGCATAAGGTTTGCCACGCAGGGTCAGCTGTTCTTCGCGGCTCACTTGTGGAAATGTTTCCGGTAAATACAATCCACCATCTCGCGCCAGACCAGAGAGCATCGCACCTTCAAAATCGAGTACAGGGGCTTCACCACGGGTGGATATGTATTTCAATGTCTCGGTCCTCGTTTGTATCCAAGGGACCTCATCTGCCCCTTCGGGGCACCTTCCCCAACGGAGAAGAGAGATGTTTGACTTCACCCTTCTCTTTTGGAGAAGGTGGCGCAGCGCGCCGGATGAGGTCCCTAGCTACATATTCAATGCTGTGGAAATTGCTCTAGCCTTGCTCGGCAGTGCGATCAAGCATCAGTCTTCTTCACCAAAGACCAGGTGAATACGCCTGCTACTCCGGCAAGTGCTGCGGCTAGGCCGAACCACGTTATGGCATAGCCTAAATGATTGTTACTCAATTCCACAGTTGGTTTTTGTACGAAGGGTGCAGATGGATTTTCGCCGTCCGGTAATTTCTGCAATATGAAGGGCGCAATCTTTGCATCGGCAGGTGCTCCAGCGGCGGCCTGCATGGCAGGGACATCCCACCAGTACCAAGTATTGCTGGCTTCATCATTGTCATTATCGAAATAGCCGCGGCCTTTGTGATGGATGCGCACCACGCCGATTATTTTTTCATTATCAGCAGAGACCGCAACAAATTGTTTTTCGGGTGAAACACCCGCATCAATTAAAACAAAAATGCCGTCGGCACTGGTGAAGGGTTCGATGATTTCCCAAGCGGGCTTGCGGTCAAAGGTTGATATTTTACTTAAGGCATGGGCGGGATCGCTGCGGCCTTCGGCGGTGATTTTGAGATATTCAACGTCTTGGCCTCTGGCTTGCCTGTCGAGCGCTTCAGCCAAAGTGAAGGGTTCAGATGCCATTCGTTGATCGAGTACTGCAATCATCTTGGTTTTTTCAGCGAGGCGAAAAATTTGCCATGTGCCAAGCCCACAGAGAATTGTGATGCCTATCGCTGAAGACAAAAGCAGGGGAACCAGCCGCCTCATTATTGACGGCCTTCATGGGCGTTGGTCACCCATTGTTGGCAGATGAGAAAGCCTTTGGCGGGGCGCAACATGATCATCGGCAGAATGATCAGCACGGGAATGGCGATCATGATGTGCACATACCATGCTGGGCTATACGCAATTTCAACGCCAAGGATGGAGCCCACTCCAAATATGCAGGCAAAGAGCATGACGAACCATGTGGCCCCGTCGCCGCTATCAGCAAAGTCATAAGAGAGGCCGCAGGAAGAACAGGATTTAGCGACGGTCAAATAACCACTGAATAATTTTCCGCGGCCGCAGCGCGGGCATATGCCGACTATGCCGGTTTTCAGGGGCGAGAGGGCTGTGTAGTAGTTGTCGGTCAAACCTAATCACCTCGTTCGAGCTTGTGGCTAGGGACCTCATCCGCCCCTTTGGGGCACCTTCTCCAAAGGAGAAGGGTGGTGGTAGTGATTGCTCTTCTCCTTTGGAGAAGGTGCCCGAAGGGCAGATGAGGTCCCTTCGAGCGCCGTGCATTCTCGTTACTCAATCGGCATCACGCCGCCGTGGTTGCCCCAGATATAGATGGCGGCAAACAGGAACAGCCAGACTACGTCTACGAAGTGCCAATACCAAGCTGCGGCTTCGAAGCCAAAATGTTGCTTTGGCGTGAAGTCGCCTTTCAAGGCGCGGAAGAGGCAAACCGTGAGGAAGATGGTTCCGATCAAAACATGAAAACCATGGAAGCCCGTGGCCATGAAGAAGGTTGACCCATAAATGCCGCCGGTGAAGGGGAACATAGCATGGGCATATTCCCAAGCTTGAACACAGGTGAACAAGGCACCGAGAATGATGGTAAGGATCAAGCCATTGATCAGACCTTTGCGATCATTGTTCAACAACGCATGGTGCGCCCAAGTCACAGTTGTGCCGGATGTCAGCAAGATGAGTGTGTTGACGAGAGGAAGATGGAAGGGATCAAACACAACAGTGCCCTTTGGTGGCCAAATGCCACCCGTGAAGGCAATGCGCGCTGCCATCTTGGCTTCGCCTGTAAACAAGCTCGCATCAAAGAAGGCCCAAAACCATGCCACGAAGAACATGACTTCTGAGGCGATGAACATCAACATGCCGTAACGCAAATGCAAGGCCACCACCGGGGTGTGATCACCGCCATGGGCTTCATTGATAATGTCGCGCCACCACATGAACATGGTGTAGACAATGAGCGCAAAGCCAATAATCACAACTGCCGACGTGGAGCCGTGCATCCATATGATTGCACCGACTGCCGTGATGAAAGCAGACACTGCTCCAATCACAGGCCATGGGCTGGGATTGACCAGATGATAATCGTGATTTTTGGCATGTGCGTCGGCCATTATAATGTGCTCCTCGATTAGTTCGTTTTGGCTTCGGCGGTTTTGTCCGCTTCGGCAGGATAGAAAGTGTAAGACAAAGTAATTTCGTGAATGCCTTTGGCATCGGCGTCGTCAAGTATAGCGGGATCGACAAAGAACATCACTGGAAATTCGTCTGATTGACCGGGTTTCAATGTGTGCTTAGTGAAACAGAAGCATTGAATCTTGTCGAAATAGGCTCCAGCTGCAGGGGGCGAGACATTGTAGACTGCACTACCTGTTGTGACATTGGCAGCTTTATTCTGCGCTTCAAAATAGGCCATGTTTTGCTCACCGATATTGACTGTCATTTCAGTTTGCTTAGCGTGAAACTCCCAAGGCAATGCGCCTGATGTATTGGCGTCAAAGCGGATCGAGATTTTAACATCAGTGGCTTTTTTGGGAGCTGCTTCGGCACGCTGTGTGGTGCCGCCAAAACCGGTGGCTTTGCAGAAGGCTTTATAAAAAGGCACGGCCGCATAAGATAAGCCGAGCATAGCGAAAGTCACGGCGGCGGCGCTGAAAGCCACGCGGAGATTTTTAGCGTTGCTCATTGCATCACACCATGATGAGCAGCTTGATAAATCTTCACAATGGTTGTGATGAAGATGATCACGAGCAATGCGGCCAAACACAGCGCCATGACTGTTGCGCGTTTTTTGCGGCGCTTTAAATCTTCAGGCGAGAAAGGCTTTATGTCGCTCACATCAGCACCGGAAGGTTGAGCAGACGTTCAACCAAAATCAAACCGAATACCGCAAACAGCCACAAAATCGAAAAGCCGAAGAGATGTTTGCAAGCTCGGTCTGATGCCGCACCTTCTGGCGCAAAGTAGACATCCACGGCATCTTTCAAGAACACCAAAGTGAGAAAGCCTGCGCCCGCGGCATAAAGCAATCCGGCGGTTCCAGTTACTACAGGCAGCGCCACGGTGGGCACCATCAACAGCGAATAAATCAAGATCTGTTTGCGGGTTTCCGGGCGGCCTGCAACATTGGGCAACATGGGAATGTTGGCTTTATCGTAGTCACCTTCGCGGAACAGCGCCAGCGCCCAGAAATGCGGCGGTGTCCACATGAAGATCAACAGGAACAATGTAATGGAACCGAGGTCCACGCTTTGCGTCACCGCGGCCCAAGCGACCATGGGTGGAAATGCACCAGCGGCGCCGCCGATTACAATATTCTGCGGCGTGTAACGCTTGAGGCCAATGGTGTAGATGACCACATAAAAGAAGATGGTAAAGGCGAGCAAGGCAGCAGACTGCACATTGACCAAAAGGCCCAACATCAAAACGGAACCCACTGCGAGTGTCATGCCGAAACCTAAGGCTTCGCCCGGCAGGATTGCTCCACGCGGGATGGGGCGTTTCGACGTGCGTTTCATCACCGAGTCGATATCGGCTTCGTACCACATGTTCAAAGCGCCCGACGCACCTGCACCTATTGCTATGCAAAGAATAGTGATGAAGCCGAGCCACGGATTAATGTGGTCGGGTGCCGCAACAAGCCCAACAATCGCTGTGAAAATTACCAGCGACATGACACGGGGTTTGAGCAACGCGAAATAATCAGAAGCCGTGCCCTGCCCGCCTTGCGAGAGAGTTACTTCTGAAAATTCTACATTCTCAATTGTCATTGTCTTACTTAATAATTGGCAGCGTGTTGAACTGATGGAACGGCGGTGGGGAAGGCAAGGTCCATTCCAAAGTTGTTGCACCCACACCCCATGGGTTGGCGGGAGCTTGCACTTTCTTGGAATAGGCGCTGAATACCCCGACCAAGAATACCACCACACCGAAAGCTGAAATTAAAGAACCCCAAGTGGAGACTTCATTCCATGCTTCATAGGCCGCTGGATAATCAATGTAACGGCGTGGCATTCCGGCGAGACCCAAAAAATGCTGCGGGAAAAACAGAATATTTACGCCAATGAAGGTGATCCAGAAATGAGCCTTGGCAATGGTTTCATTATACATATAGCCGGTGATTTTTGGGAACCAGTAATACCAGCCACCGAAGATCGCGAACACGGCCCCGAGCGAGAGCACATAATGGAAATGCGCCACCACATAATAAGTGTCTTGCAAGCTGCGGTCTACGCCAGCATTGGCTAGAACCACGCCGGTTACACCGCCAACAGTGAACAAGAAGATGAATCCGATGGCCCACAGCATCGGTGCGCGGAATTCAATGGAGCCGCCCCACATGGTGGCGATCCAAGAGAAGATTTTAACACCGGTTGGAACCGCAATGATCATGGTTGCAGCCAAGAAGTAGGCTTGCGTATCAGCATCGAGACCCACGGTATACATGTGGTGCGCCCACACAACAAAGCCCACCACGCCGATTGCCACCATGGCATAGGCCATGCCGAGATAACCAAACACGGGTTTTTTGGAGAAGGTGGAGATGATGTGGCTGATGATGCCAAAGCCCGGCAAAATCAAAATATAAACTTCGGGATGGCCAAAGAACCAGAAGAGATGTTGGAACAACACCGGATCGCCGCCCTTTGAAGCCACGAAGAATGCTGTGCCAAAGTTACGATCTGTGAGCAACATGGTGATGCCACCGGCAAGAACCGGCAAGGACAATAGCAACAAGAACACTGTCACCAAAACCGACCACACAAAGAGTGGCATTTTATGCAAGGTCATGCCGGGGGCCCGCATGTTGAAAATTGTGGTGATGAAATTAATGGCACCGAGGATGGAGGATGCGCCCGCCAAATGCAGCGAGAGAATTGCAAAATCCATCGCCGGGCCGGGTTGGCCTGAGGTTGAGAGCGGTGGATACATGGTCCAGCCGCCGCCCACACCATGCATTCCGGGTGGGCCTTCTACGAACATTGAAATGAGCAGCAATGTAAAAGACGGAATGAGTAACCAGAACGAAATATTATTCATGCGTGGGAAAGCCATGTCGGGTGCGCCAATCATCAAAGGCACAAACCAATTGCCAAAGCCACCGATCATCGCAGGCATGACCATGAAGAAGATCATGATGAGGCCGTGCGCAGTCACAAATGCGTTATACATCTGCTTGCCATTATCAATGGCCGCATCAGCTGACACGCCATAAACCATTTGCGCAAGACCACTGAAATATTGAATGCCGGGATGGGCCAGTTCAAGGCGCATCATCACCGAAAGAAAACCACCGATCACACCAGCCAAAATGGCAAACCACAGATACATTGTTCCAATATCTTTATGGTTGGTGGAATAGACGTAACGCCGCCAGCCCGATGGATCAGCGTGAGCGTGGTCGTCGTGTAATGCGTGAGCAGTTGCCATTTTCAGATGCCTCTTAAATCAAATCAATTTTGTACAATTTGGCCTTCGGCCTTCAACATTGCGAACAGGAAATCACGGGCTTGTTCGGCGCTCGCGGTTTTAACTTTATTGGCCCAAGCGTCAAAATCAGCTTGCGACACCACATGCACTTCGATGGGCATGAAGGCATGGTTCTGGCCACAAAGTTCCGAGCACTGGCCATAATATACACCTTCTTTGGTGGCCTTGAACCAATCTTCGTTCAAGCGGCCAGGAATAGCGTCAATCTTCATACCAAAAGATGGAATGGTCCACGCATGGATAATGCCTTCAGGATCAGAGGTGATAATCATCTTCACGGTTTTGTTGACTGGAACAACGACGGGAACATCGGTGGCCAAAAGATAAGGCCGACCCGCTTTTTCAGCATCGGCTTGCGGCAAGAGGAAAGACGTGAATGTCACTTTTGCGGTCTTGTCGTCGTTCAATCCGAGATCAGGATACTCGTAGGTCCAATTCCAGCTTGGATTACCGATCGCCTTGATGGTCATATCTGGTACTGGAATATCGCGCTGAAGATAGAGCAAGCGGATCGAAGGAATGGCGATGGCTACGAGAATAAGAACTGGAATAATGGTCCATGCCACTTCTAATCCGGCATGGTGCGTGGTTTTGGATGGCACCGGATTGGCTTTGGCGTTGAACTTCACCATAACAATAATGAGCAGGGCCAAGACGAAAACTACAATGGCGCTGATGACCCAGAGTAGAATATTGTGAAACCAGACAATATATTCGGCGACGGGGGTGACTGGGTCTTGCAAATTCATCTGCCAAGGAACTGATTTCCCGGCTTCAGCAAAGGCTGCGAGTGGTGCGCAAAGCATTAAGCCTGCGGCTAATAAAGCCAGAATTCGTTTTGTGCTGCTCGTCATCGCATCAAATCCTCTAAATTTCACAAGCCAAGTTCAAGCCTGCGGGGTCCCTTTGGGGGACACATGATTGGTTCGATTGTTCACCACATAATACGGGTTGCCGCAACTTAATCGAGCGCGGCAAAACGTCATTGGAACGGCGGCCGGCAAAAGCATCGGAATTCTGCCGCAATTGAGAGTGAAACCTTACAGAAAATACGGTTGTTTTCCACTGAATCTGGCGCTAAGAGCCGCTTTAACTTCAATTTAAGGGAATATGCGAATCTTGAAAATCAAATCGATTTGCCAGATGGCACTTGCCACAACAGTTTTGGTGTTGATGTCGGGTGCGGTGATCGCGCAAGACACAACCGCACAAGACCCTGCAAAACTGCCGCCCCAAAATTTAGGCCCGCGCAAAAATGCTCCCGCTGCCGGCACACCAACGCCGCCGCCCCCACCAAAAACAATGGCTACCCATGGTAAATGGCTCGTTCAATGCAGTGACACACCAGCAGAAAATGGCCAGCCTGCGGGCAAATCTTGCGGTATGATTCAAGCTGCAAACAGCGAAGCCAATCCGAATATTGGCATTTCGCTCATTATCAATCGGATGAAGCAGGGCGAAAAGTCACAGGTTCTCATGCGGGCCTTGGTTCCCATCGGGGTTTATTTGCCTACAGGTATCGCTATGGAAATTGACGGCGCAGCACTTGAAGGCCGGATGAATTTCACGCGCTGTAACCCCCGCGCTTGTGAAGGTTTTGGCGAGGCGTCACCTGTGTCTTTGAAGAAATTTATGAAAGGTAAGGTTGCCACGTTCTATATTTACGATCGCCCCGGCAATGGTTATCCGATCAAAATTCCACTGGAAGGCTTTGCTGAAGGTTTAGCGGATTTGGCGAAGTATTAAGGTTTCCTAGGCCGGAAAATAAACTGTAGCGCGCACTGGAAGGTTGGCACGCCTTTGCTTATGTTGGGGCATGACCCAGATCCATTCCGATGATTTGCATAAATTAGGCGGTTCCGCCGCGCTGGCCGTTGTGGCTGATACTTTAGCCAAGGCTGATGATGGTGAGTTGTTTATTGAACAAAGCCAATCTGAAAGTTTTGTCTATGATGATGGGCGCTTGCGCTCGGCGAGTTTTGATGAATCCGGTGGCTTTGGACTTCGTGCGGTTTCAGGCGAGACCGCGGCCTATGCTCATTCCTCAGATTTAACATTGGGTGCCTTGAATAGGGCTTCACAAACCTGTTCATCGATTTTGGGTGGGCCCCGCTCAGCCTCGATTGATGTGTCGCCCGCTTCAACTTCGCGCAAACTTTATGGTTCGGATAATCCGGTTGAGGCCATGGGGTTTGCCGCCAAAGTGAATTTGCTGGAAGAGGTTGATAAGTTCACCCGCAGTCTTGATCCGCGTGTGAAGCAAGTCTCAGCTTCGCTGGGCATGAGTTATCAGGCTGTGACGATTGCCAGAGCAGATGGCCAGATTTACCGTGACGTTAGACCGTTGGTTCGGTTTGGGGTTTCGGCTGTCACCGAGAATAACAAAACTTCTGGTCAAGGCAGCCATGGCTTTGGGGGGCGCGGCGCGCCTCTCTCTTATATCACAGAAGAAAATTGGCAGGAGGCGGCGCGTGAAGCAGTGCGCCAAGCTTTGGTGGGTTTGGAGGCAGCCCCAGCGCCCGCTGGCGAAATGGATGTATTATTGGGCCCTGGTTGGCCCGGCATTCTTTTGCATGAAGCCATTGGCCATGGACTGGAAGGCGATTTCAATCGTAAGGGCACATCAGCTTTTGCAGGCCTGATGGGCCAACGCATTGCTTCAGAAGATGTGACTGTTATTGATGATGGCACCATTCCTGATCGCCGCGGTTCGATCAGCATTGATGATGAAGGCACCTCGCCCAACTGCACAACTTTGATTGAAAAAGGCATTTTGGTTGGCTTTATGCAAGACCGGATGAATGCTAGGCTTTCAGGGGTTCGCCCGACAGGCAATGGCCGACGCGAATCTTACGCGCATGTGCCACTGCCGCGCATGACCAATACTTACATGCTCAATGGCAATCGCCATCCTGATGAAATTCTCGCTTCAATGAAAAATGGACTTTATGCCAAGTCATTTGGCGGCGGACAGGTGGATATTACATCCGGCAAATTCGTGTTCACCTGCACCGAAGCTTACATCATCGAGAACGGCAAAATTATGCAACCTGTCAAAGGTGCCATTCTTATTGGATCTGGTGCAGTGGCATTAAAACAAATTGTAATGGTCGGCAATGATATGGCGTTGGACCCTGGCATTGGCACCTGTGGCAAAGCCGGCCAAGGGGTGCCGGTGGGCGTGGGCCAACCCACATTGCGCATTAACAATCTCACAGTGGGTGGCACGGCCACTTAAATATGGCGCTTCCTGAACTTGTCATATTCGATATGGATGATGTGCTGTGCCATTATGATTTGGGCAAACGCTTGCGGCATCTGGCGGCCTTAGCAGGAACCACGGCACGTGATGTGCGCGCCGCAGTTTGGGATTCAGGTTTTGAGGAATTGGCCGATGCCGGAGGCTATGCCGATGGCGATGTTTATATCAAGGAATTTGGCCAGCGCCTCGGCTATCCCATCACAATCGAACAATGGATTGAGGCGCGGCGCATTGCGATGCGGCCAAACGTCGATGTTTTGAGTTTGGCGAACAAACTTTCAATACAGGTGAACCTTGCTATTTATACAAATAATGGTCCGCTGGTGAAAAGCCACCTCAACAGTTTGTTTCCAGAAGCTGCGGCCATTTTTGCGATGAAGTTTTGTTCGTTTGAATTTGGCACTAAAAAACCTGATCCTGAAAGTTTTACGCGGCTTACGACCGTTCTGCATCAAAAGCCGCAAGATTGCTGGTTTATTGATGACAAGAAATCCAACGTGCAGGGGGCTCGCATGGCAGGACTGAAGGCGCATCATTTTGTGCATTATGATGGCCTTGTTGCCGAAGCTAAAAATATAGGATTTGTACTGTGACTGACGCTGCAACGCCTTTTCAAGCGAAGTTTCTGCAAGGCTCCATCATGCGCCATATTGTGGTGATGACCTTGACGGGTGCTTTTGGTTTGATGGCGGTGTTTCTGGTTGATCTTGCTGATCTCTATTTTCTCTCACAGTTACACGATACAAATATCACGGCGGCCATTGGCTTTGCTGGCACCATTGCGTTTGTAAATTTGAATTTGAGCATTGGCACCGGCATTGCTGCTGCCGCATTGGTGGCGCGAAATATGGGGATGCGCAACCCGGTTCGGGCTAAAGAATTTGCAACCAGCGTTTGGCTGTTTACAGTTTTAGTATCGGCCGGATATACTTTACTGGTGGCATTTTTCTTGCCGCAGATTCTTGCCGTTCTGGGTGCCAAGGGCGAGGCCCTGCATCAAGCTGAACTTTTTGTGTGGACACTCACGCCCGGATTTATTTTTTTGGCCGCCGCGTTGAGCTGTTCATTTGCGTTGCGCGGTATCGGTGCGGCACAACGTTCAATGTATATTACTTTAGCGGCCGCCGTGACCACGCTTATTCTTGATCCGATTTTTATTTTTAAATTTGGCTGGGGAATTCAAGGTGCTGCTGCTGCGAATGCCATTGCGGATTTTATTGCTTTTCTTATTGGTATGCATGGCCTTGTTGTGGTTCATAAATTTTTGGGCAGGCCAAGCTTTCTTGGTTTAAAGCGCGATTTTTCTTCGATTTGGAAAATCGCATTTCCTGCTGTTCTCACGCAGCTCGCCACGCCTTTCACCATTGCCTACACAACAGCATTGGTAGCGCCTTTTGGTGACGAAGCTGTGGCAGCATCAGCTATTATTGGTCGGTTGGTGCCGGTGGCGTTCGGCGTTATTTTTTCGCTCTCCGGTTCGGTTGGTCCGGTGATCGGGCAGAATTTTGGTGCGAAGAATTTTGATCGTGTGCGCCAAGCCTTGTGGAATGGCATGGTTTTTTCAGCGATTTATACCATCATTGTATCGCTGATAATTTTTGCGCTGCGCAACAATATCGCCAATCTCTTCAGCGCCAGTCGGCGGGCCACAGAACTTGTGGTGTTTTTTGCAACCTATGTAGGCTTGAGCTGGGCTTTCGCTGGGGCACAATTTGTGGGCGCGGCAGCTTTCAATAATTTGGGAAGACCCGGCCTTTCAACGTGGTTCAATTGGGGCAAGGCCACTGTGGGCACCATTCCGTTTGCTTTGGTTGGTGCCCGCTATTGGGGGCCGGAAGGCATTATGGCCGGAACGGCAATTGGAGCCGTGTTGTTCGGCATAGCGTCGGCCTGGACCGCGTTTAGAGTGGTGGATGGGTTAGCGCCAAAAGTGGCTCACGCGACGCCAAATCATAACTAAAACGCCATGGTGGGGCAAACTGTTGGATTGTTGGGCTTGGTGCATTGCATATTCGCGCATTTTCATCTCCATTAGTGTTCGTGATCATTTGATAATGAACCATCGCATTTTTTGATTGATCTGACTAACGAATGTATCTAATATCTTTCATCAATTCTGGTGATGTGAGGTGCCGTTATGATCCCCAATCTCGATATTGACCAACTCAAAACCTTCTTGGCTATTGCTGATGTGGGCAATTTCACCCGTGCGGCTGATGAGGTGAACAAAACTCAATCGGCGGTTTCCATGCAAATGAAACGGTTGGAAGACGTTCTCGGTCGCCCGCTGTTTGCTCGCGATGGTCGCGGCAGTCGGTTTACCAATGACGGCGAGCGCCTGATCGATTATGCCCGCCGCATCGTAGCCCTCAGCGATGAAGCGGTTTCGGCATTTACGCGACCTGAAATCACCGGCACGGTGCGTTTTGGCACGCCGGATGATTATGCCGATTTGTTTCTGCCTGAAATACTCGCCCGTTTCAGCCGCACACATCCGCTGGTAACGGTGGATGTCGAATGTTTTTCGAGTGGAGTTTTGAATGACCGCATTAAGCGTGGTGAGCTTGATCTTTCAATTGTGACTTTTAATGGTGGGGATATTTCTGGCGAGACCATACGGAGCACGGAACTGGTGTGGGCCATGTCTTCGCGGCACAGTTTGCATCTCTTGGACGAGGTGCCAATTGCTGCATCACAAGTGGGCTGCGGCTGGCGGCGCATGACTATTGAGGCTTTGGAAAAGGTGGGGCGCAAGTATCGCATCGCCTATTCGAGCCCGAACTCATCCACACTTCATGCTGCAATCATGCAGGGTCTCGCTATTGCAGCGATGCCGGAAATTTGCTTGCGGCCTGGAATGCGGGTTTTGGGTGTGGCTGAGGGATTCCCGAAAATCGGGGTCTTCGACATCGGCCTGATCCGCAAACCCGGTAAACTCAGTTCCGCCGTTGAAGCGCTGGCGCGGCATGTGCGTGAAGGCTTGGGAAGCCAAAGGTTGATGATGGCGGCGGAGTGAGGGAAATTGCCAACAACCGCAATCTTGTCATCCTTGCATTTAGTGCGGGGAACCATGGTGGTAAAAAGTGAAGATCTTAGCGCGCTGCGCGATGGGTCGACGGAATAAATCCGACGATGCCAAATATTGAAACTTGATCAATAAGCACTCTCGGCAAACACTTTACTGATATCCCTGCCCCATGCGCCCTTATACTTCTCAAGCAAAATATCAGACTGTGTATGTCCCTTGTTAACTTCTTCATCAAGCACATCAAGGAAATTACTTTCCGAATTATGCCGTAAATTGAGTCCCTTGCGAGCGATTGCTAATATCTCTTTTGCAATATCACGCAGACTGTGGCCCATGAATTTGGCGTTCAGGCCATGCACTGGAACTTCATCGCGCATGGATTGGCGTTGATCGGCGGTGGCGGATTTTACAATGTCCCATGCTGCATCCAGTGCTGCTTGCTCATAAAGCAAGCCCACCCAGAAGGCGGGCAACGCGCAGAGCTTATTCTGCAAGCCGGAATCAGCACCGCGCATTTCGAGATATTTTTTCAATCGGACTTCGGGGAAAATGGTGGTGAGGTGATCGGCCCAATCTTTGACTGTCGGTTTTTCACCCGGAAGCTGAGGCAATTTTCCATCGAGGAATTTGCGGAAGCTTTGACCAGCGGTGTTGACATATTGACCGTCGCGCATAGCAAAATACATCGGTACATCTAAGGCGTAGTCAACATAACGCTCAAAGCCCATGCCGTCTTCAAACACGAAGGGCGTCATGCCAGCGCGCGCATTATCCGTATCGGTCCAGACATGTGAGCGAAAGGATTGATAGCCGTTGGGCTTGCCTTCGAGGAATGGTGAATTGCTGAAAAGCGCTGTTGCCAGAGGCTGCAGCGCAATCGAGGTGCGGAGCTTTTTCACCATGTCGGCTTCATCAGAATAGTCGAGATTCACTTGAACGGTGCAGGTGCGGAACATCATGTCGCGGCCCATGGAGCCCACCTTATCCATATAGGGCGCCATAATTTTATAGCGGCCTTTGGGCATGATCGGAGTTTCAGCGCGCGTCCATACAGGGCTGGCACCGAGGCCTAAAAAGCCAATGCCTAACCTATCGCCAATATCTTTCACTTGGCGCAAATGTTCGGAAATTTCAGTGCAGGTTTCATTCACTGTGTTGAGTGGCGCACCAGAAAGTTCAAACTGTCCACCGGGCTCAAGAGAGATATTGGCCAGCGAATTTGGATCGGCCAACGCAATAATATGCTCCCCTTCATAAACACCTTCCCAACCATAGTTTTCAGCTAAGCCTTCGAGCAAAGCGCGAATGCCGTTGTTGCCTTCATAAGGTACGGGGCTGAGGGTGTTTTTATAAAATGGAAATTTCTCGTGTTCCGTGCCGATGCGCCATTCTGCCTTTGGCTTAAAACCTTCGGTAAAGTAGCTGACGAGCTGCGTTCTATTCTCAATCGTTGCGCGCGCAGCTTCGTTATCGGGCGTTGGTCCGCTCACTTGTTTTTAGCTCCCATTTGTGACCTACTTAGGCATTCCCGATGGCAGCGGCAAGGCATTGAGTGTAATAAAACTTATTACGATTTGTGGAGGCTCATATGACGCAGAAACCCGCAGGCCAAGACCTTTTAGAAAATGCCTATAAGCTGCACACGCCCGATGACAATGCGGCCTACTACAATGCTTTTGCACCGATTTATGATGACGCGTTTGCAGCACAACTCGGGTGGCATACACCTAAAGCCATTGCCGAAGCCTATCACAGGCAGAAAGCTGGTGATGTGCCGATTGCCGATATTGGCTGTGGCACGGGATATGTGGCGATGGAGCTTGGCGTGCCGCGTGAGCTTATTGATGGCATGGATATTTCTA
>JANMWK010000039.1:0-2826 GCA_031393975.1 Hyphomicrobiales bacterium
GAGACGTTCAAAACTTGAATTCTGAGTTGCGGCATTGAAATTGCAGTCGACAACTTCGATGATTGCGACGCCATGATCACCAAGTGTTTTGGCTATGCCTACGAGATGTTGTTTGGCCCAATCACTTTTGGTGGTGTGAAGAACAACGGCAACGCGGAATTTGCCTTGGCGCACCCGTTCAGCTTCTTCCGCAGAAATGCGCAGCCGGTCGGGAGACTGGGCAAATTCACCATGGGGCCCAAGTCCGGAAATTGGCATCATTGCATCCCTTTCATACGACTGCAGGAGGGACTGGGCGCGCCACGTTGTCAACCACATTCTTGTCTGCTTTCGCGATCTGCCGCAAAACCGTATCTGATAAGTAAGGGGCACCGGAACTTATCCAATTCACCACCGATTCCGGTGCAAATATTGAATCAGTGACGACCAATGCGGCACCAGCCAAGCCTGCAGAATTGCCAAGTGCGGAGCGCTGAATGCGAACGTCTCTGGTGACCAAAGGATGTGAGCTGCGGTAAACAGATTCACGGATGGCCGCGAGCAGAATGTCGTCGAGTTGACCGACTTCGCCACCTAATGAAATAAGTGAAGGGTTAAAGGCGTTGACCAGAGAGGCCAACGCGGTACCGATCAATTGGCCTCCGCGCGCAAGAATTTCAGCCGCAGCTGAATCTCCAGACTGTGCAGCGATGCTAACATCGGCTGCTGTAATAGATCCTTCTGTTGCTAGAGTTTCAGCCAGCAAGTGGCTTTTTCCAGAAGTCGCCAAAGCCAAGCCCTCGCGGGCGATTGCATCGGCACCTGCCTCTGTATCAAGACAGCCGATGTTTCCACAGCTGCAACGATATTGGCGGCCGTCCGCCACGGCAACATGACCTAAAAGACCAGCTCCGCCCTGCGCACCTCGGTGGAGTTGTCCCTCTGAAATCAGTCCTACACTAATGCTGCGGCCGAGATTGACATAGATGATGTCACGCGTGCCAGCAGCGCTCCCCGATTTATATTCGCCATAAGCCATCATCTGCACGCCACTGCGCATCCATACAGGAGCTCGGAAATGGTGGAGCAGATGGTCAACAATTGGGTATTCATCCCAACCCGGCAGTAGGCGCAGACGCGGTGAAGCATTTTCAGATTCTTCGACGGGTCCTGGAGCAGATATGCCAACTCCCCAGACGTGCTGATCTTTCTGGTGTTGCTCGAGCATCCAGTCAAATAATGTGATCAAGCGTTTCTGGATTTGAATTGGGCCAGCAGAGTTGTCGGTGGCCTCATGATGTTCTGCAATCAATCGACCATTGAGATTTGCTATACCAACACCAATTCGAGATTGATCGAGAGTTGCTACTAGGACAAGCCCGGCATCTGGGTTGAACTGGATAGTTCGTGGGGCGCGCCCTCCCGTCGTTTGGCCAAGATCACCTTCTTCTGCGAGGCCTAACGAAAAAAGCGTCGACAGGCGACCCGATACGATCGCACGTCCAAGACCCGTTAGGCGTTCAATTTCCGGACGGGTGTCAGCGTCGGCCTCGCGAACAATGGTGAGAATTAGAGCGAGAGACGATCGTTCTGCGTCGGCGCGTCGTGGACGGTTTGAATTACTCTCGTCGGGCGGCCGATCAGTAAGTTCAACGACCAAACTCGGATCAGGGGACATATTGTATCCTTCGGCTAAAGCTCGCGTCATCGTATTTGTTCCGTTTCAAACTTCTATTCTGTTTCATCTTCTGTTGGAATTGAAGCGTCTTTCGAGAATTCCCGTTCAACATTGACTGGATTATAAGTCGGTTCGTAGATTTTGCCACATTATGCGCCAAAATATACATAATAGTTATATTAAAAATCTTAGATTGCCATTCTTTTGTATTTTTAATCTTTACTTTTGTATTTTTATATCTTATCGAGATGAAAAAGAATTTGTGACAACAAAAATGGGAAGAAAATCGTGACCAAGACACTAAATGTGGCGATGATTGGCGGCGGCTTCATGGGCAAGGCCCACGCCATGGCTTATGCAGCGATGCCCATGTTCTTCTGGCCTGCTCCCGCCATCCCGCACCGTAAAGTTTTGGTTGATGTGAATGCTGAAATGGCCAAGCAGGGCGCAGCGCGCTATGGCTTTGAAGAATCAAGTGCCGACTGGAAGACAACAATCGGTCGTAAAGACATCGACGTTATAGACATCGTAACCCCAAACGACAGCCACGCAGAGATCGCTATTGCAGCATTGAAAGCAGGCAAGCATGTGATCTGTGAAAAGCCATTGGCTCGCACAGGGGCTGAAGCAAAGACCATGTTCGAAGCGGCGCAGAAGTCAGGCGCAATTCATATGGTGGCCTTCAATTATCGTCGTACCCCGGGTGTTGCACTCGCCAAGAAGCTTATTGACGAAGGTCGCATTGGCAAAATTTTGAATTTTCGGGGCACATATCTGCAGGATTGGTCAGCTGATCCGAATGGTCCTTTGTCGTGGCGCTTTCAAAAGAAAATAGCGGGTTCCGGCACAGTGGGCGACATTGGCACACATGTTCTCGATTTTGCCCGATATTTGGTTGGTGAAGTCAGTGCCGTTAACGCCATCGTGAAGACGTACATTCCTGAGCGTCCTCTGCAAGCCGGTGGCTTGGATAAACTTGGTGCTTCCGACAAGTCCGGCGCAGGCCCCATGGGCGTGGTCGACGTTGACGATGAAATGATCACGCTGTTGAAATTCCAGAACGGTGCAGTCGGTTCTGTTGAAGCCTCACGCAATGCCCATGGCCGCAATAATTTTCTCACTTTTGAAATTCATGGCACCAAAGGCTCCATCGCATTCAACTATGAGCG
>JANMWK010000036.1:0-3243 GCA_031393975.1 Hyphomicrobiales bacterium
TGATTTTCATTTGCTCGATACGCGCATCGGTATCATCACAGTGTTGATGCTTCTCAACTTGCCGATCATCACCTGGATGCTCTATACATATTTCAAGGAAATTCCCGGTGAAATTCTTGAAGCCTCACGGATGGATGGCGCTTCTCTTGTCAAGGAGCTGGTTTACGTTTTAACCCCGATGGCGCTTCCCGGAATCGCCTCCACACTTCTGCTGAACATCATTCTGGCCTGGAATGAAGCATTCTGGACTTTGGCACTGACCACCAAGGATGCCGCCCCCCTCACTCAATTTATCGCCAGCTATTCCGCACCCGAAGGCCTGTTCTGGGCCAAGCTCTCGGCAGCTTCAACAATGGCGATCGCACCAATCCTCGTGCTCGGCTGGTTTGCCCAAAAGCAACTTGTCCGTGGCCTCACTTTCGGAGCTGTAAAATAATGGGAACCATCTCACTCAAAAAAGTTCACAAGACCTTCGGAGCTTCGGTCATCATCCCCAGCGCTGATCTCGATATCAAGGACGGTGAGTTCGTTGTTTTTGTTGGCCCATCGGGTTGTGGCAAATCCACACTTTTGCGCATGATTGCCGGATTGGAAGACCTTACCTCTGGGCAAATTTTCATCGACGGCAAAGATGTATCCAAAACCCCACCGTCAAAACGCGGGCTCTCAATGGTGTTCCAATCTTATGCGCTCTACCCGCACATGAGTGTGCGCAACAACATTGGCTTTGGCCTGAAGATGGCAGGCGAAAGCAAAGAGATGATTGAAGGCAAAGTGGCAAAAGCCGCGGCCACTCTCAATCTCACAGATTATCTTGACCGCAAGCCCGGCCAACTTTCAGGTGGCCAGCGCCAGCGCGTTGCCATTGGCCGTGCCATCGTGCGCCAGCCTGAAGGCTTCCTGTTTGATGAGCCCTTGTCAAATCTTGATGCGGCACTTCGTGTCAACATGCGCATTTTCATCATGCAACTCCATCAAGATTTGGGAACCACGATGATCTACGTCACCCATGATCAGGTGGAAGCCATGACCATGGCTGACCGCATTGTGGTTTTGAACAAAGGCAACGTTGAGCAAGTGGGCTCGCCTTTGGAACTTTACAACCATCCCAATTCAATTTTCGTCGCTGGCTTCATTGGTTCTCCCAAAATGAATTTTGTTGATGGGAACACACTTGGCATTCGCCCCGAGCACATTGCGATTTCGGAAAAAAAGGGCGACTGGCAAGGGAAGGTTTTGCTCAGCGAACATCTGGGATCAGACACGTTCTTCCATGTTGACGGAGGGGAACGTGGCCGCATAACAGTACGGGCATCGGGTGAAAATTCATTTGCACCCGGCACAAATGTTTGGATGACGCCAGACAAAACCCGCCTGCATCATTTTGACAAAGAAGGCCGGGCGATCCGCAAATGAGGCTAAAGGGAAAAATCGCACTCATTACTGGCAGTGCCCGAGGCATTGGTCGCGGTTTTGCGGAGGCCTATGTGCGCGAAGGTGCCACCGTGGCCATAGCCGATATCAATCTCGCGGCAGCGGAAACATGCGCCAAAGAAATCGGTCCCCGGGCCTTCGCCATACACATGGATGTATCAAAACTCGATTCGATTACCAAAGCCGTGGGTGAAGTTGTGGCCAAAGCAGGCCAGATTGATATTCTCGTCAACAACGCCGCCTTGTTTGATCTAGCCCCCATCGTGGACATCACTGAAGCCAGTTACAATAAACTGTTTTCCATCAATGTTTATGGTGTGCTGTTTACCATGCAAGCCGTCGCCAAACACATGATAGCCCGTGGCAAAGGCGGCAAGATCATTAACATGGCAAGCCAAGCAGGCAGGCGAGGTGAAGCGCTGGTTGGGGTTTATTGCGCCACTAAAGCCACGGTGATCAGTCTCACACAATCGGCTGGCCTCAATCTCATCCAGCATGGCATTAATGTAAATGCCATAGCGCCTGGCGTGGTCGAAGGCGAACATTGGGATCATGTCGATGCGATGTTTGCCAAATATGAAAATCGTCCCCTTGGCGAGAAAAAGAAGATTGTGGGCGAGGCCGTTCCGATTGGCCGCATGGCCACCCCCAAAGACCTGGAAGGCATGGCGATTTTTCTGGCCAGTGGTGAAAGCGATTACATCGTCTCGCAAACATACAATGTGGATGGTGGACAATGGATGAGCTGAAATTATCTCTTGAAAATTTGCCGGAGATCGCCAAAAAAATTCCAGTGCCAACCTATGCGCGGAGTTCCTTGAAACAAGGCATCATGCATTTTGGCGTCGGTAATTTTCATCGCGCCCATCTTGCCGTTTATCTGGATGACCTGTTCAACAAGGGCCTCAACCATGATTGGGCTTTGGTGGGCGCAGGGGTCATGCCATCGGACGAAGCCATGCGGCAGAGATTGGCTGCACAAGATTATCTGACCACGGTTGTCGAACAAGATAATGACCTCAGCACCGCGCATATTACGGGACCGATGATTGATTTTGATTCCCCCAATGATAAGCCCGCTATTATGGCGCGGCTGTGTGATCCAACAATCCGCATTGTTTCACTTACGATAACTGAGGGCGGATATTTTATTGATCCGGCGACAGGAAAATTCAATCCCGCTCACCCTGCCATTGTCCATGATGGTGCAAGTCCGCATGATCCAACAACAGTGTTCGGGTTTATTGTGGCAGGGCTTGCCGCGCGCCGCGCCACTGGCATTCCCGCTTTCACAGTCATGTCCTGTGACAATGTTCCGCATAACGGCGTGGTCACAAAAAACGCGGTTGTGGGTCTCGCCCGGCTTTCCAATGCAGCGCTTGCTGAATGGATTAATTCAAACGTGGCATTCCCCAATGGCATGGTGGATCGCATCACGCCGGCAACTGGCGACCGGGAACGGAAAATCTGCGCTGAAGTGTTCGGCGTGGCAGATACCTGGCCGATTTTTTGTGAAGAGTTCAAACAATGGGTGGTGGAAGATAATTTTCCATCAGGGCGCCCTGCCTGGGAAAAAGTGGGGGCCACTTTTGTTAAAGATGTGACACCCTATGAGCACATGAAAATCCGCATTCTCAACGGCGGCCACGCGGTGATTGCCTATATTGCAGGACTCCTCGATATTCATTTTGTTCATGAGGCCATGGAAAATCCTGTGGTGAGCGGTTTTCTTGCAAAGATTGAGCAGGAAGAAATCATCCCCACAGTTCCGCCTGTGCCAGACACTGATTTGCAAGACTATTACAAACT
>JANMWK010000050.1:0-19776 GCA_031393975.1 Hyphomicrobiales bacterium
ACACCAAAAAATATACGAGCGTTGACATACTATTGTCTCCTTACCTAATCTAACGAAATGTGAAACCGCGCATCACATGACATGCATTGATCCATATCAAACGGTCGACCTCGTCCGATCAACCTGTTCGGCGGCGCGCCATTCCAACGAAATCAACGTGTGAGGCCGATAAGGTTCAATTGATTTCTTTTCGGCTTTATCCAAGCATCGACGAAGCGCCAGTTATCCGCTGTTCGCTGGGTTTCTCTAGCTGATCAAGGAAAGCAAAAGTGCAACGATCCAAGGCAGCGAAAATGCAAGAAGTAGCCACTTAAAATCAGAGCCGATCACGAAGTTAGTGATCACCATCCAGCCAATTGACGCGAGTCCGGAAACGCAAACAACGGTTGTTGACCCTGGCTTTCCGGTCCTGAAACTCGTTGCTGACATATAAATAGTCAAGAGCCCGGTCGCAATCATGTACCCACCAAGCACACCAAAAACGCGTGAGAGCCAAATTTCTAAATCTGGCAAAGTGTTTTGGATTTGCGCCAGCGAGGCTCCGACATATCTCAGGTCCTCTGGCAAAAGCGGCGGTCGTAGAAAGATGAAATAGAGACCGAGGCCGATCAAAATAAAACCACCGAGGCTAAGCGACGCAGACGCGAAAAGTCGAGTTTTCATGTTACCCTCTGAAGCCAACTACTTCCATTGGGCGCAATACGCAAAAAGCACTTTTGAATGCAAATGTCCACGACCGCTAAACGATGAAAACGGGCGCAAAGCCGCCACCGGGTGTCTTAAAGTTTGTGGTCTGTCCTTGGTAAAGGCGAGCCGCTGCAATCAATAGATTATGATCATAGGTGTAAAGGCGCAAATCCATCTTCCGCACTTCGGAGATTCCACCCACTGTAACGCCACGTTCACTTGGCGTAACAAGCTCTTGGGCTATGTAGTTACCTTTGCTGATTTCTGCCCAAGTAGATTTGGTAATCTTATCTCCACGATAGACGGCTTTGCCGCCGTGCCCGCTGAGGGGCTTGAAGAACAATCGATTACGTTCTTTCCAAAGTTGCTCCACCTTCGCAGATGTCACAAATTGCGCACGTGGTACTGTGGCGAGGGCCGCAATATCATCCCCGGACACACCCAAACGCCGCAACCCATCTTGGTCGGAGAGTATTATGAGGTTACTCTTATTGGCCAGTAACGTGTGCAGGTGCGGATTGGGCGTGACCACAACGGCACCTTCTAAATAGGCGCGGCGCAAAACACCATGTTCTGGTTTTTCAAAAGTGAAATCCACCAACCGATTATAGACAAGATCAATCGTATGCGCACCCATCAGGAGTTTACCGTCTGAAAAACTCAATTCAATAGGATCGCAGATGATGACTTCAACGCCTTGGCGTTCCAACACCGACTTTGCGAGGATGAACTCAGGAAAGAGATATTGTTGGTGTGGCGCATCATCGATGATGGCAATGGTTCGCAGCGGAACTGTTCTCCCCTGCAAATGCCACTCATTTTGAAACATCGCAGCAACAGCGGTCTCAAAACCACCATGAATAGGCAGAATGAAGTGATCGTTTGCAGTTTTGCAACAAGCGCGCTGCGCGTCCAAAAGTGCAGCATTGAGAAAGGCGCCGCCAGCATTGGTGTTGATTTCAATAAGTTTTGGGCCATCCCCGGTCAGATGGAAATCATAGCCCATAAAAACACCGCGCGGACCGAAGTCCCGTCGCGCTATTTCCGGTGCTGCAGACAAAACGGAATCGCGATAGGCCGCCACGCGACTAACACGTTCAATTGCCGCAACCGTAGCCAACATTTTCTCAAGGTCATGCTCTGCTACAAAAGCGGGTGTGCTGGCAAAGAGATGGGGATGGGTAGTTTGTAGGTCCTTCCAAACTTTGTCGTCGCCCGTTTCGTTCGCGAGATGTTGAAGCAGCATCGAACGGTCCAGTGTTTTGCAAAAACATTTTGCATTGCGCCTGTCGCTCAAACCTGCAGGTAATGTGGTTGTTGCGACAGTTTGCTCCATTTCAAAACTCATACTTAAATAAGGCATGCGAGGACCACCGGGAATATCGGTATATCACTATTCAGATGGTGAAATAGCCCTCGCATTCAAAATATTTCGGAACCGATTGGACCGTTCAAGGAGGTCAATCATATGGGTTGCCGCGTGTGTCGTGAGTCGATGCTGCGTCGCCCCTAGCTTTGGTAAAATATTATCCGACATTTCGCGAGCAGTCAGCTGCACATCATCAGAGCTGTGTGCAAGCAGGGCGATAACCAAATTCTCCAATGCAATAACCCGCACCCGTAACTGCACAATTTCTACATCAGTGAGGGGAGGGTCATCGGATTCTTTATATTCAGGAGGCTGGCTCTTTTGTGGGCCATCGGGTCCAGCGCCACCTTCATTATCCCACCCCGAGAGGGCACGACCAGGTTGGTGTAAAGAAACATCGGCATGCTGATGTGTTTTAATCATAGTGAACCTCAAGGGATTTACGCGAAAATGATCGCACCTCATCAACCAAACGGGCTCCTGTGTTCAAGGTTCCATCATGATTAAATTCGAGAGTGGGGATGAGACGTTAGTACGATTTAAGAAATAGGGGCGAAAACTAGAGTAGGCACGATGATCCAGTGTAGCAAAGGTGAAAGTCCCGCTCCAGATATCGGCATTTTCGGCAAGTTCAATCTGGCCATGACCAGCATCACGAACCACGCCGCGATCAGGCAGCCTTGCAGGCACCGAGAATTCTGTGATTCGGTAAATCAACATTGAACTTCTTATTCAAACTCGCACTGACCTCGATTTCCGTGAGAATCCCAAACTTATTGACTGTTGTTCATCAGGCTGTTGGTCTCGCACGGTCGGATGCAGGCGACGACCCGAAGCGCCTGCTTATTAATCGCAATATTGCGGCTGGCTATTCGCAGGCCTACCTAATTGATCCCGTTCGATAAATTGTTCGATGGTCATCGTTCATCCAATCACCTGAAAGTTCATTGCCTGTTTAGTCAAAATAGAATTGGCATGGTCAGCTGGGCCATAAGCGTACATCGAGATGACTAGGTCTAGCGGGATAGTTCGGAGTAGGATTGTCATCTGGAATCGCAGAATGAGCTGCTGCCGGTACACTTGCAAGGTGTCGTATCACCGACCATCCCTTATTATGCCGCCATAAACAGCCCGCTATTCAGGTAGCGAAGTCCCGAATTGATGATGACAGGGACAACTTTTCTTCCCGGGCCCAATGCCCGAGCTCGCTCCGAAGCGGCCCAGACGTTTGCGCCAGACGTGATGCCATCCAAAATACCTTCTCTCCGCGCGAGGTTCCTTGCGGTCTGTATGGCGTCCTCGTCCTTAACCGAAATAACAACATCAATAAGATCGCGCCGCAAACTCGCCGCGACAAAGGACTACCCAATTTCTTCCAGGCAGTGCTCGCCGAGCCATCGCGTGATAAGTGCGCTTATTATCCGTGATGTTGATCTGATTGGGCCAGAATACGCCCGGCTCACCAACCAGTTCCTTTGTTCTTGCAATTATGCGGTTGATTACGTCGGCGTTAAGAACTCCACCCTCGGCATGCACGATCTCCACCCCAGCACTGAAGGTGCGCATGGTCTGTAACTTTTCCTCGGAAAAGCCGTTTGAACAAACAGAATTGCAATTGTACCCGCGCTGAGCGCAAACGATTGCCAATGAACCTCCAGTGCTGCCACCAGTGTATTCCACGACTTTGCCGCCTGGTTTTAGCTCCTCCCGCTCCTCCCGCACCAATGATCATAGACTTTGCCACTCTGTCCTTCATGCTGCCGGTAGGGTTAGCATCTTCCCATTTCACGAAATATATCTGCACAGCCCGAGTCAGTCAGTGGGGTGAGCTTGATCAAAGGCGTGTTGCCATTCAAAAACATGACTTGTTTTCTCCGAGCCCGGTATTTTCAGAATATCACTTGCAGTTCTAAAGTGTCCAACAAATAGACTTTCGAAATGCAAGGGACTAGCCTGCCCAAATTAGAAACAGCAGCGAAAGTCTGGAAGACCGTAAAGCGACGCTCATGAATTCAGATCGGGCTGCTCCATTGCCCGTTCACTTGAACCGATCGGGGACAACTGGACACTGATGATCATCCGCGCCCTCATCTGGCATGAGAAGCGTACGTTCCAAGCGTTGCAGAGTAGCGCAGAGCGCATTCATACAAACCTCTTGTCGCAAAGGTTGAAGAAGCTGATAAAATGGCAATTGGTGCGTCGGGAAGTCTATCAGGGCAGGCCCATCCGTTACCCATACCATCCGACCGAAGGGGGCCAAAATTTAGAAAATGTGCTCTTGCAAATAATGACTTGGGGCCACCTGCACCTTGGCGGGAGGCACTATAATCCGCAAACAAAAATGTCCAGACTTAAAAGTTGATGATTGCAGGCTTGGAGGGGTCGCTCGAAATCTAAAAAATCGTTTGCAGTACAACCAGAGAATTGTTGCTCCGGGTCAAAAAATGGAAATTATAAGTATTTCTTGTGACTTCATCTTTCTTGAGGTCGAAGACTGCTACATCGATGGCTGTTGGCTGCGCTTCAAGCTCGCGCATGGCAAAGTCGATTGTCCAAGAATAGCGGTCTTCGGCATTCACGGCAGCTGGCGCGCGTCAGACGGAAACGGTTTAACCACATTCTCCTCCTGCTCCAGCCCGTCAGCGGAGAGATTTGCGAGTCGTGATGCGTTATCGAGAATCGCATCGTCTTCGCCTTCCTTTCCTTCCTTGCCCCCGAAGGGTGGGTTGGTGAAGATCACTTCAAATTGCTGTAGTGCTTGATCGAACAAGGCGCCTAAGGGGGCTCTCTTGGTCAGTGCATTGCCGTGCCTGTCCCACATCAAATCGGACTGGTTCAAAATCCCTTTCGAGTTTGCTTGAGATCATAACGCCCTTGGGCACGCCACCACGCGCTGCTCGCAGCGGCCAAAGCCGTAATTCCCCGACCTATCAAGAGACCGCTGCCGCTATCTAAAATTGCACGAACAGTGGCGTACGCTGCGACCATCGTCACGTCATAGCCATAGGTGTCGGGGATGCTTCCAAGGGATGCGACACCGGAGCGGATGCGCTTGCCCTGGAGATCAGCCCGATCAAGCGCGACCTTTTCGGTGGGATTTGCTATTACGTTTTCCCAGTTTGAAAATTGCGATGTAATTATTCAAACAGGAGGCCCTGATTAGTTTTTAAAGTAGAATGTGATTAGGCGTCGAATTTTTCCACCCGCGTCATTTTGGCGAATCTTGCTGTGCCTGGGTGGAACCAAACGGGCATGACGGGGTTGTCAATCGAGGAGAACGATTATCATGCGAACACTATTTGGAATGTTCCTTGGATGCTTGCTGACTATCGCTGGTGTCTATGTTCACGATTCAATGGTGGCATCGGCAGGTGCTGGTAGAGCGACCGCGAACATGTCGCGTGCAATTGTTAACTGGGACGTTGCCACAAGCGAATGGCGTCAAGTTCAACGCTGGTTCAAAGTCTGATAGCTCATTTTAAACATCCAAACTGGTCAACTTTTACCCTGCCACTTGGCATAATTTATCTCTTGAATTGATAGCACCAATTAGACAATTTTCTTTATATGACTAGCGGAGAACTATTGGCTGTGTCGGCTAGTTCATATTCCAGTTGTGTTCTGGACCCAAAGTTGCGAATATTAAAGCCACGATCGTCAATTTTTATGTTGTACAGAATTTGAAGGAGAACAAAATGTCGAATGAAAGTCTCGTGGTCATTCTGGTTGTCGGACTCATCGCGGGGTGGCTGGCTGGTAAAATTATGAGGGGCACAGGGTTTGGGATTTTTGGAGATCTCATTTTAGGAATACTTGGGGCGTTCCTCGGAAGCTGGCTGCTCCCTCGTCTTGGTATTCATCTCGGCATGGGTATGATATCTGCAATCGTCAATGCTACGGTTGGTGCGGTCCTCCTTCTGGCGATCATCAAACTGGTTCGTGGCGGTGGCAGGGGTGGTTGGAGACGAGGATGGTAATAGCACATGCTGGCAGGCCGACGAAAGAATGACCAGTCGTACATTCCAAGAGAGTAATTTTAGGAAATTCTTGATCACCACAATACATAACCTTGAGTGAATGCAATGGCGTCAAAAACCTAAAATGGACGTCGTGAGGCGTAAACTCGGTGGGCACCTCGGTCATGGATGAGCCGCAGTCAGAAATGCTAACAATTCCGACAAGGAACCAATATGGGGCTCGTTGGTTAATGGTAATATTTGTCGTGCAGACAAATATGAAATAGCCGCTTCTATACGACGACAGGAAAATTCATGCGTCCCCTGCCTGCTAAAATCTTTGGCGAGAATATTCTCACTCAACCATTGAACCAAAACTTGGTGAATGGTCTGATCATTTTCTTGTCGATTTGTGCGATTTTATACTTCGGACAGCAAATACTCATCCCCATCGTGCTGGCTATTTTGCTTTCGTTACTGCTCTCACCCTTAGTGAGAATGTTGCAGAAAATGAAGGTTCCAAAAACTCCTGCAATTATTGGTGTTGTATTCATTGCCTTTGCCTTGCTATTCGGGGTTGCAGCGGTTGTAGCGACGACCTTGACTAATCTGGCCAGCGACCTGCCACAATACGAGAGCAACTTGCGTGACAAGGCTAGGAGTTTGAAGTTTGCCACATCGGGCGGAGATACCATTGAAAAAGCTGCCAATGTCTTAAAGGATCTTCAGACTGAACTGCAAAAACCAGAGCAATCAACAGGGACCGCTATTCCGTCAGTGAAGCCCATTCCCGTGGAATTGCGAGAAACGAGCTTCGGTCCACTCGATCCTGTGATTTCCGTCGTTACAGTGTTGATACATCCCATGACACAACTTGGGATCGTAATTTTGATGGTGGTGCTGATACTATTCAATAAAGAGGATTTAAGAAATCGACTGATCCGACTCATCGGAACTGCTGACCTCAACCGTACGACACAGGCCCTTGACGAAGCAGGGCTTCGTCTCAGCAAATTATTTACCGCTCAGATTCTCATAAATGCCTCGACAGGTATTTTCATTGCCATTGCTCTTGAACTCATTGGCATCCCAGGAGCCATTCTGTGGGGCGTGCTGACTGCTATTTTGCGCTTCGTGCCATATGTAGGCACGCTTATGTCGGCAGTATTTCCAATCATTATCGCGATCGCAATTGGCGATGGTTGGAGTTTGGCGCTCATGACGGTGGGGACGGTGATCGTCGTCGAATTTGTAGTTGGCCAAATCTTGGAACCTCTATTCTTCGGCAAGATGACAGGACTATCACCAGTTGCCATTGTTGCCTCCGCAGCCTTCTGGGCGGCACTCTGGGGACCAATCGGATTGATATTGGCAACGCCTTTGACAATTGGCCTCTTGGTGATTGGGCGCAATATCGAATCTTTGGATTTCTTTGAGGTTCTTCTCGGCAGCGAAGCTGTGTTGACGCCTGACCATGCTTTCTATCAACGAATGCTGGCTTCAGATCCTATTGAAGCAGCAGAGCTTGCAGACGACTACATCAAGGAGGAGCGGATTGAAGAGTATCTTAACGCTGTTGCAATTCCTGGCCTGATGCTTGCGTACAACGATCAACTTAGGGGAGTACTGTCGGGTGAACGCCAAACGGCCATTGCATTTACATTCTCAGAAATGCTCGATGAGATATTGGCTGATTACGGAAAGGCAGATGACGCGTCTCCCTCTGTGCTTGTGGTGTCTGCACCCGGAGCCCTCAACTTTGCAGCCACATTGGCGCTTTCGGGACTTCTGAAGTGCAAGAATGTGCCGCATCAAATGTTGGCACAGGATGCAATAGCGCCGGGCAAACTTATTGGAACGGATATGTCCAAAGTTGAATTTATATGCCTCTGCTATCTTACCTCTCCAAGTGAAGCCAAGCACAAATACCTGTTACGACGCATAACGGCGCTTGCCCGGGATGCCAAGGTCATAAGCGTTGCTTGGTCATTAGGCGCCGACCAAGCACAGGTGCAAAGCCCTGCTAGTGCCATTTCAATCCTTCCAAAACTCGCGCATGAAATACCTGAGCCGATTGCCGTTGATGAAGCTGCAATTGTTCCGTTAATAGCGGAATAACCGACTAGCGGATAAACTATACAAAGCGTAGATAAAAAAGCGAACCAGCCACGATTAAGGGACGTCGGAGCATTTGAAAATCTGTTGTATTCTGAATGATAAGTCCGGCAGCGCTCTTGGCGTTGAGCATAATACTATTGTCGATTTGTTTTCAAAGCATGGGGTCAGTATCGAAATTTTGAAAACGCAGGATGGTGCCTCGATCGGCGATCTTGCGAACCAAGCAGCGCAACAGAACTATGACATCATTGTTGCTGGCGGCGGGGACGGAACCATAAATGCCGTTGCTTCAGCATTAATAGATCATCCATCAATACGACTGGGAGTTTTGCCCTTGGGCACGCTGAACCATTTTGCCCGCGATCTCGGCATTCCATTTGAAGTAACTCAAGCGATAGACATCATCTGTGCGGGTCACAGTAAGGCCGTAGATGTTGGCATAGTGAATAATAGTTATTTCTTGAACAACTCAAGTGTGGGGCTTTATCCTGCAATCGTTAAACTGCGCAAAAGCCTGCAAAGTGCGGGCTACAGTAAATGGTGGGCCGCGTTGCTGTCGTCTTTAAGAATTTTGAGCAAGTTCCGACGATTTGAATTGGAAGTTCAGCCATCGACAGGGGCTTTCATCAAACGCAAAGCGGCTCTGCTGTTTGTCGGCAACAATGCTTATGAAACAGCCGTTACAAAATTGGGAACACGACTCGCAATTGATCGTGGTCAATTGTGGATCAACATGCCGGCTTCTCAGACCCGTATGGGCTTTTTAATAGGGCTGCTTGGCCTCATATTTAAGCATGAAAAACCTGCGGACGCTTTAATATTTGAAGCGCTATCGCTCAAGGTGAACAGTAAGAAAAAACTAATGACTGTGGCAACTGATGGGGAGGTGTTGTATCTAAAGCCTCCATTGAATTATCGTATCTTGCCGAGAGCACTCAACGTCATGGTTCCCGTCCCGCAGAGCAAAGCGCAGTGACTGTGAGTCGTAATCAGCGCATGGCCGCTCTGGTTATTTGGGGTGGATCTTTTGCCATTCTCGTGATTTTGGTTTGGTATGGCAAAACCAACTCGTTTGATATGGCGCTGCGCAATTGGGCTCTCAGTTTTAATACGCTTATTACTGTAGCAATATGGGAGGATATTTCTCTCATGGGATCGGTCGTCGTTCTCAGCGGCCTTACCTTTCTCTCCATATGCTTATTCGCAATGTGGCGTGATTGGCCTGCTGTACGACAGATCGCTTTTGCAATGGGTGGCGCTATTGTGCTTGATACGGTTTTAAAATGGGCCGTGCATCGCCCCAGACCCGATGAAGTGTATGCGCATACCATGCCAACCTCTTACAGTTTTCCAAGCGGCCACGCGCTTTATAGTCTCACATTCTACATTTCGATTGCCATTATCATGAGCCGCAACAGTCGGGCCAATGAGACCAGAGCCATTTGGATTGTGGCAGTGATGATGTTTGCCTTAATCGGTATGTCACGAATATTCCTCGGTGTGCACTATGGCTCTGATGTTTTAGGGGGCTATCTCGTCGCGGCTTTTTGGCTGATGTTTATCTTGATGTAGACAGAGACAACGGTGCTGCAATCTGCTTCCAAGAACTGATCTCAATTGATAGTTTGGTTTCTTGGCGGCGTCGAGAAATCCTTGAAGAAGGATTTCTAGACTTTTGGCGTAATAACCATCAATGCTTTACGGTGGGCGCTTCAATGTAATCCGGTTATATTTCAATAAATTATGCAGCCGCACGCCAGTGTAGCTATTTTTTTTGCGTCATGTTGCGGCTTGGATGGTGGTCAATCGGCGGTCCATTGGTCAATTTTGAATTGGCAGACGGTGTTCGGAACCTTTTCGAAATCTCGACGTTATGGGCTGAACTTATTTCATCAAATAGGAGAACAAAATGGCTTTTAGACAAATTTTTATGGGCACGGTTGCGGCCAGCGGCATTCTGTTAGCAGTTTCGGCAATTGGACCTGCTCCATTTTCCATTGCATCTGAAGCACGCGCTGAAACGAACATTTCCGTGAACTTTGGGTTCGGATCGTTTTACAATCGTTTGCAGCCCTATGGAAATTGGGTCTCATACGAGGACCAGTATGTATTCGTGCCGCAGCATGTCGATCACGGCTGGCGGCCTTACACCTTGGGCCACTGGTCCTATACCCACCGTTATGGCTGGCTTTGGATCTCCAATGAACGATTTGGTTGGGCCACTTATCATTATGGACGCTGGGGCTATTCCCGCGAAATTGGCTGGTATTGGGTGCCGGGCCATCGTTGGGCTCCGGCTTGGGTTGCTTGGAGTCGTGGGCAAAACGAAATTGCTTGGGCACCTTTGCCTCCGCATCGTGGCGATGATTTAGAAGTCAGTATCACGATTGGTGATATACCCGATTATTATTGGCAAGCTGTTCCGACCTCAGCGTTTCTGTCGATCAATCTTTCTGCTAAAGTCATTCGTGACCGCAATCAGGTCCGCACGATAGTTCAACAGAGTCCCCCTGAAACCGTGCGCATTGAAAATAACATTGTCATCAATAATGTAATTCAGGTGAACGAGATTGAGAAGGCGACCAATACAAAGGTGCCCGTCCTGATCGAAAAACCTGTGACTAATCCTAACGCGGTGGGAAAGACGGACGCCACTACGGTAACGATCTTTAATCCCGACGTGAGTGATGACACGACTGCCAAACCTAAGAAGGCGCTTAAGGTTGAAGAGATCGTATCTGCCCGCAAGGCTCAAGGCGTTCAGCCGGAAGATTTGACTTCTGATCAACCGGCTATCGCAGCGCCAACATTAGACAAGAATGGCAAGCCCCTCACGCCAGCTACTGTACCGGCTGCCCCAGCTCCTACACCGGACAAGATCGTCAAGCCGATCACACCCGATGATCAGCCTGCCGCTAAAGTGGAGATTCCTGCTGACGGCAAGGCCAAGGGAGATGCACCCGCTGTCGTTAAACAGGATAAGAAAAGCACCGATACATCGAAGCCTGCCGATCTAAGCACTCCCAAAGTGGACGCAAAGGGCAAGGTCGAGGTAAACAAAACTAAAGAAGCTGCACCTGCTGTTGATCAACAACCTGCTGTAGTGGCTCCGGTTGTCAAAGCACCTGTCGTAAAAACCCCTCCTGCGGTTGCGCCAGTTGATGAGGCCCCTGTTACAAAATCCCAAAAAGATAAGTCCAATGTGACGCCGCCAGCTGACACCGGTGATGCAACGGTTGATGTACCTTTAGACAAGTCTCAAAAGAAGAAAGATGCAGGTGCAAGTGACCAAAAGAAGATAGATCAGAACGCATCCCCACCCGCCGACGCTCAGACGCCACCGGCAGATGGCAAGAAAGCTCAGGAGCCAGCAAAAAAAAACGAAAAGGGTAAAGATAAGTGTGACCCTAAAGTTGAGACATGCCCTCCGGCCCAAGAAGAATAATGTTCTTATGATGAGAAACGCTGCCGGTCTGTGATCGGTGGCGTTTTGCCATTTTGAAGGCCAATTAGCTCCTAAACTAAACCGCGTCTCTCAATTGCTAATTTATCAAGTATCGGAATTGAACACTTGCAGTTCGGACCAAAACATAGGTCGCCGCAAGTTATGCGTCCTGCAAAGAATAGTAACCAGTCCGTATTAATCGGATGATGGACAGAGCAATGAAACGTAGAGGTTACTCGAAATTCGGGACTAGTTTGGGCTCAATGGGGCTTGAAAAAACCGCAAAGCGATTTACTTACACCAACCCTTCCGATGAGGTACGTATTATCGCGTTTTGATCGATCTATGGGGTTCTTTCCTTCCCTTCCTACAATTTGACGCATCGGGCTGGGCCTATTCCGGAATTCTGCTGAAGAGGGACTGACACCAAGATTAAACTGCTTTACAAACGTGTGCTGTATTAAGGAAAGTCCAAAGAAGAATGTCTGACGTTAATCCTACACCCATTGTCGAACAACGTGCAAACGAAGACGTTCCGGACTTAACCCGAAAGGCTCTTGAACAACGAATTCGGCAGCAAGAGATATTGTCGGAACTGGGTGTGCTTGCCCTGCAGGGTGCGACCTTTGATAGCTTACTAGAAGAAACTGTGCGCCTCACCGCCGAGGGACTAGAGGTCCAATTTTGCAAAATTCTGCGCCATATTTCGGAGGAAAACCGGTTGCAAGTCGTAGCTGGCGTTGGCTGGGACAAAGGTATTGTCGGCGTGGCGAGCATTGGGGCAGATTTGGCGTCCCCTGCCGGATTTGCCCTGCGAACGGGTAAAGCTGTTATTTCAAATCATCTCGAAAACGAGGAACGTTTTCGCACGCCCGACCTTCTTGCCCAACATGGGATAAGACGAGCAATGAACGTTATCTTGCAAGGTGATGGCAAACCATTTGGCGTTCTTGAAGTTGACAGTAAATCAGATCAGGAATTTGTTCAGCACGACTTGGCTTTCCTGCAGGGCGCCGCAAACGTGCTTGGTATGGCAATCGAGCGTGAGCGCAATGAGCGCCATCTTAAAGCTGCCTTGGCTCGCCAGCAATTCCTCGTAAAGGAAATGAACCACCGTGTAAAAAATAGTCTCGCGATTGTCTCGAGCTTAATTCAAATGCAGGGGCGTTCTGAGAATGGGGAAACCGCAGACCAATTCGAGGAGACCGCGCGACGGGTGAATGCAATTGCCCGCGCCCATGAGCGGTTATACCGAAACGACTATATTGAAAGTATGGATCTTGGCGCTTATATTGAGGAGGTCTGCCAAGACATGGATTCGTCAGTTATCCAGTGTGCCGTGCAGGTGGATGCTCAGCGGGGCATTGACATTAAAGTCGATAACGCCATTTCAATAGCACTCATCATTGTTGAATTGGTCACAAACTCTGCAAAATATGCTTATCCCACTGGGACCGGCGGCAAAATTTTGGTGAGCATTCAGCCTGAGGGAGAAAAGAATATCCTGATCGCTGTTTGCGATGACGGGATGGGCTTTCCCGATGAATTTGATCCTCAAAAATCTCGTGGATTGGGGATGCGGATTATTCAAGCCTTCGCAAAGCAACTTCACACCACGCTTGCGTTCAACAATCGATCTCCTGGTTCAGAAGTCAGGTTTTTGTTCCCGATGGATTCGGCCTGACATTGCTGCGGTTATAATTGGCATTACGTTTGCAATACGTTTGCAATTTGAGATAACCAAAGGATAGATTGCTAGGCATGCGGATGGCTAGATACGGCATTATGGCGCAACCTCCACAAGCGGTTGAGCGAACTGTCACCACCTCAAGCGAGGAAGCTGTAATGTAGTGTTTTCCAAAAGCATCCTAAAATCTGATATAGCCTTGAGTGAACATTCGTCGAGTTAGCGAAGAGGGTCTCGTCACCATTTTTCTTGCGTTGGTTTTTGCTAGGTTAGTTGCAAATTTATATGCGGTATCAGAGGTAGAAATTGTGTTTACGAAGTTGCATCACGGCACACAAATGCACACGCAACTAGAATGCCTCTTTCCAGTGAAGGAACCCAACGAGGGTTCCCGATTTCTTATCAACCCCCTCAAGTGCAGGCGTCGCAGCTAGATGCTCATCTATAAAAATAACCGCTTACAAATCATTTATTCAATGACTTCACCGGGCCATGCACGGTCAAATAAATTACCGGCTTCGCGGTGCACCTTGCGAACACTTTCGGCATCGGGGGCCTCGTACTCGCAAATCATCCGCAAGCGATCGGTTGAAAGCACACTCCGCCGCCAAGCAACCCCATAAGCGGCAAGACACGGGCGCTCGCGGATGGCTGCAGCGTTGAGATCATCTTCCGAGGGAGGGCTGTCGAAATTACGTTCCACGATGATGCGTGACATGATCTATCCTTTCGTTGAATTCTTCTAACAATACAAACTAAAGCGCCACCGTTTGAACTGGCGTTGGAATTTCAAGTTCTTTTTGAGCCCTGTGCAGAAAAGTATGAGCTCGCGCACTCAGCAACGAAAGATCGTCCTGACGATGCAGTAGTGCTTCGATATTTCCTCGTGATTTACCTTTGCTGTCAACACCTGCGGTCGCAAGTGCAAGAATTGAGCTTGCTACAATGATTTCCGTATTTCGATTGATTGCTTGGGCCGCCGCAAGTGCTTCAGTTGCTGCGATATTGGAATATTCCAAATTCCCGTTATCAAGATGAAAGATGGCGATCTGGTTGAGGATATAGGCAAGCTGTGCTTTGTCGTCGAGTGTGCGCAAAGCGGCGAGGGCTGGCTTCAATTGCCGCTCCGCGTTGGGAACATGGTTTTGCATCAAGGCCAGTGTGCGCAAAGCGTCAGCAACAGGAGCAGGGCCATCGCCGATCCGCGCCGTAATGGTGTCAATCTCATCGCAAATGGCACCCACCTCAGTGGTTTGGCCGATCTCATTGGTGATCTTGGCTATCCATACAAGACATTCCATTTCGCGCCAACGGTCTTCGCGCAACCTCGCCAGCGTCAGCGCCCGGCGCATCGATTCTTGTGCCTTAGCAAGATCGCCATCCCAGCGGGCCACGAGACCGCGGCCCCAATCGAGTTCGACAAAGCTTTTTTCAAGTCTGGTAGCGATCTCCTCGGCCTCACGCAAGAATGACCGAGCGCGCCCAACGTCGCCTTCGACTTCGAGCAGGCAACGCCCCGTATTGGCGAGTTGTTGGACACGTATAAGCGGGTCCAAGGGGCGGGTCAGCAATTCGGCGCGTAAAATTGCCTGCTGTGCCTTGTCGGTATTGTTGGACTGCTGGTTCCACCACGAAATCATATGCCAGCCCAAAGCCGCATCACCATCACGCACCCCCAATAGCTCTGCTGCCTCAACCGCCTGCTGTAACTCTTCGAACACTTCTGGTTTCATGTGGATGCCGGGGCTGGCGCTGGCAAACACCTTTACCTTGAGGAGTGCTAGATGGGCTCGTGCACGGTCTGAATCTACAGGCAGTTGCGCTAAATGGCCAAGACCGCGATCGGCTATATCAAGTGCCGCCCTATTGGCAAAAAGTCGCAAGCCGTACTCACCAGCCGCGATTGAGGCCCGAACCGCGAGTCCATGGTCGCCGGCAGCGCCTGCGTGGAACGCCAATTCGCCAGCCAGAGATGGATCAAGCTTTGTGGCTTCATCCAGGGCCCGCGCAATTTGGCGATGGATGAGACGCCGCCGCGATTGCGACAGGCTGCGATAAGTAGTTTGGCGAATGAGATCATGGGTAAAATCAAGCCGCCCGTCACCCCCTGATTTGAGAAATCCTCGCCGCTCCAACTGGTCAATCCGTTCCATCAATTGCAGTTCCGGCAATTCCATCGCCGCACCAAGAAGCTCTGGTTTAAAATCACGCGCTGTTGCCGAAGCAAAAATGATGAGGTCACGTTCATGGTTATTGAGTCGCGCAATGCGGTCACTGATAAGCGCGTCAAGATCATGTCCTGAAGACTGTCGCCCTTGTTGGTCGGCACTGGCCATTTCAGTTAGAAACAATGGATTGCCGCCGCTCTCTTTCAATGCAACGGCGACATAATCAGAATCGACATTTCCTTCGAAGAATTGCGCGGCCTCGGAAGCTTGCAAAGGTAAGAGTGTCATGCGTTTGACCGCGCCATCTTGTGCCAACGCACTCACCACTCGCTTGCACCAAGGATTATCCTCCATTTCGTCGGCCCGTGCCGCGCCGACGAACAGAAAGCGTTGGGGTCTGTCGGAAGCACGCAAGATATAGTGCAGGAGGGACGAAGATCCTTCGTCGATCCACTGCAGATCGTCGATCATCAACACCAGCGGGCTTTGTTTAGCAATTGAGGCTAGTAATGTCGCCACAGCCGCAAATAAGCGGGTTCGACTGCCCTCATCATTGGTGGATGTTTCAAAGCGTGGCAAAAATAATCCAAGATCGCTGCGAATGGAATCGTCGGAAAACTCGGCAATGGCCGATCCCAGCGCATCGGCCCAACAACCATAAGGACGCACCGCTTCAGCCTCGAAACAACGGGCGCTGAGAACTCTGAACTTCTTCTCGGCGGCAAGTGCCGCTGTGTATTCAAGCAGGCGTGATTTGCCGATGCCCAGTTCGCCCAAAAACAGCAATGCCCGGGATGAGTCATTACCATTCAAGGCATCAAGTACTGTAAGAATTGTCTGCTTTTCGTTTAAGCGCCCAACAAGCCTACGCTCTGCGGGGTGAGGAGAACCCGCAACAGACTCTTGTGCAATGGGTAAAGATTCATTTTTGTCAGAACTCATAGGCTTTACGCCGTGAGGCACTGCCGCAGGCGGTTTAAGTTCGCCAACTAATGCTGCTCCCATTTCGCGCTGGAGCATATCGCGTGCATAGGCGTAGTGCTCTTGGGCGTCGCGACGCCGACCAAGCTTAGTGAGCAAGACTACCAACCTGCCATGGGACATTTCCGACAAGGGGTCCGCGGCCACCATCGCCCGCGCAAAGGGCAAGGCGCGGTCAGGATCATCACCCAATTTCTCTAGCGTCAGCAAAAGCACCCGTTGGCGCAAAGCGCCCCAGCGCTCGCGCTCAGCCAAACACCAGTGGTGGAAACGGTAACAGGAGGGCAAATCAAGTCCGTCGAGAAATTCACCTTGAAGGAGCGAACTTGCTTCTTCGAGATTGGCAAGTGCAGCCTTTTCCAGCGCATCACCCAGAAGTTTCGAAATGTAACCGGTATCGACTTGGGCTTTCCCAAGCAAAAATGAGACATGTTCACGGTCGGCAATAAGGTGTTCAAATGCTGCATCGTTTACCAAAGGGCGCAACTTGGTCAGGCTCCAGCGCAATGCGGCGCGCGGATCGTCCGGTCCCTCCCAGAGAAGATCGCAAAGTGCCTGGCGGGAATGAGTTGCAGCGGTTGCAACCAGAAAGCCCAATAAGCCACGGGTGCGTTTTGAGGCGGGCAGCTCCACAACCTCGTTGCCACGCTGCACTCTGATTTCACCAAGCAGACGCACGGACAATTGGCCCGCGGCATGTTTTGGTGGTGTCAGGGCCATTCGCGTTTCCACGCTCACTCCAACTGTCATTCCAACGATGGCCCGTCATCTTAGACCATAGATCAACGCTGCGAAAGCCGCTCGTAGGTCTCAGATACCAACTTCGTTTAACCCAACTCAAACAAAGGAACAGGATCATGCGTTCATATACTCACAAGACAGCCCGCCTCATCTCAGCCATTGCTTTTGTTAGCCTTGTTGGCATGAGCGGAGCGCGCGCCGAAGATGCTAGCGCCACCGCTGCTTATAAAGACATTCAAGCAACCCTCGGGATGGTTCCGGGTTTCTTCAAAGTCTTCCCACAAGCCGGCATTGCCGGTGCGTGGGCTGAATTCAAAACCATTCAATTGAACCCTAACACCCAGCTGAATGGCAAGACCAAGGAACTGATTGGGCTTGCGGTGGCAGCGCAGATTCCTTGCACCTACTGCGTTTACTTTCATACGGCGGCTGCCAAAGCCAACGGTGCCACTGATGAGGAAATCAGCGAAGCTGTGGCGATGGCCGCAATCGCGCGCCATTGGAGCACCGTGTTGAACGGTATGCAGGTCGATCTCGCCGCCTTTAAGAATGACACCGACACCGTCCTCAAACTTGCCGGAGAAAAAGCCAAGGCAACGAACTAAAGTTTATCCCGAAAGGGCAGCAATCATGCCGCTCAATAACCCAACAGGAGACATTCATGGAAAGCGACTCTTTCTCTCTATCAGCCCTCAGCACCGCCATCGAAACCCGCAATTCTGCCCTGCTCCGCAGTTTTTATGCTGAAAATGCCCGCATGCGGATTATCGACCGCGACCACCCGCCCAGCAAACCCCAGGAAATCGTCGGCCGCAGCGCCATTGCCGCGTATTTCGATGATGTCTGCGGACGTACAATGACCCACAAGGTCGAAAGCGGATTTGTCGATGGTACTCATCTCGCGTTCACCCAGAACTGCGCCTATCCCAACGGAGCTCACGTGTTTTGTTCAGCCACGGCGGAACTAAAGGGCGGTAAAATTGCCAACCAAACCATTGTTCAAGCTTGGGACGCTTGACTCCAAACTGAAGGCCAGAAGCGCTTAACGCTTTTGGCCTTTCAATATTCAATCATCAAGGAAGGATAAAATCATGCTTATTGCACGCTGGCAGATCGATGCCCGTTTTGGACAAAAACAGAAAGTTATTGATTCAATCGCCCAATGGGCACGCGAAATTGCCCCGCAAGTAGGCCTCGTCAAAGGAAGCATACTCAGCGGATCGATCGGTGCGCTTGAAGCAACAGTCGAACACAATTGGGAAGTGACCAATCTTGCCGAACTCGAAGGCGCTTGGGCCAAGCTCGGAAAAATCGAGGCCCACAAACAATGGAGCAAGGATCTTGAAGCTAGCGTCGTTTCAGGAACTGCGCGTTGGAGCATTTTTCGCGTGGTGTGAATGGTGCCCACTTCATTGTGCCTCCTGTTCTCATTGAGGCTGATAACCGACGAACGAAGTTCGCGGCTAATCGTTGAGCTTGACGGGTGATGTAGAAGCCGTTGACATATTGAAAGAGGGCATTGCTAACCTGCTGGGGTGTTGTCCAAGTGTGCCGCCAAAGGAGTTCTGCCTTAAATGTCTTGAAGAAGGTCTCGACGGCAGCAGTGTCGTAGCAGTTGCCTCTACCTCTCAACGATACTTTTAAGACCAGATCGCGCAACCGCTTTTGATTGTCGTGGGAGCAACATGGACTGGCTCTGTTGGCGTTGACTGACGGGACGGTTACGCCAAGCCACGCGATGCGACCCGCAGTAAGCGGCACAGACGTTCGACTGGAATCCGCTGCGAGTGTTCTTCGATAAAGGCAAATCTCATTTGCTTATTCCTGAAAAGAACACCGTTGCTTTTTTTGGAAGTTCTCTCTTCTCTCTGAGCAAGCGGTTCTCTTTGCGGAGCCGTTCATTCTCTTTCGGCCGATCACCATCAGCAGGGGGGTGGTCATTCACGGGGTCGTGACCTCTGTATCCATTTTGCCAGCATGGAAAAGTCAACGCCCCGATCAGTACTCAGCAGCACCTTGCCGCCGTGCTTGCCCACTGATCAGTACTATGCGCACCGCCTCTAGAACACCCCATAGATCAGGCGATAAGGCACGCGTGCGGCATAGCTACGGTAGGCTTCATCGGCCATGAGGAATTTCTCTTCCTGAAAAATTCGGTAGATTTGCCCCGTGTAGAGCAATGCAAGCGCAATCAGATTTTGCAGATTGAAATTGGCACCCAACAAACCGATGTGGCCAAGGAGATAACCAAGATAAATCGGGTGCCTCACCAGTCGGTAAACCCCAGTGTCCACAATGCCGCGATTGGCAGGTAACCAGCCGAATGAACGCCCTAACGTGATCTTCGCGTTCATGGACCAAAGCATGCCAAAAACTTGCAAGGCGATGGCCGTGGTTTGTCCAATCAACTCAATGTGCGGATCAAATTTAATGAGAACGGCCCAGATGCCAGCGCTGTATACAACTGCGGCTACGGAAAAAACCCCCCAATCGCGCGCCGCTGGCCGCCGCGAAATGAGCGACACAACAATGGTGGCAACTTCTGCAAAGCCAGCGAGCAGAATTGAATAACGAGTTGTGTCATGTCGAAACGCAACAAATGCGCTAATCACAAAATAGCCAAC
>JANMWK010000078.1:0-9313 GCA_031393975.1 Hyphomicrobiales bacterium
TCTATGATATTTGGCGCGCAGGCTCAGCGATCACAAGCGCCGTCATCGGCGTAGCGCTATTCGGCCCGCCGCCACATGACTGCGATTCCGCTTACTTTATTATCGTTTCCCGCGAACGCACTGTTGTCAGCGCAACGACCAAAATGATGAAAATGCCATAGACTAAACTCTGGGCTTGGGCACCCAGTTTCATAGCCTGAATTGCAATCGGCACGAAGGCCACTGTAAGACTTCCAAACACTACGTTCAGCGGATTGGTTTGGCCCCCTGAAATCGACGTGCCACCAATCAAGGCAGCCGCAATACCAGGTAACAGCAAATCACTACCAAGGCCACTGGCGGAAGCTGACCCCGCCTGCGCCACGATGCTGAGGCCAGCAAGTCCGCCCATGAAACCTGAAAGCGCATAAGTGATGATCCGAACCCTGCGCGTTGGAACGGCGGAAAGGGTGGCACCCAGTTCATTCTTGCCCATCGCGGTCATGTTCTGACCCAAAATGGTGTAGCGCAGCAGGGCCCATAGGATAAAAGCAACTAAAACGCCGATCCAAAATGTCAACGGCGCGTTAAGTACTTGTTCTTTGAATAACGTCGAAATGAGTTCACGATTTTGGGTTACATAAATCGTGTCTGCACCGCTGACGACCAGAGCAGCAGTCTGCAGTATAGCAAGTGTTCCCAGTGTCAGCGCGAAAGATGGCACCTGTGCATAGCTGATCACCGCACCATTGATCGCGCCAACGATTGTGACCAGCAAAAGGATCAACACAAACGCGCCAATCCCAAGCGGTGGTAGGGCAAGAGCCAATAAAAGTGCACCAAGAAGTGCGATGGCCGCATTCGACAAGTCAATCGAGCCAATGTTCAAAATCATTGACTGGCCAAGTGCCAAAAACATGATCGGAGCTGCCGTTGCCGTGGCGATAGAAACACCGAGAGGCCCAAGATAGTTTGAGTTCAGAAGAGAAACTCCGAGCAACATCGCAATGAACACCAAAGGTGGGGCCAGTGCACTCCAATTGATCTTCTGACCAAATCTGATAACCGCAGTTTCGCCTTCGCTGATTTCCGGTGCATTTGTATTTTCAGCAGAGTTTCCAGTCACGTCTTTCATACCATATCCGCCAAAATATCTTGAACGGTCAAGTTGTTCTTGGTTCGCATATCATGGCGTGCCGAAACCTCACCATCGCGCATCACCAGAATCTCGTCAGCCATTTCAAGCGCCTCCTCAATTGTGTCAGGAATAATGATGACGGCTGCACCACTTTCGCAAGTTTTGATAATTTGCGCGTTCACCGTCTGCGCAGCGCCAACATCGAGACCGCGCAAGGGATGGTCAAGCAACAACACATCAGTGTGTGGTGAATTCAACCACTTTGCCAATACAACCTTTTGCTGGTTGCCACCGGAGAAATTGATGAGCGGACGCGAAATTGTGTTCGGCCGCACGTCTAGTCGGTTAAACCATGACTGCGCGACGGCTGCCAATTTGCTGAGGTTGAGAAACGGGCCTGAAGAACCGTCTCCCTGATAAACAAGGGCTATGTTCCGCGTTGCTGAAAGCCCAGCAATCATGCCTTCGACCTTCCGCTCGGCTGGCAGATAGGCAAGACCAGCCTGAACGGCTTTCCTGATTGACCAACGCGACACAGGTTTGCTCTTCACTTCGATTGTGCCTGAATCATAAGTCTCAGCACCGAATATGGCGCGGGCCACTGCTTCGCGGCCAGAAGCATTGGAACCGACGAGTGCCACGATCTCACCTGGACGCGCTGTGAATGAAATGTTTTTGAATTTGCCCTTGCTGGCGAGTTCGCGCACTTCGACGGCAGGTTTTGCGCCTGCGGGCCAGCGTTTTCGGAGTGCATGGGCTGTTTGGGAAACCCCGCCGGCCATATCCCGGAACAGGTCTTCTTTCGTTACTTCGGTTGTCTTTTTGTCACTGACAATTTTGCCACTCCGCATCACCACAACACGGTCACAAATCCGCATGATTTCGTCTAAACGGTGCGAAACAAAAATAACACTGGCAATCTCTTTAAGATTACGAATTTCGCGTTCCAGCACGTCCGTTTCATTCTGTTCCAAAACAGCGGTTGGCTCATCAAGAATGATCAAAGGAGTGCCTGTAGTATTAGGATCAATGGCCACAGCGCGCGCGATTTCAACCATCTGACGATCAACAAATGAAAGGTCGCTCACGCGCGCAGTCGGGTCCAAATTCACACCGATTTTTTTCAGCGCCGCCGTGCATTCGCTGTTTATACGCGCCCAATTCTTTACTCCAATACGACCAGCATTGCGCGTGTCGAGGTTTTCGGCCACGGTTAAGTTGGTGAATAATGACTGCTCCTGATGCACAACACCTACCCCTGCCCGCACCGCGTCGTTCGGACTGCGGAAGGTCACAAGTTTCCCGTTGATTTCCATCGTTCCTGAGTCAGGTTGTTCAACGCCCGCGAGAATTTTGAGCAACGTGGATTTGCCCGCACCATTTTCACCGACCAGCCCGATGACCTCACCCCGTTTGATCTCAAGTGAAATCGATTTAACGGCGCTCACATGGCCAAAAGCGCGGCTGATTTTCTTGAGCTTGAGTACAGTTGAAGGGGCCATAATCATTTCGCAATCTTTAAAATCCCGCGATCGGGGCGGGCGACAGCTACAATTGCTGCAATGAGGATCGCACCGAATACGCCGGATTGATAACTGGGATTTACGCCCGCAAGCACCAGACCGTTATTCAATATGATCAACAACAACACTCCAACTGCAGAGCGCATGATGCCTCCTTCTCCGCCATTTAGCGCAGTGCCACCAATTACGGCGGCAGGGATTACGGTGAACAATTGTCCTGAGCCGAGGTCGGGTGAACCTGCACCCAATTGCATGGTCGCAAGAATTCCGGCGAGCGCACTCAAGCCGCCAGCCAGCGTGAAAGCAATGATCTTCATCAAATTCACAGGCATGCCAGTGTTGCGCGCGATGGTCTCGCTGTTACCAATTGCCAGCACACCACGACCAAAATGAGTGAAGCGGCTGAGCAGTGCCCCCGCCGCAAGGATAACAAGGGCCAGCCAAAATGCATTTGGCAATCCAAGTGTCAATTTCGTTGGCCAAGCCATCAGCACATTACTTTTCAGACTGGGTAACATGTCGTCGCCATATAGAATAATCCCTATGCCCAGACCAATATACCATGTCCCTAACGTGACGACGAATGAAGGCACCTTAACGAGTGAGTGTAAGGCACCTGCGAGAAGGCCAAGCGCCACGCCTATCCCAATGGCAATGAACCAAGCCCAGATACCATAGTCAGTTTCAAGCCTTGTATTGGCGGAAAGTAAAATCCACGCCATGCCTGCTGCTCCCATAACGCCTTGCACAGAGAGGTCGATTGATCCCAGTTGAATGACAAAGGTTGTGCCCACGATGATGATTAGCGGGACAGCAACCTGAAAGAGAATATTCCGAAAATTCTCGACGCTTCCAAATCTCGGATTGAGGAAGGTAAAAACAATGGCAAGCACAACAATTGACGCGATGAGGGCGGCAGGACCTTTCCACTCTTTTGGCAAGACAAGTTGCATAATTTTGGTCTCAGGTTGCGTTGTTGAAGTGCTAGGTCGTGAAAAGAGACTTCGGCCGGGACTTGTGGTCCCGACCGAAAATATTAGGTGTTGCCGAAATTACTTCGGCATCACTTCCGCCCCGCCACCGGATAGCGGCATCGGTTCTGCGGCCCAAGGACCGACTTTTTCAAGTTGTTCAACGAACTTCGCCGGAGCATCAGCTTCGTCATACTTGAGGTAGTCCTTGTAGTTTTCTGGTGTAACACAGCTCAGTTTGAAAAGGCTTTCACGCTTTTCCAAAGGTTGTTTGCTCGGATCCATTTGACCGGTCGCCGCCAGATAGGCGGTGTAAAGACCAACCGACGAAGCCATGTAGCCACGATGGAAGGTTTCGCCCACAATGGCATTCTTGCCGCGGCCAGACTTGATGTCTGCCAATGTTGTTGGATAGAGGCCGTCCGAAGCGAACTTGACCTTGTCTAACAAGCTGGCATTTTCGAAGGCCTGCATCGCACCAATCTGCATGCCGTCGTCAGCGGCCCAAACGCCGTTGATATCGCTGCCAAATTTCACGATCAGATCACGTGCATTCTTGGCACCCAATTGCGGATCCCAGTTCGATGGCCGCGAATCAAGAATTTTAATGCCTGGATAGTTTTCCTTGATCTCAGCTTCGAAACCAGCAACGCGGGTTTGGCTAGTCGTGCTGTCTTGCACGCCGGGGAGCATTACAACGCCGCCCTTGCCGCCAAGTGCATCACCAATGGCCTTGGCACCGCAGCGGCCCGAAGACACGCCAGGATGTTTCTGGAATGCAACGAAGTGATTGCCGACATCAACAGGATGATAATCAGCAGGTTTGTTCCACCAAATGGTCACAAAGCCGCCAGCCTTGCCGACTGCGTCAACAATGGTTGGCGCATCAGAGCTTGCTACGGTGTTAACAAACATAATTGGCTTCTTGCCACTGGCCAACACTGCAAGAATGCTCGAAATTTCAGTTTGCGAGGAATTGTTGGAGTTTACGATTTCCAGTGGGATGCCGAGTTTGGCGGACATCGCCTTTGCACCCTCAATGTTCGAGATCATGTAGGGATTAGTGGTATTGATCACCGAAGCGACAAGCACCCAATCCTCTTTCTTGAATGTGTCGGCAGCAATTGCGGAACTAGCCAGACACGCTAGGGCGACAGTAGCCATAATCGTTGACCCGAAGCGCCGACGAGTTGTTTGGAATTTCGCCTGCATTGTTGTATTTTTTTTGATATCCATTGTTTCCTCCAATATTAAACGTTAAGTTTCCGGTTGACTATCGTGCAGGCCATTTGTGAGAGGCTGCACGTTTTCACGAGATTGCCGTATTCTTTAGAGCGGGCAGCTTCGCTAATTCGAGATATTCCTTCAGTTACCGATCAAGGCTTTTCATCACGTCCTTGATCAGCGGCCACACACGGGCTGCTGAGGTGTGATCCATATGCTCGCGCGGCGAATGCAGATCAAAAAGGTTGGTGCCTATACCGATCGTGTCGAGGCCAGGGATGCGCTGTGTGAACATACCAAGCTCAAGGCTACAAACAGATACCAATACGTCAGGTGCTTTGCCCATGACGCGCTGATAGCTCGATTTTGCCACGCTGAGCATGTGAGAGTTTGGATTCCACGGAAATTCAGGAGCGTCTAGGCCAATCTGTTTGGCCGTGACACCTTCACCAGCCATGTCGGCCAACACCATCAACTGATCGAGCACAGCATGCTTGCGTGACGTGACTGCACTGGTGATGGTACTGGTGATCTCAACACCCTTACTCGTTGTGATCATCAGGCCGATATTATTTGAGGTTTCCCAGTTTCCGACAACCTCAAGGTTCTGCGTTTGAACACCGTTTGGTAGTAACAGTATGGTCTGCACCAACTTGGCTGCTACACTAGGTGCGAATACGCGGTCGACCTTGGTGCCGGGCCGCTTGGTTTCGATTCGTATATCCGGATCGGCGATGCGGAACTCTTGTCTGATGTCAGCGGCGAGTGCATTAATAGCATTCTCGATGGCTTCTGCTTGATCAGCTTTTACCCAGATCAATGCGTGTGCTTCAGCGGGGATCACGTTGTTCTGCACGCCACCGGAAATAGTTGCAACCTGCACATCCCCTGCCTGCATCGCCCGGCGTAGCAGGCGACCTACAAGAACGATCGAATTGCCGCGCTCGAAGTGAATATCAAACTCACAATGTCCACCGCGAAGCCCTCGCACATCCAAAAGCAGCGCCACGCGATCCTTCGCAGCAGGCTGCCAGTCAGCTGCAAAATCAATGCGGCACGACACGTCGCCCGAACACCCAGCGAGCAGTTGCTTTTCGTCAATCCAATTGAAATCAATCATCCGCTTGCCGTCGAGCAGGCTCCCATCAACGCCATCACCACCAACCTTGCCCATTTCTTCCATGGCCGTCATCACACACTCTAGTGGCGGATGCGGTATGTCATTGGAATCGAGCAATGTCAGCATGTAGGAGATACCAAGACCATTATCGGCACCCAGAGTTGTGCCTTGGGCCCGAATAAAATTGCCGTCCACTTTCAGTTTAACACCTTGAGTGGCAAAGTCATGTGTCACACCATCTGCAAGCTTGCAGACCATATCAACATGGCCGTGCAGTATGACAGTCGGTGCCTTTTCGTAACCAAGCGTTCCGGGCTTCTTCACAATAATGTTCTGCAACGCGTCACGGTGATATTGCAATCCACGCCCTTCGGCGAATTCGGCGATCCAGTCCGTGGCCTGTTTTTCGTGCTGTGAACAGCGATGGCGCGAGCTGAGCTCTTCAAAAAAGTACATGACTTTCTTAGGCTCAATGTTTTCCAGCAATCTCACGTCGTTCTCCCGGTCATTCAATTCAATATTCGGCGGAAACCTGGCGCAGCCTCACGGATAGATCGGCAATTCCGAGGCGCCTTTGCGCGGCGGAGCTAGATCGATTTTCCGTGGTTATAAAAATGCTTAGCCGTGAACCCACCCATTATTTTAAGTGACCGATAACCCGAACACGCGTCGCATCAGACAGCATCCAGATCGGACATTTATTCTTTTCTTTTTACCAAAGATGCGCGTGTAGAGATTATTTGTCAAATATAAAATTCAAATGTTCACTCAAGAGCACAGGTAAGTAACATCACCTCGCGAAGCTTATCAGCATTATATCAGTAATACAGATAGATAGTGCAAGATTCGATCTGAAAAAGTACCGCAGTGCCACATTTTTCCAACTTACAGCCAAAAAAGTGGTGATTTAATACAGAACAATTGTATTTATTTTTTATCTTATATTCACATTGGCACTGGTGTTGGGTTAGATCGACCTGCGGGTCAAGACAATCTCGCTACGGCGGTGTACCCGCATTGGCCTGATGTTGTTGCTCGGGTGGTTTAATATATATTTTGGTAAATGTGGCCCTCAAAGCGCTTCAAGTGGATGTTCCTGCGCAACACATTTTGGATTGGACTTGCCACACGTGCAGAGAATTCTCCGGCCGACAAAATTTTATCAGCCGGAGACGCAAGTAGGGCAGTGTTACGTGATGTTATAGAGACGACGCGCGTCATCCTGTGTGGCAAGCGGACGACCAACTTCACGCGCGATCTGCTGAACCTCCTGCAAGAGTTCAAGGTTAGTCGGATTGCGGTGGGGGGAATAATGCAGATCAAGACCTGTTTTTACGTGGCCACCAAGCTCAATGGTTCGGCGGACGAGAGGGCGGTAGTCGTAGTCCCCCTCGCCCCAGATCAAAATAAACCATGGCAACTTGTGTTTTGCTTGGGCGATCATGTCGAGATAGTAATAAAGGCTTTCGAGTGATGGCTCCATGCCGCATGTGCCAATTGGTTTTTCTGACGTCAGGCCATATTTTCCTACTAAATAGAAGTCCCAGTTTGATCCCTTGGTGAACATACCCTTGTCAACATAGTGGCGCGCCACGCGCAGATGGCCCGGCTCATAGACACCCCAGATCATGGCAAAGTCTCGTTTACGGCAAAAGGCAACTTGCCGCGCAACCTGAGTCAAATCCCAACCATAGGCGCGACCCACAATATTTCCGTCCTTATCTTCATCAACCACAAACTGATCGATGCCGGTATCAATGACGGCCACTTGCATATTAACGTGTTTATTCAGGTAGTCGACATGTTCCAATCCGCAATCATCAGGGGCAACCAACAGATTGTTGCAAGTGGTCGGGTACCAAATCATATCTGGGCGCTGCTTCAGGATTGGGCCCTAGGCAATCATGTAATCGTCAAATGCAGCCTTACCCAAAAGGTCGAAGTTTGTATTGTGGACGTGGATGGCTGTTGCGCCGGCGTCCCAGCACCGAATTGCATCCTCGACAACTTCTGCATAAGAAACTGGCGTATTAGGATTCATGCGTTTGGTACGAATGCCGTTTTGATGAGATTCAATCATCAAAGGTTCGTCCCACTGCGGTTTCATATCGGCAAATTTGTCTAGTGTTGTTGCCATTGCTTTTCTCCTTTTGATTGGCCGTTCGCTGCGTTTTTGGTCGATAGAATATCGGCGAGCCCCTGACACAACGACCCCCACGAAACATTGCTTTTGCAGAACTGGAGCCCAACGGCCTGCGCAATGCCGACTGGCCATCAGAATTTCTAAATTTTATTACCCGTACTTTTTTTAGCTCACCACGACGATGAACATTTGTTAGCTTCAAATGACAAAAGATTAGCCTCAACCCATACTAGAATTTCGGTGCGCGGTGCTTCCCACGGGATCATGGATACTCCGGTCAGAATAATTTTTGCTTACACAATGAGAAACGCAACTGATTACAAAGCATGGCATATCCGTCTCCACACAAGGTTGCGGCCCATTTTGTCGCGGACTACTTACGATACTTCAAACGACCCATTGCCTCTTAGTGCACATGCAAGCGATTCAAGAATCCTTGCTGCATATTTTGCACACAATAATTCACACACTCGTTAATTTCTGCACCGTCCACAAATTGAGGGCGCAAATGAGTTACGTGCAATCGTGCCCGTTTTATCCCTCTATTTCCTATTGAAGAGCCTGCAACGCTTTCCGATATGTGATGTCATGTTAGCTTTTGAAGAATGCATTGTTCGCACTCTCCCCACGAGGTTAGCAATATGAAAAGCTTTAAAGCTCAAAGACCAAGCGGAATGGAGCAACACTCCATCCAACGGACAATCCGGTAAGGGGATCTTCGGAAGATCGTCAGACTCGCCGACACCACATCTATCAAATGGAACAACGCAAAGAGTTTCCGAGACGTTTCAACTTATCACCGCATTGGGTGGTCTGTATCTTAATTGAAGTTTAAGACTGGATAGAGCGTCCACGTCAAATTTCAATATTTTCTGAAGCCAAGGGGCCATTGATCCCCGACGTACGCCAACGCAAATTTCGTCCGCTACGGACATGATATCAATTTCGCCAGATGAATGTTCGGGCATGCGGAGCCATTAAAGACTACTTACAATTTTAAGCGAGCATTTGCATTGAAGGTGGGTTAAAGTGTGGGCTGATGATTTTTGCCGGCAAGCCAAGCGTCAATTATGTCAGCCCATTCTTGCATCATATGCCTACGTTGCGGTTCATATTCGGCCTTGTTGTAGACGCCTCGGGACGAACGACCCTCCTCATGCGCAAGACACTTTTCTATCCAATCACGATTGAAACCTAATTCGTTTAGGAGCGTCG
>JANMWK010000083.1:0-7752 GCA_031393975.1 Hyphomicrobiales bacterium
AACCCGCCACAGGTTGCATCCATCACACCGACAGAGGCAGTCAATACTGCTCCCACGACTATCAAAAGCGGCTGTGTGAGCTGGGTCTCAAAGTATCAATGAGTGGAAGGGGAAACTGCTATGACAATGCCGCCGTCGAGACCTTCTTCAAAACCCTCAAAGCTGAACTGATCTGGCGACACACTTGGGTATCGCGCGACCAAGTCAGCAACGCTCTCTTTCAATACATCAACGGCTTCTACAACACCCGTCGAAAACATTCAGCCATAGGAGGTACATCACCAATCAAGTTCGAACGATTATCAGCCTGAATGAGAACAGGATGCGGAATTACTTGGGGACAAGTCCAATTTGCCTAATCGTTCGTCCGCTGCTGGCCAACAATCCAACTGCCTCGCGTTTAAACTCAGTCGTAAATTCTCGTCTCTGCTTGCTCGTCATAAAGTCCTCCTGTTGTAATCATGCTATCAGAAGTCCCTCCACTTTTTCCGGGCAAGTCCATAGCGCTCAACCCTAAACCCTAAACCAAACAAACCGAACGAAGGGCATCACCGCCCTTTTTTATCAACCAGACCGGTACACTTTTACGCCGCCACTTGGCACATTTTGTCTCCGCCATTGACAGCTTGGCGGTGGCCGGGCTGCTTTTCAGCTTTTCAAAGGTTGTGTGAGCATCCCCCACCGCACACGCGGCCAAGTGAATGTTGTTAAATTGAAGAACTCCGCCTTCAATATCAGATTTATTGCTGGCACCTGATTGCAGCCGTTTCAGCGTGGTGGATTTATTGCCGAAAGCTTCCAGAAAAGCATAAGGGAATGTAGCCGCATCAAACGGTTGTTCCGCTAAACTGGATATTGCCTCTTCAATTTCAACCGCGTTCAAAATGATTCCCCGACAGGCTTAGGCCCAATTGCTATCATACGATGGGCCATTTTTTAGGCTGTGTTACATGTTTATTCCATCGGTCAAAGACCAATGTCCGACGAATATCAGACAGTGATTATAGGCCAATTCACTGGTCGGAAAAATAGCTCTCATGAAGTGGCCTCAGTCTGGCAATGGTTTGGTCAACGGACTGCAGGTGCTGGCGCATGGCGTCGGCTGCCATTTGCGGATGGCGCTGATCAAGGGCTTTTACGATTGCCCAGTGCTCAGCGATAATATCAAGCGTGTGCGCAGATTCACGGTTGGCGATATGGCCAATCCGGTCCCACAACATTTTGACACTTTGCACAGTGGCCCAAACGCCTTCCAACTGGGCTGCGCAGGCAATCAGCTGGTGAAAGGCTTCGTTGTCGCTGAAGAAGCCCGAGCCATCGCTCGATTTGGCGTGGTGCGCCTGCAATTCCAAATTTGCTTTGATCAAAATGCTGTGCTCGTCCGTCCAATGGCGGGCGGCTTCTTCCGCCAGAGATACCTCCAGCGCTGAGCGCGCGAATTGCGCTTCGTGCACTTGTTTGAGTTTGATGGGCGCTACGAAGGTGCCGCGTTGCGGGTAAATCTCGATCAAGCCATCTTCGGCCAGCCGGGTGATGGCCGTGCGCACAGGCGAGCGCGATATTTTAAATATGCCGCATATTCGGTTTTCACTGATTGCCTCATTGGGCTCAAGCCTGCAGGTGATGATTGCGTCGCGTAGAAAGCGGTACACTTGATCTGCTGCCGGACGGCGCCGGTCCAGCCTCACGCTGCCCTGCTCCATGCGACTGCTGGCAAATCTAGTTTCGATGTCGACTACATACACTCCGCCGATTCTCCTGCTGGTTTCCGTTGATGCTACCCAGCCCTTGCCAAGTGTCATCTTGTATACTAGTATACAAATGAAGCACGCAACAGTGAGTGTGTGCACATTCATTTGGGAGGATTACATGAAAAAAACCATTCTCAAACTCGCACTTTCTGCTGCTGTGCTGGCATTGGCCGCCGGGTCTGCTTGGGCAGATACGGCCACAAAGGTCGCACTTGTGCCGGGCGGGCCTCATCCCTATTTCGCAGCCTGGGAACAGGCTGGCGCTGATGCTGTCAAAGATTTCAAACTTGGTGCGGCTGACTATCGTGTGCCACAGAAGTGGGAGCTGTCACAACAGAGCCAGCTGTTGGAAAGTCTCCTGACGCAAGGCTATAATTCATTTCTGATTTTTCCAGGCGATGCTGTGGGTACCAGTGCAGTGGTCCAGGAAATCGTTGATAATGGTGGTCAGGCGCTGGCTTTGGCTGGGTGTCTGAAAGATCCAACCCCTGCTCTTTTCTGCATGGGAACCGACACAGGTAACTCCGCCTATCTCGGCACAAAGGAATTGATCAAGGCCATGGGTGGCAAAGGCAAAATTGCACATTTCACTGGCTTTCTGGTTGACCCCAATACACAGCTGCGAATCGACGCCGTGAAAAAAGCCGCTGATGAAACAAATGGTGCTGTAACTGTCGTTCAGGTGATTGCAGATATTGATGCCCCGCAGCCTGCCGAAGAAAAGATCAATGCCTATCTTGCGGCCAATGCGGCGAATGTGGATGGCATCATCACAACGGCTTGGGTGCCAGCGGTGACTGCAGCAAACTCGCTGCGCAAGATTGGCGACAAGCGCATCAAGATGGTTGGCATCGACCACGACGAGGTGGTTCTGAAAGCTGTGAAAGACGGCTTTGTAAATGGCACCATGCTGCAGAACCCCTATGGTCAAGGCTATATCGGATCATATGTCCTCAACAAATTGCGGTCCGGTTGCAAACTGAAAGACGACGCTCCTTGGAAGTCTAATGCGTTGACCAAAAAATTTGTCGACTCAGGTACAGTCTATGTGAATGCTACGCAAGTTGATACTTACGTCGAAGCCATGCGTGGTATCTCCAAAACACTGATGGCAAGTTTCGACAAAGATTTCCTGAGCTGCAAGTAGGCAGTTCTTTTTTCAACTCACGTCATCGGTTTGGATGCTGCATATTTGCGGCAACCGGATCGATGAATGAAATCATATGCGAACAATCAGAATGCCCCTCCCCGATGTGACGCCGGCCAGTGACGCTGCACCTGTCTTGATGGGTCGTCGGTCCGTGATACAGAGACTGATGTTCAGCAGTGAATTCGGACTTGCATTGCTGATTGCTCTGACATTTGTTGCTTTCGCAGCCTTCCTCCCAGGCTTTACCTCCACCTTCAGCTTATTCACCATCGGCCGCCAGATCGGCATTGATACAATGATCGGCCTTGCCATGATGACGGTGATTGTGACAGGCGGACTTGACCTTTCTGTCGGTGCCATCGGTGTGTGTTCTGCCATGGCATTCGGTTGGCTTCTCGAACGCGCAGGAATGCCGCTTGCCATGGCAGTGCCGATTGCAATTTTATTTGGCGCAAGCCTTGGCTTCATCAATGGCACAACAGTCGTGCGTTCTGGTGTTCACAGTTTCATCATCACACTTGCGGGCATGAGCATTTTCTTTGGCGTGATGATCTTTCTCACCAAAGCGGAAGCATTTCGTGAATTGCCTGTGCAAGTTCAGGGCTTTGGTAAATGGCGTTTTGCTGGTGTCATTTCATCCCTGCTTGTTGTTTCGGCGGCAACATGTGCGGCACTCTCGGTCTTGTATCGCTTCACCAGCCTCGGGCGTCGCATGCTTGCTGCAGGGGCCAACCCACGCGCCGCCGAAATCTCAGGGGTTCGCACAGGACGTGCGATCATCAATTGCCACATGTTGACTGGCGGATTGGCAGCACTTGGTGGCTTGATGGTAACAGCACGTACCGGTGCTGCGGTTCCGTCCATGGCGGGTCAACTTGGGCAAGATTGGCTGCTGCCCGCTTTTCTCGCTCCAGTGGTGGGTGGCACATTGCTTTCCGGCGGTCGTGTTGCGGTGTTTGGAACACTTCTTGGAGCAGCATTGGTGAACATCATCACCAGCGGCCTTCTGCTTATGCGCGTCGGCGAATTTTGGATCCAAGCCTTCCTGGGCTTTATGCTTCTGACGGCGGTACTGGCAGATCGGGCAAGGCACGTTTTTCTGCGTCGTCGAGGAATGATCTGATGGCACAATCTAGCCTCACCCGCAGCTTCAACAACGAATGGATCGGACCTGCGCTGGTCAGCATCATTGCAATTGCCGCTATCTCATTCTTCCAGCCGAGTTTTCTGACACCGTTCAACATCTTCGTTCTGCTGTCTGCCATTGCAGTCAACATGTTGGTGGCACTGGGTCAATTGGTAATCATTGGTATTGGCCAAATGAACCTGGCGCTGGGCTCCATTGGTGGACTTGTCGCCATCAGCTTTGCTGCAATGATGGAACTTTGGGGCTTTCCTCCTGTGCTTGCCGTTGTTTGCGGTCTCGCTATCGGTGTGATCGCGGGCATGGCCAGCGGTTTTGTAATCGCCCGCACTGGTATTTCCGCATTCATTATCACACTCGCTGGTTTGCAGATATTCAAAGGCATCAATCTCGGCATCACTAAAGCCCAACCATTCTATGGCGTGCCGCAAAGCGTCAAAGACTTCGGCAACACATCAATGTTTGAACCAATTCCTTGGCTTGTCTTTCCAACGATCATCATATCGCTGGCAGTTTGGTATCTGTTTGCCAGGCTTCGCATCGGGCGACACATTCTAGCGATTGGTGGCAACCGCAACGCCGCTGAACTTTCTGGCATTAACCTCACCAGCACAGCGATTTGGGCCCATGGCATATCAGGATTTCTGGCAGCTGCAGCAGGCATGATGCTGGTAGCGCGGCTGCAACTTGGCCACCCTACGATTGGCGAAGACTGGCTGATTTCGTCTTTCGCAGCGCCGGTGATCGGAGGTGCAGTTCTAGCAGGAGGCCAAGTCAGCATACCCGGCACGTTTTTCGGTGTTGTCATTATCGCCATCATCACGCAAGCGCTGGTCGTCTTCGCCATCGATCCCTTCGTGGTTCAAATCGTTTTGGGAGGACTCATTCTCTGGGCAGTGGGGCTCAATCGTCTGCGTGAAGTCCGGGTGGCGAAAGCATTGGAGAATGTAAAGTGACCACAGCGCCCGCCATGAACGTATCCCACGTATCGAAAAGTTTCCCCGGTGTGCGGGCGCTCGATGATGTTTCGATGAGCTTGGCTTCCCAGTCTATTCATGCACTGTTGGGTGAGAATGGCGCGGGCAAGTCAACACTTATCAAAATCATCACAGGTTTGCATCGGCCAGATCAGGGCAAAGTCCTGGTGAATGGCATGCCGGTCAGTTTTGCCAACCCAAGACAATCGGCAGCGGCAGGCATCGGCGTTGTTCACCAAGAGCGCAATCTTGTACCACACTTTTCTGTGGGCGAGAATATCATGTTGGAGCGACTGGGCAGTTACGCTTTCTCGCCTATCAACTATGACGCGATCAATGCTGAAGCCATGAAATGGCTTAAATTGCTGGATCTTGACGTTGATCCACGCTCACCCGTTTCCCAACTGAGCGTGGCACAAATGCAGCTTGTGGAAATCGGCAAGGCCTTGTCATTGAAGTCACGTGTGCTTCTCCTCGATGAACCGACTGCGTCTCTCACATTGAACGAAACACGCGTGTTGTTTCGCGTGCTGAGGAAACTTGCGAGTGATGGTGTGGCGATTAGTTTTGTCAGTCACAAACTGGAAGAAGTTTTCGAAATCTGCGACATGGTTACCGTTTTGCGCGATGGCCGTAATGCCTGCGACAGCCAACCACTCAAAGGTCTTGTTCGTGGCGATGTCGTCCAAATGATGATTGGTCGAGCCGAGCGTATCACCAAGCGCGTACCTCGACCAAAGCCTGAGTCTCAACCTTATCTTGAATTGAAAAACTATGCTTCAGCCCTCGGCCACAGTGGTGTTTCATTTGCGCTGCGCCCAGGAGAAATTCTCGGTCTCTACGGCCTCGTGGGTGCTGGTCGAAGCGAATTGGCCAAAGGTATTTTAGGTATGGTCAAAAAGACCGGAGGCGAAGTCTGCATCGCGGGTAACACTGTGGACATCACGTCCGCCGCTGATGCATTACACACACACAGCATCGGTTACGTCAGTGAAGATCGAAAGCAGGAAGGGCTCATCCTTTTGCACTCTGTTCTCGGCAATGCGGGCATCACGGTGTGGCGGAAATTGGCGAAAGGTTTTGGCTTCCTGCGTGACCAGACGGTGATCGATCACACCTGGCCCGTGTTGAAAAAGTTGGAAGTCAAAACGCCTTCACTTCACCAAACCATTGGCAATCTCTCGGGCGGCAATCAACAAAAAGTGTCGGTGGCCAAATGGATTGCTGCTGGCGTGAAACTTTTGATTATTGATGAACCCTCAGTCGGCATTGATATCAAAACCAAAGCCTATCTGCATGATTTGATCCACGAACTTGCAAGTCAAGGCACGGCAGTCCTGCTCATCACGTCGGACATGCCAGAGATGGTGGATGTCGCCGACCGTATCATCGTGATGGCGGGCTTCAAGATCAAAGGTGAAGTGGAAAATGATCGTAACTACGAGCGCGTGTCGCGCACCATCATGGGATTTATTCATGATCGTGCGGCGGCCTGAACAACGGGGGTAAATTCAATGGCAAAGATCACGCGCGTAGAAGCTTTGATGGTCGATCTGGTGCCTAAAGTGAAACGCACGGATGCGATCCAGTCTTTTGTAAGCCAAGAGACACCGATTGTCCGAATTTTCGATGCCGATGGCGCAGTAGGAACAGGTTATAGCTACACAATAGGCACCGGCGGACCTTCAATTATGAAATTGATCGAGCGCACGCTGGCACCCGCATTGATCGGTCGCGAGGCTGCCGAGATTGAAAGAATTTGGCGGGACTTGCTTTTCCTCACCCATGCAACATCGGTGGGTGCTATCACCTCGTTAGCGCTAGCTGCCATCGATACGGCACTGTGGGACTTGAAATGTCGGCGCAACAACGAGCCTTTGCACCGCATGGCTGGTGGTGCACAACAACGTATTCCGCTCTACACAACAGAAGGCGGCTGGCTTCACATCGAAACGGCTGCCTTGGTGGAAGATGCGCTTGAAGCAAAGGCCCGCGGCTTTGGTGGCTGCAAAATAAAAATCGGACGGCCGCATGTATCAGAAGATGTTGCCCGTCTCGAAGCGGTGCGCAAGGCCGTTGGTCCAGCGTTTGAAATCATGACCGATGCCAATCAGCGCTTTACTATTGACGAAGCCATTCGCCGCGCCCGTTGCTTTACTCCAATTGACATTGCATGGCTGGAAGAACCGCTAACTGCAGATGACTTGATGGGGCATGTGCGCTTGTCACAAAGCACCTCTGTCCCGGTTGCCGTCGGCGAAAGCTTGTACAGTCATTTGCATTTCCGCGAATATCTTCAGCAAGGTGCTTGTTCAATTGTGCAAGTTGATGTGGCGCGCGTGGGCGGCATTACACCTTGGCTGAAAGTGGCGCATATGGCCGAATGTTTCAATGTACCGGTGTGCCCCCATTTTCTGATGGAACTCCACGTATCACTATGTGCAGCAGTACCCAATGCACGTTGGGTCGAATACATCCCGCAGCTTGATACACTCACTTTAGAACCAATGCAGATCGAGAACGGCCATGCCATACCTTCATCAGCCCCCGGTCTTGGCATTGCTTGGGATTTCGCGGCCATCAAAGCGCAAACCGTTCCGGGCAGCGACTTCAGCATCACCTAGAGGAGCCACGATGAAACGATATGGAAGTATCATCGGTCTCACTCCCGAAAAGATCTTGGAGTACAAAAATCTGCATGCTGCAGTTTGGCCTGAAGTGCTGGCGATG
>JANMWK010000105.1:0-2517 GCA_031393975.1 Hyphomicrobiales bacterium
TGAAAATGATGAGGCTTGGGTGCAGGCCCGCGATGCTGCGGTGCTGACCTTGCTCTATGCCTGCGGTCTTCGTATTTCAGAGGCGCTGAGCCTCACAGTAAAACAGGCGCAGACCAATCCCCTCGTGGTTTTAGGGAAAGGTGGCAAGACGCGCATTGTGCCTGTGGTTGAAGTGGCGCGGGATGCGATTGCAACCTACCTCAAACTCTGTCCTCTAACACTCTCACTGAATGAGCCCCTGTTTCGCGGCGTGAAAGGGGGAGCACTTTCGCCGCGCATTATTCAACTTCTCATGGAGCGGATGCGCGGCGCCTTGAACTTGCCAGACTCTGCAACGCCTCATGCATTGCGGCATTCTTTTGCGTCACATCTTTTGGGAGCAGGGGCAGATTTGCGGGTTATTCAAGATTTACTGGGCCATGCTAGCTTATCCAGCACGCAAGTTTACACTGAAGTTAATCGTACGCATTTGTTAGAACAATATCGCAAAGCTTATCCGCGCTAATGCCCATTATTGACAAAGTGATTCCCGATGATGGGTTGCCCGCGCGCGCTGATGTGGTGGTGATTGGGGCGGGCATTGCAGGCATTATGACGGCGCTGGAATTGGCCGAACGTGGACTTTCCGTTGTGGTTTTAGAAAAGGGTGAAGTGGCTGCCGAGCAGTCGTCGCGCAATTGGGGTTGGTGCCGCCAGATGGGGCGTGATCCACGCGAGATTCCCCTGATCCTTGAATCGATGAAACTGTGGCGCGGCATGAATGAACGCGTAAATGCGGAAACAGGTTTCAGAACCTGCGGGATTGCTTATGTGGCTGACAGTGAAAAAGAAATGTCCAAGCATGAGCAGTGGTTGAAAAATCATGCAATTGCGCATGGCATTGCGTCACAGCTCATTAACAGTGATGAGGTTGCGCAATTGTTGCCGGGCTCAACGGTGAAATGGGCCGGAGCACTTTATACGCCGAGTGATGGGAGGGCTGAGCCCTTCATCGCCGTTCCAGCCATGGCGCGGGCTTTGCAGCGTTTGGGGGGAAAGATTTTTACAAATTGGGCCGCAAGGGGGCTGGAGACTTCCGCAGGCGCTGTCAGTGCTGTGGTGACCGAGCGCGGGAGCATTCAGTGCGATAGTGTTGTGCTGGCGGGTGGATATTGGTCGCGGCGGTTTTTGCACAATATGGGTGTTTCATTTCCGCAACTGGGAGTGTTGGGTTCGGTGATGCGCACAGCTCCGATTGATGCTGGGTTAGCGACAACGTTTTGTGCTGGAAAATTTACAGCGGGCAAACGCTTGGATGGTGGCTATACGGTCACGCATAATTTTGTGTCGGTTGCCGATATTGTGCCGGATAGTTTTCGGTTGTTGTTTGATTTTCTGCCGGTGTTCATGCTGGATTGGCGGGGGCTGCGCTTGCGGCTGGGAAAGCGCTTTATCATGGAAGCGCAATTGGCGCGGCGTTGGAATTTAGATTCTGTGTCGCCTTTTGAGCAGGTGCGTATTCTCGATCCCGAACCCGCTCATTGGATTTTGGATGAGGCTGCGGCGGAAATTAAAACGGCATTTCCGGCCTTTCAGACTATGCAAATTGCTGAAAAATGGGGTGGTATGATCGATGCCACACCCGATGCTGTGCCAGTGATTTCCCCCATTGTACAGAAGCCCGGACTCTTTATGGCTTCGGGTTTTTCAGGTCATGGCTTTGGTCTTGGGCCAGGGGCTGGCAAATTAATGGCACAAATTGTAACGGGCGAGAAACCTTGTGTTGATCCCCATCCCTTTCGATTTGCACGCTTCAGTGATGGCAGTAAGCCGCAACCAACAACGGGCTTCTGATTTTATTTTAACATCCACTGATGCTCTGGCGCATTGTGGAATTTCCAAGTGCGGGTGGGGCCAGCCATCACGTTGAGATAATAAAGATCATAGCCGTGCACGGTGGCACAGGGGTGATAGCCTTTGGGAACCAAAGTCACATCGCCATCTTCAACGGCCATGGTTTCATCAAGTCTGCGATTATCCGTGTAGACGCGCTGAAACGCAAAGCCTTGCGGCGGGTTGATGCGGTGGTAATAAGTTTCTTCGAGGTAAGATTCTTTTGGCAGATTATCTTTGTCGTGTTTGTGTGGTGGGTAGGATGAGGTGTTGCCATTTGGCGTGATAACTTCAACCACCAGCAGGCTTTCAGCGCGCGGATCGGTTTCGGGTAAGATGTTTGTGACGTGACGGGTGTTCGAACCTTTGCCTCGCACCTCTTGGCCCAAAGTATCTGGTGCAATCACCAGCGCTTCCAGTTTGCCTTTGGCGGGAGCTGTGCAAACGCCGATCACGCAATCGGTTGCGGCTTCAATTTTCCATTTGGATTTGGGCGGCACATAGACTGACCATGGCTTTCCTTCAAAGGGCGACATGCGCTCACCAACTTGGCCAAAGTCTTTCCCGCCGACGGTCACTTTGCCTTTGCCGGAGATGAACACCAAACAGGTTTCGCGCTTATCATCGCTGCCCTTGGCAATCTTG
>JANMWK010000130.1:0-9817 GCA_031393975.1 Hyphomicrobiales bacterium
TATTTATCGCCCTTTTTTATCGTTGTTCGCAACCACTGCAGGGCCCAATCCGAATTGGACGTTAAAAAATCCGAGTGCTAAGACCCGGATGATAAAACTGCGCGGTTTTGACTACATGGGGAGACCATATCACAAATTTAAGGATATTTAAAGACGAGACCGTCCGTACACGGTCCAATTTAACCTCAAATGTGTTAATTTCTAGGAATTATGGTTAATCGAAATTAATCTCCCTCGCCCGGTTCAGCCGAGAAATGCGCGTCAAACTTGCCTGCAACACCATCGAATTCCTTGGCATCGCTAGGGGCATCACGCTTTACAGTGATATTGGGCCATTTCGGCGCATATTCGGTGTTAATCTGCAACCATTTATCGAGGCCAGGTTCCGTGTCTGGTTTAATTGCATCAGCCGGGCATTCTGGTTCACAAACACCGCAATCGATGCATTCATCGGGGTGAATCACCAGCATGTTTTCGCCTTCGTAGAAGCAATCCACAGGGCACACTTCCACGCAATCCATAAATTTACATTTGATGCAGTTTTCAGTGACAATATAAGTCATTTTAATCCACTATTTCAGTTGTGAGAAAGCTAATTAGCTGAGGGATTGATCCAATGCACCCATTTTTTCTGTCGCAGTCTCAGCATTGAGCGTTTCGTAGAGCAGGCTTGCTTCAGGCGCAGAGCCTCGACGCTCAACTTCAGCCAAAACCCGCACCACTTTAACTTGGTTGTGCAAAGCAATCGTCAAAACATCCTGCGGTTTCACCAGATGGCTGGCTTTGGTGAGGCGCACACGGTTGAGGCGAACGTGGCCCGCCTCCACTAATTCCGTGGCCAAGCCGCGGTGCTTCACAAACCGCGCATAGACCAGCCATTTATCAATGCGCTGGGCCAGTTTAACCCTGCTTCATTTGCGCTCGGAGAGCGGCCAAGGCGGCAAAAGGTGAATTCGGGTCGATCGGTTTTTCCGGTTTCGGTGGCCGTGGCGGTGGGCGAACAGGTTCGGGAGCGCGATTGGGTTTGTATTTATCACGATAGTTGAACTTTGGTTTTGCTTCAGCGCCATCAGTTGGCTTTTCACGCCGTAAGAAAACCGGACGCGGAGCACGTTCAGGCTGTTTACGGAAAGGTCCGGTGTCCTTAGGCCACCAGACATTAATCTCAATCATTTCTGGTGTCGGAACTTCGATGGGTAGTGCTTCGACTGCTGCTTCAACAGCCGCAACTTCACCTTCAAGAGGCCCAACCTCACCTTCAACAGCAGGCGCGACAACCACAGGCGCTACAACAGCAACAGGCTTTGCCACCTGCTTCTTTTGCGCGCGGAATCCAAGACTCACCAGAATTTCTTCAAACTCTTCGCCAGAACAACCAACCAGCGACATCATATCAGAGACGACACTAAAGCCGCCGCCCTCAACGGCACCTGCGGGACGGTGTTCCTCAGGAATGCGTGGCTTCCAGAACACCCGGTCACGAATGAGATCAGCTAATCGCTCCAGCATGTCCACCCGCACAGCCCGCTTGCCGCACACGCGGTAACCGCAGATGGCATAAAAGCCTTCAGGTTTGGAAAGATCAGCAGGTGTAGACGTGAGGCCATTGGCGGGCGGAGCTGCAACATGTTCAACGTGATGTTTCTGCAACCACCACAGCAATAAGCGCATATCAGTGGCCGCTGGTTTCAAGAGCGCTGGCAAGAACAGGTGGAATGCGCCAAAACGAACGCCTAAGCCACGCAATTTGGCACGGTCATCCTGGCTCAGCGCCTTTACCTCTTCTATCACGCTCTCACGCGGCAACACGCCAAAATGCTCCACAATGCGAAACGCCATTCCCCGCGCTAGAGGCTCAAAGCCCTCAGCCTCTTCCAATTTGGTAAGCGGCTCCAACAACGCCGCTAAATAGCGCTGCGTAAATTTTTGTAAGCGTTCGCGCACTTCTTCGCGGGCGGCCCCTTGCAACACATCATCTGCCACCACTTCGGCGCGGGGCCGCAAAGCATGATCGCCAGCCAACACACGGCCCACAATATTGCCAGCCCACAGAATCTCGCCATTGCGATTGAGCTTCAAATCGGTATCGGTGGTCATCGCTAAAGATTTGGCGCGTTTGCCAATTTCTTCCGTCACAGCTGCAAGGCTTGCAGTTTTTAACAGGCGGATATCAGCGGCATCAGCATTGTCAGCCGTGAAGTTGAGGCCTTGAATACGGCCCACAAATTCGCCTTCAACTTTAACCTCGCCGCCATCTTCTACATTCGTCATCAAGCCTTCCTTCCGCGCCAGCCGCTGCATCAATACACTGGTTCTGCGATTGATGAAACGCTGAGTTAGCTTTTCATGCAAGACGTCAGATAATTTATTTTCAATCTCTTTGGCCCGCGCTTGCCAGTAAAATGGTGCTTCCAGCCAGTCAGAACGGTTAGCAATGAAGGTCCAGCTGCGAACATGCGAAATACGGGTGGATAGTGCATCAATGCCGCCTTCCATATTATCACTGAGTGCGAGCTGCTTGGCAAACCAATCTTCCGAGATGAAGCCTTTGCCGGTGTGAAGATAATGAATAATTCCACCAATCAGATAAGCGTGCTCTGCGGGCGAGATATTGCGGTAATCTGGAACCTGACACACTTCCCACGTGCGTCGCACATCTTTGGCAGTTTTGACCAGACCGACAATGGAGCTATCGCGGCACATTGCTTCTAACGCCCTAACATCTGGCGCATCCTGAGCCCGGGTGAGGCCCGCTATCTTTGGAAGATATCCCAGTGACTTGCGCAAACCATCCAGCGATCGGAAATCTAGATCTGGATTGCGCCATTGCAAATTGCGCACCGAGTCAAAATTATGATTTTCCAAACGGTCGATCATTTCCTGATCAAAGGGTTCGGCCTCCGCCGTCACCCCAAAGGTTCCATCATTCATATAGCGCCCCGCCCGGCCCGCCACTTGGCCAAGCTCACCTGGGTTTAGATTGCGAAATTGAAAGCCATCGAATTTGCGCGTGGCGGCAAAAGCCACGTGGTCCACATCCATATTAAGACCCATACCAATGGCATCGGTCGCCACCAGATAATCCACATCGCCGGATTGATAGAGCGCCACTTGCGCGTTGCGGGTGCGTGGGGAAAGAGCGCCCATCACCACAGCGGCCCCGCCGCGCTGAGTACGGATCAGCTCTGCCACGGCATACACCATCTCAGCTGTAAACGCGACAATGGCGGTGCGACGCGGCAGCCGCGAAAGTTTTTTCTGCCCTGCATAAGCAAGAGTAGAAAGTCGAGGCCGTGATACGAATGTGCAATGCGGCAACATTTTTTCCAAGATCGGACGCATAGTGGCAGCACCCAGCAGCATCGTCTCCTCCGTTCCGCGTCGATACAAAACCCGGTCGGTAAAAATATGGCCACGTTCAAAATCTGCACAAAGCTGCACTTCATCTATGGCGAGAAACGGCACTTCAATATCGGGCGGCATCGCCTCCACTGTGCACACCCAATATCGCGGATCAGGCGGGATGATTTTTTCTTCACCTGTGATCAAGGCCACTGCAAGGTCACCCACCTTTGCCCGCACCCGGTCATAAATCTCGCGGGCCAACAAGCGTAAGGGAAGGCCAATCATGCCCTTGCCATGCGCTAACATACGCTCGACGGCGAAATGGGTTTTTCCGGTATTGGTTGGCCCCAGAACGGCAGTGACGGGGCGATGAGAAGGCATGAAAGCAAACTAGTTAGGAAAATTGCTTCGTGCAAATTTAAAATAATTTATTTTTCTTGAGAGCATGATGCAACGAGCCAAACCGTTTGCGATATTGGGCAGGCGTCAAACCCACTTTGCGGCTAAAAAGCCTGCTGAAAAAACTGGCATCTTCATAGCCTGTTTCACTGGCAACAGCCGCGATTGAAAGATCACCCGTTTCCAACATTTGCTTTGCTTCTTCCAGTCGTAAGGCGTGGATATAGTCGAGTGGCTTCATGCCCGTTGCCAATTTGAATCGACGCTCGAAACTGCGTGGCGAGAGGCTCGAAAGTTTTGTGAGAGCCGCCACTGGGGAGGGCGTTTTGTAGTTGTGGCCCAGCCACTCTTGGCATTTGTGAATGATAGCATCTTGCGACTGGCGGTAATAGAGCAATGAAGCAAACGGCTTCTGACCAAGATCGTGCCACTGCAACATATAAACTTTGGCCACCTCAATGGCTTCTTTCAACCCCACAAAATGGGCGATTAAATAAAGCGTCAAATCTTGCCAGCTTGTACCGCCGCCGGCAGTCAAAATGCGTTGCGACAAGCCACTCAAAATTAGAGATTGATTGGGCGTCACTTTAACATTGTCATAGTTATCCGACAGCATCTTAGCATAACCCCAGTGTATCGTGGCTTCACAATGGGCCAGCAACCCCGCTTCGCCGAGCAGTACCGCCCCTGAACAGGCACTGGCCATCATTGCGCCGCCCCCATGAATTTCCGTCAGCCAAGTAACTTCAGGCTCATATTGACCTGTTATGCTGCTTTGCGGATCGACAAAGAAATCTGGAATGCACACAAGGTCGGGCAGAGGGCAATTCGAAAAATCAAAATGCGCACAAATTGATATGCCATTGGCGGCATTAAAAGGTTTCGTGGTGCGAGCAACAATAAAGGGTCGCATTTTTTGTTCACCCACAACGCCCTTCGTGATGAAACTGAAATCGCGTCCCGGGGATGAAAACAAGTCAAACATGCCATAGAGGGCCGAGGCCGTTACTTCTGGCACAGCGAGTATGGCGACATTGGAGGGCTGTTTTGGTGTCTTCATGGCAGAAATGACCAGTTATCAGCTTTTTCGACTTTAGGACTTGCGCTTGCGTTGATCTAGTCTTTTCTCAATCAGGAGGATGCGACCATGACCAAATCCCAAACCCACAAGCTTTCACAGGAAAAGATCGAGGTCCTGCGCGCGGGCATGCATGGTGAAGTTTTGGAGGCAACCAGTCCAAGTTTTGACTCCGTGCGAGTCGTTTGGAATGCCATGATTGACCGTAAGCCGACACTGATAGCGCGCTGTCGCAATGCCGGAGATGTGGCAACAGCGGTGAAATTTGCCCGTGACAACGGACTGGCCATCGCTATCCGTTCAGGCGGCCATAATGTGGCGGGCTATGCTGTGTGTGATGGCGGTTTAATGATCGATCTTTCATTGATGAACGGCGTTCGAGTTGTGCCCGACCTCAGTATGGCCGTGGTTGAGGGCGGGGCCACGTGGGCGGATGTAGATGCGGCAACATCGCCATTTGGTCGAGCGACCCCGGGCGGCTTGATTTCACAAACGGGTGTTGCTGGACTAACTTTGTCGGGGGGCATTGGCTGGTTGCGCGGCAGCCATGGGCTGAGTTGTGATAACGTGATTGCAACTGATATAGTGACGGCCGAAGGCAAGCTGATTCATGCTTGCGCTACTGAGAATGCCGATTTGTTTTGGGCTTTGCGCGGGGGTGGCGGCAATTTCGGCGTGGTTGTGAGTTTCACATTTAAAATTCATCCGATTGAACCCACACTGATGTTTTGCGCTCCGGCCTATCCTGAGGAGCGGGCTAATGAAATTATTCCCCTGTGGCGTGATTTTATGAAGTCTGCGCCAGATAAGCTCAGTGGGTTGGTCGAGTTTTCAACGATCCCCGAAGATCCTGCCTATCCTGAACCCACATGGGGAAAACGTGTTTTGGCGCTGGCTCATGTTTATGATGGGCCCGCGGATGAAGGCGAACGCGTAGTTGAGCCGCTGCGCCATTTTGGAGAGCCTTTGCTCGATTTCAGTGGTAAGTTATCCTACCGCGCAATTCAATCAGCCTATGATGCGCTTTTCCCCAAAGGGCGAGATCGCTGCTATTGGAAGTCGACCTATATCAAAGGGCTTGATGATAGAGTTATCAAAGATTTTACATCCTGCCTGAAGCAGCGCCCTTCTGAAAAAACTATATCCTCAATTTGGCAATTTGGTGGAGCAATGCAATGTGTTGATGCTGCTGCCACAGCTTTCGGTGATCGTTCCATGCCTTATATGCTGAGTTTTGACGCTGTGTGGTCTAGCCCAGCCGATGATGGTGCAAACATGACATGGGCTCGCAAAAGTTGGGACACCATGCAGCGCCATTCAACAGGGCGGATGTATCTCAATTTTCCCGGCCACGGTGAAGGCGAAAATCTGGTGCGCGACGCATTTGGGGCCGAGGCTTATTTGCGGCTGCAAAACGTGAAGTATAAATATGATCCTGAGAATATCTTCCATTTAAATCAGAATATTTTACCAAATTAGTGGGTCATTCTGGATCAGGAGATTAGCATTTAGATTCAAACAAGAACGAACCGAGCCCGAATCGTTACCCTGCTTCGATTCAGTTTTTGTTCCATCGATTAAACGAACTTTTCGAGTTGTCACACAATCGACCAACACTAAAATGCGAATGCCAAAAGGTATGCAGTCACCGTTAAAGTTAAGCTTCAAGAGCTTATGGTTAATCATTTGCCCAGCGTAACCCTCTGCAAGTGTTAAAGAAATTAACCAAGCGTTCCAGAGGAGAACGGAACATGCCCGAATCGCTATTCCAGCAGTTTTCTGGTTTTGTTCACGCCATAGGTTGTGGTTGGGTCACCTGAACCCCATAGACAGAAACAAGGTTTTAGGCCTTTCGGTTACTAAATGTTTCGTAGCATTAACCTGATGTGCCAAACGGAGATTCGTATATTTCTGCACTCAATCGCACTGCTGGCTTGACCTTGGAATTTTGGACCCCTATAGAAGCCGCAACAAGAGCTGGAAATCCACTTTCCGGCTCGTTCTTTTGTATGGAGATGAATATGGCGCGTCGTTGTGAATTAACTGGCAAAGGTCCGCAAGCGGGCAACAAAGTCAGCCACGCCAATAACAAGACCAAAACGCGATTTTTGCCAAACTTGTGCCAAGTGAATTTGATGAGCGAGGCCATGGGCCTGTCATATAACATGCGCATCTCTGCGAATGCTTTGAAGTCGGTTGAGCATCGCGGTGGTTTGGATGCCTTTTTGCTGAAAGCCAGTAAAGATGATCTTTCAATCAATTTGCGCAAGCTCAAGGCGGCCATTACCAAGAAAGTTGAAGCAACTCCCAAAGCTGCCTGATATTTTAAAATATTTTCCAAAAGCCGCTCTGGGTCAGAGCGGCTTTTTTGTTATGGTCCCTTCCATGGTTCAAAAAATACACGTTACGAATGCGCCCCGTGACGGCAGCCCGCGTGTGCATTCATCATCCATCATCCGCAATTGTGAATTGGGCCAGTTCACCGATGTGGCCGAACGTGTTGTCATGGCCGAAACCACGCTTGGCGATTATTCTTATGTGGAACGCCACACAGAAATTATTTACGCCACCATTGGCAGGTTTTGCGCAGTGGCATCCGATGTGCGCATCAATGCGCTCAATCATCCCATGGAGCGCATCTCCCAACACAAAATTACCTATCGCCCCAATGAATATTTCCTCTTCGCAAAAGTGGATAAAGAATTCCGCGATGAACGCAAAGCCGCCGTCGTCGAAATCGGCCACGATGTGTGGATCGGCCACGGCGCAATTATTCTGCCCGGACTTAAAATCGGCCATGGTTCCGTGATTGCAGCAGGTGCTGTAGTGACCAAAGATGTAGAACCATTTGCCGTGGTCGCAGGCGTTCCCGCAAAACGCATAAAATGGCGCTTCAAAAAATCCATCCGTGAACAGATCATTACGCTAAGCTGGTGGAACTGGACCCATGATAAACTGGCAACCGCCGTCGATGACATGCGCAAGATGACGGTAGAAGATTTTTTGAAGAAATGGTCAGGCAAAGCTTGATTTCCTTGCAAACAATATTATCTGTAACTCATATTGTTTCAATAAGGAAATACCATGACGTTTTTGTCAAATTTGAATTGGCGCTATGCCACTAAGAAATATGATGCATCCGTAAAAGTGCCGCAAGAAAAGTTGGACCAAATCTTGGAAGCCATCCGCATGGCCCCATCATCCAACGGCTTCCAGCCTTATGATGTTTTGGTAATTACCAATGCCGCCATCCGCGAAAAGTTAAAACCAGTCGCCTATAGCCAACCACAGATCACCGAAGCCTCCCATTTGTTGGTGTTTGCAGCTTGGGATAATATTCATGCAGGCAACCTTGGCAAAGTTTTCCACAATATGGAAAAAGTACGCGGAGCAAGTGAGGCCTTGAAGAAAAGCCGCAAAAATTCGATTGCGGGCTTTGAAGGCAAAGACGCGGAGCAGAATTTTATCTTTGCTGCCCAACAAGCCTTCATTGGCCTTGGCTTTGCCTTGGCTGCCGCTGCTGAACTCAAAGTGGATTCAAGCCCGATGGGGGGTTTTAGCCCTCCTCAATTTGACGAAATCCTGGGCCTGAAGCAAAAAGGCCTGCGCAGCGTGGCACTGTTGGCGCTGGGCTACCGTGACGCCGCCAATGACTGGCTGGTCAACCTTCCCAAAACCCGCCGCCCAAAGGCTGAGATGTTCCACGAGGTAAAGTGATACGGGGAGCTGGCCCTCGCAGCGTTACAATGTGGGATATAAGCTATTCCACGGCCCCGCGTCCAAAAAGAATGCGAGCCTTTGCTGCCCGATCTGTCAATTTCAAACGGCTATCTGAACTTAAATTATAGGCTATGGAATATTAAAACTCTCGCCCTAATTCATGCGAGAGGGCCAACAAACTTTGGCGGGCTTCCGCGGAATCCAATGCACCATAGAGTATTTGAATCCTGGCATCTGCTATGCCGCAATAGTTGAGGATGCCTTGTTGCGTTTGAACGCGCATCGCCTCGGCATAACCGCGTTTACTATAGCCTTCTTCACTCCCCGAGCCGACACCGATCAATAACGCCTTTTTATGAGGAAGCTTTTTTGCTCCGTACGCCCAACCATTGTTCCAGACACGATCAATCCAGCCTTTTGTCATAGCCGGAAAGGACCACCACCATATTGGGAAAACCAAAACGATTGCGTCGTTTCGGCTGATCCGGACCTGCTCGTCCAATACTGCTTTGCTATAAATCTTATTGGCATCGTTCCAGTCAGGCTCATCATCGGGGGTCATACGTGGATCAAAACTTTCACGATGGAGATCGGCAATTTCGGAGACGTGACCTTTCTCTGAAAGACCGATCACAAACTTATCAAGTATGGCTCCACACAGCGAATCGCGACGAGGGTGGTCCAAGACAACAAGCACTTTCATAGCGACTTCCCCATATTGAATTTTTCAACTACTTCGGAAATATCGAAGTATCAACTGTTATATAAAAAAAAATGGGACCTCACGGCCCCACTTCAATATCAACTGAAATATTTTTATTCGCCTTGAACTTCCTCAGCAGGCGCATCTGCCGCTTGCTTGGCGCTCAAATCTTCGCCTGTCACCTGATCCACTTGCTTCATGGAGAGGCGCACCTTGCCGCGATTGTCAAAGCCTAACAGCTTGACCTTCACTGCATCGCCTTCCTTCACCACGTCAGACACTTTGTTCACACGGTGAGCAGCAAGCTCCGACACGTGAACAAGGCCGTCTTTTGCTCCGAAGAAGTTGATGAACGCGCCGAAATCGACAACCTTCACAACCTTGCCATCATAGATCATGCCCACTTCGGCTTCTGAGGTGATCGACTTGATCCACTTCACGGCAGCAGCAATCGCTTCGCCTGAAGACGATGCAACCTTGATCGTGCCATCATCTTGAATGTCGATCTTGGCGCCAGTCTTTTCAACGATCTCGCGAATGACTTTGCCGCCAGTGCCGATCACTTCACGGAT
>JANMWK010000014.1:0-4643 GCA_031393975.1 Hyphomicrobiales bacterium
TGACCGCATTCGCGCTCAAGGTGATTTTGACCAAGCCCGTGCGGCCTTTATAGCGCGCCAACCGATGGGCCGTTTGGCGCAGGCGCCTGAGATTGCGTCTCTGGTGGTTTATCTTGCCAGCGATGAGGCGGCCTTTGTTACAGGTCAGAATTTTGTGATTGATGGTGGCTGGTCTATTTAATTTATAATTCTGGCGAGCGACGGATTTCTCCTCTCACTTTCGTCTTCTTCATGATCAGGGCTGTTGCTCTGAGTTATGGAGTTAAAAATGATGAAACGTATTCTATTAGGGGCTTGTGCCGTCGTTTTTTTGGGGGGTCTTGCGACCGCTCAAACGGTGAGCACCAATGATAATCCGCCGCCACCGCCACCACAAGACCAACAGGCCAATGGGCCTGATTCACCAGGCGGCGGGTGGTTCAGTGGTCACCGACATGGTCGTCACCATGGAGAAATGGGTCCCGGGATGGAAAACGGCGGTTATGGCGGCGGACCGGGATTGCATATGGATGGCAAGGGTTTTGATATCAAAGTTGGACTCGGTCATGGTTTGCACGTGACTTGTGGCAATGAGCCTATCAAAGATTGCATCGCCGCGGCACAACCTTTGATTGATGCTCTGGGCAAGGTCGATTTCAAAATGCCGCCACCGCCAGCAGGCGCAGTTCCGCCTGCTCAATAACGTCTTAAAACATATTGGGCGGCAGGGATGCCGCCCTTTATTCATTACCCTTGGCCCTTGGCTTTTATAATTTGCCGACATAGGCTCACTTAAAAGTGCAGGGGAGAAATTGCTTGAAGCCGAAAATTGCGGCCATTGAAGCCCGTAGTGTCAGTCGTGTGTTTGCTGCCAAAGGCCAGCAAAGTGTGGCAGCGCTTGATGATGTGTCGGTGACCATCAATGAAAATGAATTCTTCACGCTGCTTGGACCATCAGGCTGTGGCAAGACCACTTTGCTGCGTTTGATCGCCGGATTTGATTTTCCGACCTCTGGTCAAATTTTGCTCTATGGCGAAGACATTGCCATGTTGCCGCCTTTTAAGCGGCCGGTGAACACGGTGTTCCAAAACTATGCGCTTTTCCCCCACATGACGGTGGCTGAAAATATTGGCTTTGGCTTAGAAATGCTGGGCAAGCCGCGCATTGAAATTGCTGCACGGGTTTGTGAAATGTTGAAGCTGGTGCGTATGGAAGATTTGGCAGCGCGCAAAAATATTATTATTGGCAGCTTCTGCCTTGGCGTTGGCAACTGCACCGGCTCTGGCGGCGGGCGAACTCCATATCTATAATTGGGGTGACTACACCAGCCCCGAGCTGATCAAAAAATTTGAGAAAACCTTTGATGTGAAAGTGACTTTGGATAGTTACGATTCCAACGAAACCATGCTTTCCAAAGTAAAGGCCGGAAATTCAGGCTATGATATTGTGGTGCCCTGGGATTATACCGTCAAAATTATGGTGGATGAAGGCCTCCTCGAAAAGACCGAGCCAAGCGCCATGCCAAACTTTAAGAACATGGATCCGCGTTGGGTTGGTGTTTATTGGGATGTTGGTCGCCATTATTCAGTTCCATGGCAAATTGGCGAAACATCCCTGACTGTGGATACAGCACGGTTCAAAGGCGATATTGATACGCTGGCTCTGCTTTATAATCCGCCGGCCGAACTGAAAGGCCAGATTAATATGCTGGATGATATGAGTTCCGTTATTCACGGCGCAGAGCGTTATCTTGGTGTGCCGCGCTGTGGCGCTGATAAAGAAAATCTGAAAAAAGTGAATGATCTATTGCAAGCCGCAAAACCATTCTGGAAAACTTTCAGCTATGACACGCTGACCAAGATGGGCGAAGGCGATGTCATCGTTTCGCAGAACTGGAATGGTTATGGCTGGCGTGCCCGCCAGAAGATTGCCACCATCAAATATGCCTACACCAAAGAAGGCATGGAAGGTTTCATGGATAACGTTACGGTGTTGAAAGGCGCTGCCAATGTTGAAAATGCCAAGCTGTTCCAAAACTTTATCATGGACCCGGAAAACGCTGCGATGATTTCCAACTTTGCGCGCTATGATAATGGCATTGTGGGAAGTCATAAATTCCTTGATGCCAATTTTGCAACGGCACCCGAAATTAATCCACCTGCGGGTGCACCGGCAGGCGAATTCGTGCCCCCATGTGATTCTGCCGTGATTGAAATCTACAATAAGATTTGGACGAAGTTGAAGGGGTAAAAGCCTTCCCCTCCCCCGGTGGGGAGGGGATTTAGGCCAACAAGCTTCGCGCGATGATGTTGCGTTGAATTTCTGATGTGCCTTCATAGATGCGCATCACACGCGCATCACGGGCATAACGTTCCAGCGGGTAGCTTTGGGTGAAGCCATAACCGCCGTGAATCTGTAAAGCTTTGTCGGTCACACGGCCTGCCATTTCGGATGCGAAAAGCTTGGCCATCGAGGCTTCATTGGAATAGCGCTCGCCTTTTAGGCGTTTACGAATGGCCTCTAAACAAAGACCGCGTGCTGCAGCAATGTCGGTTGCCATATCGGCCAGCATCCATTGCAGACCTTGAAAATCAGCGATGGAAGTTTTGCCCACTTTATGCGTCTTAAGCCAATCATGCGCGGTGCTGAATGCGGCTTCGGCGATGCCCACGCTGCACATCGCAATATCTATGCGGCCAGCGTCCAAAGTTTTAAGTGCGGTCCGAAAGCCTGAGCCTTCAGCGCCCAAACGATTTGTCACCGGTACTTTTGCATTGATGCTGAATTCAAAAGCATGAGCACCGCGCAGGCCCATGGTGGGTTCGGCCTTGCCCGTGGTGATGACACCCTCTTTTCGCTCCACCACGAAAGCCGAAATGCCTTTGCCGCCTGCTGCGGGATCAGTCTTGGCGTAGATCACAATCACATCTGCCGCACCCGCATTGGAGATGAAATGCTTGGTGCCCTTGATGAGATAATGATCGCCGTCGCGGGTGGCACTGGTGGTCATGCTGGCCGGGTCGGAACCAGCCCCAGGCTCAGTCAAAGCGAAAGCGCCAAAAAATTCACCGCTGGCCATTTTGGGCAAGTATTTTTTCTTCTGCTCTTCGCTGCCACCAAATTTTATGGAATCGCTGGCCAGAAAATGGGCTGAGACCATGGAGCCGGTGGACGCGCAGGTGCCAGAAATCATCGCGATGGATTCGAGCAATGTTGCAGCGTCGAGGCCCATGCCGTCAAATTCTGTGGGCAGGTTCATGCCCATAATGCCCATCTCGCGCAGGGCCCTCATGTGGTGTATGGCAAAACGCGATTCTCGGTCAGTGGTTGCGGCTTCGGGCGCTAAAACCGATTTACAAAACTCAGATATTGAATCGAGTACAGCAATATCTAGGAGTTCATCAGGAAAGCGCGTCATGAATTTTTCCAAGCGGTTGCAGGTGCGGCACGGATCATTGTTCCATGTTCATCCAGTTTTGGTGCGAGCGCAAGATTGGCATTAGGCCGCGCAAAAGCTTGCGCTTGTTTTGCATCCAGCACCTCGGCCGCGGGCACGCCCGCTTTCAACAGTGCTGCGACAGCTTGTGCGGCCGTGTGTTGAAGGGACCACGTTTGAATCAATGAGCGCAGTGACGCCTCATTTTCAAATCGAAGCGGATCGGTTGCAAAACGAGGGTTAGATTTAATTTCGGGTCGACCAATCACCTCGGCCAAAACTTTGAACAGCTTATCATTCAAGACCGCTAAAACGAAAGTTCCATCCCGCGCCTGAAACGAACCAAAGGGGGCTGATATGCCGTGGCGATTGCCGACACGCGTTGGCGTTTCTCCGGTGGCGTGAAGGCGTGCAGCGATCAGTGGTTGCAACTTTAACATCGCGTCTAACATGCTCACATCTAAGTGTTGGCCAAGGCCAGTGATGCCGCGTTCAATGAGGGAAGTGAGAATGGCATTGGTGGCAAACACCCCCGCTATCACATCAGCAATGGACTCGCCAATTAAAGTGGGTGGGCCTCCGAGCTCGCCTGTCACTGCCATGATGCCGCTCATGGCTTGAATGATGATATCATAAGCAGGGCGTTGCGCCATTGGTCCGGTTTGGCCGAAGCCTGAGATACTAGCGTAAATAAGTTTAGGATTGAGCGTGTGCAGGGCTTCAAAACCAATACCCAATTTAGTGGCCACGCCGGGTCTGAAATTTTCAACCAGCACGTCGGCTTCTGCGGCGAGCGCTAATGCAACCGCGTGGTCCTCGTCCTTCGCCAAGTCTAACGTGATGCTGCGTTTGCCGCAGTTCACTTTCTCAAACAGGCCGCTGGACCCATCTTTCAGGAACGGGCCGATATGGCGATAGTCATCTCCAGTGGGCGGCTCGATCTTGATCACATCAGCGCCTTGTTCGACCAGCATCGATGTACAATAAGGGCCAGCGAGCACCCGCGTGAAATCGAGAACTTTGAGATGAGCAAGGGGATTCATTTGCTCATTTTTGCATGATTATTCGCACTATGCCAGCGGGCAGCTATTGTGCCGCCAATCTGCCTTTGCGTTCCAAGAACTTCACAATTTCACTCGCAGCTTCTTCAGGACTCAAGCTTGCCGTATCAATGCGCAGCTCTGGATTTTCCGGGGCTTCGTAGGGCGAAGAAATGCCGGTGAAGTT
>JANMWK010000034.1:0-18799 GCA_031393975.1 Hyphomicrobiales bacterium
GCTGCCAAACTTGAAAAGCCAAGGGCGCCAAGCCCAAGGAATGTTGCTACTGCAAGGGTGGAGCGCGAAAAATTTAAGTTGGTCATAATAGTCTCCTTTGGGTTGGTGATCATGTCTGATCGATGGCGCGAATATGGCAAATCCAAGCTGAGCCTCGTCTGAAGAGGGTATTCATTTTCAATTCATCACAATATATCACCACATTCCAGATGTAAAAAAAACCAATTTGGAATATTGGGAATATTGTGTTGAAACACGCGTAACTATTTCAGAGGCAACCCAACCGGAGACAACGACAATGAAACTTATAGCCAGTTCATTCATGGCCCTTATGCTGGTCGCAGCACCCAGCTTTGCTGCAGGAACCCAGGCACCTGCCGCCCCCGCTGTTTCACCCACCCAGCTCATGTGCAAAACTGGACAAGTGGTGAAGACCGTGAAGGTGAAAGGCAAAATGTCGAAGAAATGCGTGAAGGCCACAGCCGGAATTATTCCGAATGAAGATATGTATCAGCAAGGCCGCCTGCTCGCAAAGCAAGGTGAATATGAGTGGGCGATAACAGTTTTGGCCGCCGATACCGACCAAAATGATCCAAATGTGTTGAACTATTTGGGCTATGCCAACCGCAAAGCAGGCCGCCTTGATATCGCGCTGACCTATTACAACAAGGCCTTGGCCATCAATCCTGATTTCATTCTGGCCCGCGAATATTTGGGTGAAGGCTATGTGGCCGCCGGCAAACTCGATTTGGCCAAAGCCCAGCTTGCCAAAATTGCCCGCATCGGCGGTGTGAACAGCGAAGAATATGTCGATCTTTCAAAGGCTATCACAGGCGCATCGATCTAATCATTTTGGGGGCGAGAGCCATTCCACGTGGCCGCGCCCCCAAGTTGCCAAACCTAATCTTCCGGCCAACGCGGGAAGCAAGATTTTCATTTCGGTTTCGAGCGTCCATGGCGGGTTGATGATAATCATGCCGGAACCCGAAAGTCCACCGCGCTCAATAGCGGCTTTTACCCGTAACTCAACGTGCAATACATTTGGTAATGCAAGAGCCGAAATCATATCTAAAAACTTCGAGGCAAATTCTTCGGTGGTCACTGGATACCAAATTAAAAATGTGCTTGTAGCAAACCGCCGATACCCCAAGTTAAGGGCCTCAGCCACACGCTCACTTTCATCCAAAGTTTCAAACGGTGGATCAATCAACACCAATCCGCGTTTTTGCGAAAACGGCAATTCGGCTTTAATACTCGCTGTGGCATCACGCGACGTCACCCGAACCCGCGAGTCGTGACGATAGTTTTCCCGCAAGATTGCAAAATCATCAGGGTGTAACTCGTTGGCAATCAACCGATCACTCAGCCGCAAAAGCCGCAACGTCAACTCCGGGGAGCCGGGATAATAGCGGCTCCCGCCGTCAGAGTTCATCGCCGCAAGAATAGCGCGATAGGGCCCAAGCAGCATTTCCACCTCTGGCGCAAAACGCCTCGCCATCTTGCCAATTCCACCCTGCCACTCACCCGTCTTAATGGCTTCAACGCCCTCTAAATCATACCCGCCGATTCCCGCATGGGCGTCCAACACCGCAAACGGCTTGTTCTTCTGTTTAAAATATTCAAGCACGCGCGATAAAATAATGTGCTTCAAAACATCCGCATGATTTCCAGCGTGAAAAGCGTGACGATAATTCATGCGCGCAAGCCATAAACTTCGCCTCTCAGCAGGTCAACCTCGTCCAGCCGATTAACCAAGTGGAAACCATTTGGCTCCAAAACTACAACCTTTAATATTTAAGTTGAGGGTTATGTTATGAATTTGCGTTGGGTGCTTGTCTGTTTTTTGAGTTTGATTACACCGGCTTTGGCTGAAGATGTGTCGCCGTGGTTTGGCAGTGAAGCCAGCGCGGCTCAACATATTGCCGCCCAGAAACAAGCCCAGCTAACACCGCAAAGTGATCAACAGGCGACGTTGGAATGCCCAATTGAAGGTTGTCCAGCGCCAACGCCAACTGCTAAATAGAATCATTAAAACTTACCAATTCATAATCTTGCCACAGGTTTGCTATTGGTATGGAATCAGTCTTGGGGGAATTGGGATATGAAAATGATAACACGCACTTTAATCGTAATGACTGCGGCTGCCGCTCTTTCGGGTTGCGCCAGCATGAATGTGTTCAAAGACACATCAAATGATCCGGCCGCCACATCCATGGCGCAGCCAGATTTACTGCCTGCAGCACCGACTTCGCTGTCCGCTGCTCAGATCAAATCACTCCTCACCGGCAAAAGCTGGCGCTGGACCGGTCCACAAAACAATGGTGTGACGTTGTATGCGTCCGATGGCACTTCGCTTGTTGAAGTAAACGGCAAAGGCACCACCGGTGGCAAGTGGATAGCCAAGGATGGCCAGCTTTGCGAAAGCTTCTCACCTGCTAAGTTTATACCTCAAGGTGTTCCTATGACCTGCCAAGCCTTTACCGGCACCCCAGGCAATTATCATGTTGGCGAAGCTACTTTTAATTTAGCGTCTTAATCGCCAGTCACAGTCTTGCCATAAACTCACCATGCTTATGTCAAGCAGGGGATGCAAACAGGTTCAATGATAATGGATCGTCGAACACTGATTTGCTCCTTGATCGCCCTTGCAGCCTTGCCCGTTGCAGCGCGTGCGGAGCATCCTTTTTATGGTGGGAAGGACTTTGTCCGTGATCCGGCTTTGATTCCGCCAGCCGAATCCCCGGTTGATTTCCCCATTCACACTTTTGCGGCAAGCCTGCCAGCCAAATTCCGCCGCCAACAAGTGACCTTCGGCAGTCGGGAAAAGCCAGGAACGATCATAGTCGATCCTCAACATCGCTTTCTCTACTTCATCTTGGGTAATGATCAAGCCATTCGTTATGGTGTAGGCGTCGGCCGCGAAGGCTTCGCTTGGTCCGGTGAAGCCTATGTCGGCATGAAGCGGCGCTGGCCGCGCTGGCTGCCCCCCGAAGAAATGGTGCAACGTGATGTTCATGCCTCGACTTGGGCCAACGGAATGCCCGGCGGACCGGAAAATCCACTTGGAGCCCGTGCCCTTTATCTCCATGCCAATAAAATCGACACCATGTACCGTATCCACGGCACCAATGATCCCACCTCGATCGGCAAAGCCATGTCGTCTGGCTGCGTGCGCATGTTGAATGAGGATGTGGCCGATTTGTTCGAGCGTGCACCCTTAGGCACAAAGGTCATTGTTCTGGCGCCGGGAAGTCTATAAAATTTTCACACTCTTGTGAGATGCTTAATCCTGTGGCACATGCCACATCAACAATTTGACATCGGCAACTCATTTATGAATACTGTAAATCGGATCATTCTCATCTCCACCCTGATTGGCCTTGCCGCTTGTTCCAGCGGCCCTAAAGGGGTGCGCATTGAAAATGGCGGCACCTCAGCGGTGTCGAGCAAAGCGGGCGCTCCCATCCGGAATCTTAATTCAACGGAAATTGGCCCGGCCGTAGTTGGCAAGTCATTCCAGTACACACGCAAAGATGGGACAGGGTTTGTGATCTATAACGCAGACGGCACTCTTTCAATTACCGATGATCAGAAAGGCACCAGCAATGGCAAATGGAATGCCTCGGGGGATCAATACTGCGAGTCCTACGGAATAGCACCGCAAGAATGTGGAGTCTTCAAAAGCACCGGAGACGCCTATTTTGCCGCCAACTCAAGATTGGTTGAGATGAAGATATAAACTCGATAATCGTCATCCCGACGAAGGCCGCGACCTATTCTTAGGCCAAAGTTCCAAATAAGAATAGGTTCCGGTCTTTGTCGGAATGACGGTACATCGTGTTAAATAAATTTAAGCTGGCAGTTTGCCATGCGGTGTCAGGCCGTCAACAACTTGTGGCAAAGTCTGTGTAAGACGGCCCAGCAACTCCTCTGGCGAAAGGCCCGTTTGCTTGGCCAGCATGGCAACTACGTCTGGTCCCAGAGCCTGACTCAATTGACCGCCATTAACAGCCGCGTTTTGACCAGTGCCAATCCAAGATCCGGCAACATCACCTTGTCCATTTTTTGTAAATTGATCAAGCAGACCACCAAGTGCGCCACCAATGCCGCCGGGGATGGCCGCTGGTGTAGCCGATGTGACGGCTGAGTGACCACCAGTTAGTCCCTTAACAAATTCACCAATCTTGTCCCGGTTTTGAAACCCTGCAACCGCAACCAAACCCAATAAAGCCGTTAGTGAAGGCATCGAATTTGCCATAGTAATTTCCTTTCAATGAAACGTGGACGTTAAATATGATCATTATGTAACAATTTCAAGACCGCACTTGGAGCCTGCCCAATTTTAATGCTAAGCTTTGTGTTCGCCCGGTTGCGGGCCTAACATGGAGCATAAAAATATGATCTGGACAATAATTGTGGGTCTCATCGCAGGCATCATCGCGAAATTTATTATGCCAGGACCCAACGAACCATCGGGCTTTATTATGACGGTAATCCTTGGCATTGTTGGTTCGTTCGTTGCAGGTTACCTGGGTCAAGCCATGGGCTATTATGCGCCTGGCGAAGGGGCTGGCATTATTGGCTCAATCGTCGGCGCAATTATTGTGTTGTTTATCTGGGGCATGATCCAGAAAAACAGGGCAGTATAGTCTATTTGATATATGGATTTGTCAGCCGCTCATCGCCGATGCGGCTGGCAGCTCCATGACCGGGGAGAAACATCACATCATCTCCGAGTGGCAAAATTTTCTCCTTGATTGATTTGATCAAAGTCTCATGACTGCCGCCGGGCAGATCAGTGCGTCCTACAGAATTTTGAAAAAGCACATCACCCATCAAAGCAAATTTGTTTTCAGCATTGAATAAAACCACAGAACCAGGCGAATGCCCCGGTGCCTCAATCACACTGAATTTCAAATCACCCACCGTCACTTCATCACCTTCAACCAGCCAACGATCAGGTTTGAGAACCCGGGCACCCTTCATGCCGAAAGCTTCTCCGCGCGCCGGTAAATTATCGAGATAGTGTTTATCCCGAAGATGCGGGCCTTCAACTTTCACACCTAAAGCTTCAGCCAATTCCGCAGCACCGCCTGCATGGTCAATATGGCCATGGGTGATGATAATTTTTTCAACAGTGACACCAGCCGCCTTCACAGCTTCCAGAATGCGTGGCACGTCCCCACCCGGGTCCACCACTGCCGCAATTTTGGAATCATCGTCAATAATCAACGAGCAGTTTTGTTGAAACGGTGTGACTGGAATGATGCGAACGGAAAGTTTTGCCATGATGTGGTCCCTTGCTGCAATGTGCCATTATCGCTACAGCCCACCAATGTCGACAGCAAAACCACTTTATGGAAATCTCATCGCAGCTATCGCCACAGTGGCGGCTTGCGACATGGCTTTGGGGCTCACCCTTCAACTCATCCCACTGATCCAACATGCCCGAGGAACGCCCGCGTGGTTGATAGGTTTGGTTGCTGCCATGGGGCCGCTCGGCATTTTGCTTGCAGGCCCGCTATTGCCGCAACTTATAAAAAAATCAAGCGCCAAACTCGTGGCTTATATGGCCATCATAGGCATTCTCTGCGGTCTGTTTGGCTTTGCGTTCAGCGCGTGGCTTCCGCTGTGGTTTGCGTTACGCTTTATGATGGGCGTTGCCATTGCCACTTTGTTCACCGTGAGTGAAATCTGGATTATCAGCTTCACCAATGATCAAAACCGTGGCCGCATCATGGGTCTTTACATTTCTGCTTTGGCAATGAGTTTTGCGTTGGGGCCATTGATAATCCCTTTCACGGGCATTGAAGGGTGGAAGCCTTGGATCATCGCCATGGTGTGTATTGCCGCTGGTTCTTTGCCGCTCACTTTTGTGAATGTCGCCAGCCATGTTGATGAGCGCTCGCATGGATTTTTTGGAGCTTTCAGGCGTGCTCCATTTTTGTTTGCAGCCATTTGTGCAGCAACACTGTTCGACTCGGTGTTCATTTCATTTTTTACAATCTTCGCAATTGCCAAGGGCGTGCCATTAGCCACATCAAGCGTGATGCTAGGCTTTGGCATCATAGGATCCGCCTTATTGTTTTATCCCATGGGTTGGCTTGGCGATCATTGGTCGCGCGGGAAAGTAGTTCTTTGCAACGCCGCCATCACTGTCCTGTGTAGCGCGTTGCTGGCCAGCTTCATCACCACAGGGTTGGCATGGCCGTTAGTTTTGTTATTATTTGCCACTGCTGCTGGAGTCTATGTCGTGTGTCTTGCTGTAATGGGCGATATTTTTAAAGGCGCTGATTTGGTCGCGGGTTCAGCAGCGGTTTCAGCCATGTGGGGTGTTGGCGGTTTAGTGGGGCCACCCCTCGCAGGGGTCGCCATTGACACTTTTGGCATTAACGCCATGCCTTATACGTTAACGATAATCTATGCCGCTCTGCTCATTGCATTACTATTCAATGGCGGGAAATTAACACAAACCCAAAAGGAAATCGCATGACCGACACATCTCCCCTGCTCACCATTCGCGATTTTCTGCGTTATGCCATCAGCCGTTTTAGAACTGCCGGCCTCGCCCATGGCCATGGCGCCACCAGCGCTGTTGATGAAGCGGCATTTATCATTCTCGAATCTTTGAAACTGCCCGTTGATGATATTAACCCATGGCTTGAAGCGAAACTCTTGCCTTCGGAACGCGATGAATTGTCCCGCCTCATCGATGCTAGGGTCACCACCAGAAAGCCCGCCGCCTATTTATTAAAACGCACTTACATGCATGGCGTGCCGTTTTATGTCGATGAGCGCGTCATCGTTCCGCGTTCCTTTATCGGTGAACTGATGGTGAAAGGCCTGTTTGATGAAGCGGGCCTTGGCTTTGATATCGAGCCAGAAAATGTATCGTCGGTGCTCGACCTCTGCACCGGCTCAGGTTGCCTCGCCATTTTGGCAGCCAGCACATTTCACAACGCCAGCATCGATGCCGCTGATCTTTCCAATGATGCGCTGGATGTGGCCCGCATCAATCTCAAAGAACATGATCTTGAAGACCGCATCACGCTCCATCAAGGAAATCTGTTCGCAGCAGTGAAAGATCAAAGATTCGATTTGATCATCACCAATCCACCCTATGTGGCCACCGCAGAAGTCGAGGCCTTCCCTGCCGAATACGCCCATGAGCCGCGCATGGCCCATGAAGGCGGTGCGGATGGTTTTGAATTGGTCCGTGAGATTATCAGGCGGGCCCAAGAACATCTAAACAAGGGCGGCGGGCTGTTGTGTGAAATCGGATTAGGCCGCGAAATTTTAGAGGCAGAGTTTCCGAAGTTGAATTTCTTCTGGCTGGATACCGAAGAGGCGGAAGGCGAAGTGTTCTTTCTTAAATTTTAAGACCCGAAGTCTTCTTAAAATTATCCCAAATCTGCTTTGTCATCTTCGCCATGGCGGGCATTTGTGGATAGCATTCGGCTTTCAGCTTCTCATAGCCCCCGGTGCCAAGCTCATGCTCCAACACTGAAACATAGCCCGGCAATGACGACCACGTGGCCACCGTCTGCGGTGAGAATTCACAATGGAACTGCGTGCTCAAGGCATGGCGATCAATCGCCAACGATTGAATGGCCGTGTTGGCTGATTGTGCCAATACCAGTGCCCCTTGCGGCGCCCGCTTCACTTCAGCACGATGCCACTGCATCACACGCTGCTGCGCTTCAACCCCTGCGAAAAACGGGTGCTGCGTTCCAGCCTCCGTCATTGAGATATCAAACACACCCACTTCTTTCACAGCGGCGGGGGCCACTTCACCACCCATTGTTGTGGCCAATAATTGGTGGCCAAGGCACACACCCAAATAAGGTTTAGCCCGATCCCAAACCCATTCTCGAATGGCGGCTTTCTCATCTTTCAAATAAGAAAACTGATCTTCCTGCCAAGTGTCTTGCGCTCCGCCCAAAACAAACAATAAATCATAGGGCGCAAGCGCTGGAATTTCTTGACCTTCAAACAGCCGCACAAATTCTGGAATAATCCCGTCTTCGGCAAAGTAATCAAGAAACCGCCCTGGGTGATCATGGTCCATATGTTGAAAAACTAAAGCGCGTTTCATTATAGCAACTGCAAATTAATCGCTTGTGGCCCACGGCCACGCGCATCATCTTCGGTCGCATAGGAGAGTTTCATCCCGTCTTCCAAATGCGGCATCCCCGAACGTTGCACCGTAGACACATGCACAAACACATCGCGCCCGCCCGCATCAGGCGTGACAAAGCCAAAACCCCGGTCCTTATCAAAGAACTTCACGATTCCAATAAAACGCGCTATGGGGCTTGCATCATCCATGGGCTCAGTTACTCTGGCTTTGAACCAAAAATCAACTGGCGAGCAGCGGCAAACGGTCACCTTTGCTGTGGAGGCTTTTGGGTTCCTAAGGGATTGGACAAAACTTAAAACAGGTGCGGCATGGGCGTAGTCATTGCATTTGAAGGTGGAAATGAGCGGCCAATAGCGAATTTGGACGCGCTCGTCGCTTTAACCGCAGCCGATATGACGTTGGTCAATGAGTTCATTCTCGAAAAAGCCCAAAGCCATGTCGAATTAATCCCAGAGCTTGCCGGCCATTTGATTAATTCCGGCGGCAAGCGCATCCGCCCCATGCTCACTCTGGCAGCAGCGCGCATGTGCGGCTACTCCGGTTCGCATCATATCAAGTTGGCAATGGCTGTGGAGTTCATGCACACAGCCACGTTGCTGCATGATGATGTGGTCGATGAAAGTGACATGCGGCGTGGCAAACAGGCCGCTCGGATCATTTGGGGCAATCAAGCCTCGGTGTTGGTGGGCGATTATCTTTTGGGCCAAGCTTTTAAGATGATGGTTGAAACCGGTTCATTGGATTGCCTGCGGATTCTTTCAGAAGCGGCTTGCACCATTGCTGAAGGCGAAGTTTTGCAACTCGCCGTTTCACAAGACACATCAACCACCGAAGATTCCTATTTGAAAGTTGTCGGCGCAAAAACTGCCGCACTCTTTTCTGCTGCCGCCAAAGTGGGCGGCGTCATCGCGGCCAAACCGCGCAACGCGCAAGAGGCTTTGGAATCTTTCGGTCGCAATTTGGGTATCGCGTTTCAATTGGTCGACGACGCCTTGGATTATTCAGGCAAGCAAGCCGAACTCGGAAAATCTGTCGGCGATGATTTTCGAGAGCGTAAAATAACCTTGCCGGTCGTGCTGTCATTCCGTCGCGGTTCTACTGAAGAGCGCAATTTTTGGAAACGAACCATGGAAGAAGGCAACCAAACCGACGATGATTTGATCTATGCCACCAAGCTCATGGAACGCCACGGTGCGCTGGCCGACACCAGCGATCGCGCTCGCCACTATGGCGCATTGGCTTGTGATGCTTTGGCCATATTTCCCGACAGCGAGTGGAAATCGGCCCTGCTTGAATCAGTGGCATTTTGCATTTCACGCGCCCATTGAAATCTACAAAACTCTTGCCGCCACCGCATCCAATTTTTTCAAAACTTCTGCGTCACGCTTTTCCGGCGCAGTCATTATAGCATTTTCAAGCGCGCGGTCTGAGCCAAGCGGGCAAGCGTGATGGGTGCGTGAGAAATCTTTGGCGAGCCGCAGAACAAATTTTTTCGCCATCTCTCCATTGGCTTTCATCACGGCCACCACCTGAGCCACATCAACCGCGTCATGGTGCGGATGCCACGCATCAAAATCTGTAACCATGGCCACATTGCAATAGCAAAGTTCAGCCTCACGTGCCAATTTCGCTTCTGGCATCGCCGTCATGCCGATCAAACTTGCACCCCATGACCGGTGCAATTCCGATTCAGCACGTGTCGAAAATTGTGGACCTTCCATCACAACCAATGTGCCCCCTCGCCGAACAGAAATGCCTTCCAGTTTCAATGCGTTTTCTGCTGCATCAGCCAAGAGTGGTGAAACCGGCTCGACAAACGGCACATGGGCCACGCAGCCGGTTCCAAAAAAAGAACTCTCGCGTTTATGTGTGCGATCGACGAATTGATCCGGCAACACAAAGGTGCCGGGTAACAGTTCCGCTTTCAATGAACCAACGGCCGAAAGCGAAACCAGATCCGTAACACCTAAGCGTTTTAAAGCATCAATATTGGCACGGTAATTTATTGAACTGGGCGAATAGACATGGCCTCTGCCATGGCGCGGCAAAAACACCACTGGTAAACCGTCAATCTCGCCCATGCGTAATTCATCTGATGGATTTCCCCAAGGTGTATCCACGCGCTGCCAGCGCGCCCTATCCATGGCAATATCATAAACGCCCGAACCTCCAATAATACCGAGAATAGATTTCACAGTGATGCTCCGCTTGAGTCTGAATCACATCAAGCCGCAGAAACCGCCTTCGCGTCAAGCGTCTCTTCGACTTCAAATCGATCGCGGCCATTGCTCTTGGCCTGATACGTGTACATATCAGCGCGGCGCAAAGTGGGAGCAATATCTGATAGGGGCCGGTCTTCCACAATGCCAACGCTTACGGTGATTTGAATCACTTGACCACGATAGTTGAAACTGTGATTGCGTAATGATGTTCCCAAACTTGCTGCAATCAAGATGGCTTGCTGATGTTGAACGCCCGGAAGGTAAATTCCAAATTCTTCGCCACTCAGCCGACCAACAATACCAGAATTGCCCACCGTCTGCGTCATGATCGTTGCCAGATGTTTCAAGGCGTCGTCACCAGCTTCATGGCCAAATGTGTCATTCACCCGTTTGAAATGATCGGCATCAACGATGGCGATGCAGCCACCATTTTTACGACGTTCGTTCAACACATGCATAAAATGCACACGGCTGAGAAGTCCTGTCAGTGTGTCAAATTTGATAAGACTATCGAGAGTAATCACAGTCGCATTCATCGATTTCAATAAGTTCAAAGCAAAAATAGATATGGGTAAGGTGATAAAAAACGGAAACAAACCAGAAATAAGCAGCCCCGAAAATTTCAGGAACATAGGCACTGCGCCAAGGGCAATGGATACGATGGTAAGAGGTACGACCACAGCCGCACCCGTAATCAATCCGCTATTCGCAAATACATGTCGCCAAGTCGCAAAGCGTAAACTCATTGAACTTTTCCGCCTGAGAGAATGTTTACAACAACCATCTTGCAAATTTGGAAAGCCAGTCGGTAAAGTTTTCACAAAAAAGCCCGGATCACTCCGGGCTTTTCAATCCTGATAACGGTGCTCAATGTACGTCGCGCCAAACTCTCTTTTTTACAAAATACATTAGGCCAGCCAGCACGGCGAGATAAATCAAAACCATAAATCCAGTTTGCTTGCGCTCTTCCATTTTAGGTTCCGCCGTCCATGCAAGGAAGGCAGAAACATCGCGGGCCATGTCTTCAATTTTATTGGGCTCCCCATCATCGAATGTCACCTGCCCATCTGCTAGAGGTGGCGGCATAGAAATCCAATGGCCACTAGTAAAATAAGGGTTGTAATATTTGCCTTCAGGTTTGTCCTTTTTCAGCGCTTCATCAGGCTCGGAATAACCGGAGATCAAAGAATAAACATATTGCGGACCACCAATGCCGTTCCACAACTGATTAAACGTGCCATGCCAACCTTCACGCGCTTTGGTGATCAAACTCAAATCTGGCGGAATAGCCCCGCCATTGGCTGCGGCCGCAGCCTCCGGATTGGCGAAAGGCGAGGGGAAACGATCAGACGACAAACCGGGACGATCAAACATGTTGCCATCTTTGTCTGGCCCATCTTTAACTGTGAACGTGGCGGCCAAAGCCTTCACCTGTTCAGGCGTGAATGCCGGGCCGCCCTTATCAGATAGATTGCGGAAGGCCACATATTTCATCGAATGGCAACCCGCGCAAACTTCCTTGTAGACCTTATAACCGCGCTGCAATTGCGCGCGATCAAATGTGCCAAACGGCCCCTCAAAGCTATATGAGATGCCCTTGGCGGGCGTGCCCTCTTCTGCCGCAATTGCCGGAACCGCAAATGCAACAAGACCAGCAATCAGGAGTGATATGTTTTTTTTCATTGTCTTTGTCCAATCACTCTGCAGGTGCCAGCATTGGCTTTTTCTTGGCCAACACATCATCAGATATTGACGAAGGCAAAGGCTTTGGTGATTCCAAAAGACCAACTAAAGGCAGAATAACGATGAAGTGGAAGAAGTAATAGAATGCCAAAATCCGGCCCCACAACACATAAGATCCTTCAGGCGGCTTGGAACCGATATACCCCAATGCCACGCACACAATCGCAAACACCCAGAAGAAGCCTTTGAAAATCGGACGATATGTTCCAGAGCGCACCCTTGATGTATCAAGCCATGGCAACGCCAGCAAAATCAAAATCGAACTGAACATTGCAATAACGCCGAACAACTTGTCAGGCACTGCACGCAAAATCGCGTAGAACGGCAAGTAATACCATTCTGGCTTAATATGCGCTGGAGTTACTAACGGATTGGCCGGAACATAATTCACCGCATCGCCCATATAGTTGGGGCCGTAGAATACGAACAAGCCGTAGAAAATGAGGAACACAACAATCGCGAAGCCATCTTTCATTGTATAATAAGGATGGAACGGAATCGTATCTTGTGGACCCTTTACGCTAATCCCGGTTGGATTGCCGTTGCCTGGCACATGCAAAGCCCAGATGTGCAAGAACACAATACCAGCCAAAACGAATGGCAATAAATAGTGTAACGAGAAGAAACGATTGAGTGTTGGGTTATCAACTGAATAACCGCCCCACAACCATGTGGTCACAGTATCACCCACAAATGGAATAGCAGAGAACAGGTTAGTAATAACTTTCGCACCCCAGAAGCTCATTTGGCCCCATGGCAAAACATAGCCCATGAACGCAGTCGCCATCATGATGAGATAAATGATGACGCCGATCATCCACAACACTTCACGCGGCGCTTTATAAGAACCAAAATACATGCCACGGAACATATGAATATAAACTGCGATGAAGAACATCGAAGCACCGTTCATGTGCATGTAGCGCAGCAACCAGCCATAATTCACGTCGCGCATAATGTGTTCAACGGAGTTGAACGCCAAATCAGTCTGCGGTGTGTAATGCATCACCAGAACAATGCCGGTGATAATTTGCACAACCAGCATGACCGCCAAAATGCCACCAAACGTCCACCAATAATTCAAGTTCTTTGGCGTTGGAAAATCTAATGCTGTTTCTTTTAGAAAGGCATAAATCGGCAGACGCTCATGCATCCATTTTCCAAATGCGCTGGTCGGCTGATAATTTGAAGGTCCGCTCATGATGTGTGTTCCTTTAGCCGACGCGGATTTTTGTGTCGGTGAGATAGACATATTGTGGCACTGGCAAGTTTTCTGGAGCCGGACCTTTGCGAACGCGGCCCGCCGTATCATATTGCGAGCCATGGCAAGGGCACAACCAGCCGCCCGTGGTGCTATTTCCAGTCACCACACCAAAGTCACCCTTGTTACCTTCAGGCACGCAACCTAAATGCGTGCAGACACCGAGCATGACGAGATATTGTGATTTTCCACCCACCACCCGGTTATCGTCAGTGGCTTGGTCGGTTGATTTTGCATTTGCATTACGAGGGTTGGTATCGATCAAATCAGAAACTTTAACAGCCTTGGCCATATCAATATCAGCCTTGCTGCGATGGCGAATGATCAAAGGGTTGCCGCGCCACTTAATCGTAACCGCTTGGCCTTCAGCAATCGGCGCCAAATCAACTTCAACCGAAGAGAGCGCCAAAACCGAAGCATCCGGGTTCATCTGGCTAATAAACGGCCAAGCGGTGAGGGCTGCCCCCACTCCAGCAACGGCACCCGTTGCAATCATCAAAAAATCGCGTCGATTAACATCTTCATGAACTGCTGTGGACACAAGCCTCATCCCTATTCTGATCAACCCTAGTCTATTCAACCCTAGTCTATTCAACCAGTGAGCAACCGCGATTCAGCCTTTGCCACCCACCCAAATATGGCGTGTTTTTGGCATTGGCTTCACGAGAAGTCTAGCCATAGGATGTCGCAGATGCACAATCTTTTGAAACACCTCTAAAAGACCAGAATCATGATCGAAATCGCTTTGTATCAACCCGATATTGCCCCCAATGCCGCAACAATTGCGAGGCTTTGTGCTTGCTTTGGGCTGAAACTCACTATTATCGAGCCAGCAGGCTTTGTGTGGACCGATTCCTCATTCCGCCGCGCGGGCATGGATTATTTGAACTACGTGGAACTGCGCCGCTCTGCGAGTTGGGAGGCTTTTACAGCTGAGACCAAAATGCAGCGCATCGTCTTGCTCTCAACCAAAGCTGCTCAGAGCCATGTTGATTTTCAATTTGTCAACGGTGACATTCTCTTGCTGGGCCGCGAAAGTGCTGGCGTTCCGCAGCAAATACACGACGCTTTGCAGCATCGTGTTCGCGTTCCCATGGCTAAAAATATGCGATCGCTCAACGTAGCCATCACCGCCGGAATCGTCGCCGCCGAAGCCTTGCGACAACTCGGCGGGTTCCAAAACGGTTCTACTTCGTAAATCGCACTTGAGCCAGCGAAGTGGCAATCTGACCAAATGCAGTCATCAATGCCGCGTCATTGTCTGCATTAAACGCCTGAGAAGTTGAGGTCGCACAGCTGGACAATAAGTCCTTTGACGATTGTTTTGTGACCTTGAAAGCCACTGTATAGACAGTGATGCCTTCACTTTTGATGTTGTCACATAATTGCGCGGTAATATGATCTGCCATCGCAGTGTCACTACCCCAGTGATAGGGATAATCAGGTGACTTGGTGTTATCGCCGTCAGTCATCAGCACCATTGATTTAATGCCCTTAATCTTTGTCATTTCAGTTTTTGATTTTGCACCAGTTATCGGCTCGGCATCGTCAAGCAGATTCCAACCCCACAGCAAGCCTGATGGAATATAGGTTTCGCCAACTGCATTCATGGCATCGATCTGGGTGTTCAATGTCGATTGCGATTCTATAAGATGCGTAATTTCCTGTGGACAACTGGTGTTTTGAATTCCTGGGTAAGGCTTGGAAAGTGAACCAATACTCAAATCAAGGGGATTGGTGCGCGAACCCACACAGCCATACCATTTGTTTTCAAATGTTTGGTCTGAACACTTTGTCACTGGATTGCCATTGTTCCAATCGCAGACTTGATAGGTATAGGGCGTCGGCACTCCGTCATTGTTCCACGAGCCCTTCTCATCATGGCAGTTAGACGAAGTTGCATTAGGGTAAGTCACACTGCAAACGTTTTGAACCTTAGAAGAGTCTGGAGGAACATTCATCCAACTGGCATTGCGATTAGACATTCCAACATTCACATAATCAGCAAAGGGCACAATTCCGACTTTAAGATAGCCATTTTCAGGCTTTGCTTTGAACAGAGTGTCAACCAAAGATTTCGACGAGGCTTTCAAAGCGACTAACCGCCCTTCACTGTTCATCGAGGCCGTGTTGTCTAAAACCAGCGCAACTTCCAAAGCCTGACCACCCATATCCACTTCAGAAGATGCCGACACGTCCATTGTGCGAAATCCGACAAGGGACATGAACGTCGTGTCGACGGATCCACTTACTTTCACTTGAAAGAGGCTAGATTTATTATTCAGACCTTGTTGGTCGACGACCATCGATTTGACAGCATTGTCGGCCCCGTTGGCTTTTAAATAATCTGCAACCAATTTTTCAATCTTGTCTTTCGCAGATGAACCCCACTTGGCTTTTCCGGCAACGCCCGCGATCGTGGCCGCATCCGTGGCACTCTGCAATATTGTCTCAACATTGGCTTTGCGCGCAAAATCTGTGGCCACTCCGGCCGCAACCAGCAGTGGAACCAGTGCAATTGAAAACATGACGGCCATGCCGCCATTGTTGTCAGAAAGGAAACGCTTCATGTTCATCTGTTTGGCTCCGTTTTGATTATTACTCTGCCTAAGGTTGTAGAAGACATGTTTTAAGAAGCAGTTGGAAAATAGAATTAATAATTGGTGTGAAAATTAGCTAAAAAGCCAAAATGGAATCACCTGAACATATGCAAGTCCTAGCCCGCACATGGTTCGAAACCTTGCGCGATCAAATTGTTGCCGCATTTGAAACGCTGGAAGATGAGGCTATCAGTCGTCTACCAGCTGGCCGATTTGTCAAAACCCCTTGGGCAAGAGCGGACGATGGCGGCGGCGGGGTAATGGCCATGTTGCATGGCCGCCTCTTCGAAAAAGCCGGTGTGCATTGCTCAACAGTGCATGGCGAATTCTCACCTGAGTTTCGCAAGAATATGCCCGGTGCAGAAGACGACCCGCGCTTCTGGGCATCCGGAATTTCATTGATTGCCCATCCCCGCAACCCCAATATTCCAGCTGTCCACATGAACACGCGCTTTGTGGTCACCACCCAATCATGGTTTGGCGGCGGTGCAGATTTGACGCCAGTGCTCATGCGCCGCCGCAATCAAGAAGACGCCGATACCGTCGCCTTCCACGCCGCATTCAAATCAACTTGCGAAAATCACGTGGTAGCTGATTATCCGAAATATAAAAAATGGTGCGATGATTATTTTCATCTACCCCACCGCAATGAACCGCGCGGCATTGGTGGCATATTCTTTGACAATTTGAACAGTGGCAATCAAGACGCTGACTTTGCTTTCACCCGCGATGTTGGAATAGCGTTGAAAAACATCTACCCACAAATTGTGCGCACCAACCAGAATACTCTGTACACAGATGAAGATCGGCAGGAACAACTCATTCGCCGAGGCCGCTATGTCGAATTTAATCTGCTTTATGATCGCGGCACAATTTTCGGTTTGAAAACTGGCGGCAATGTGGAAAGTATACTCTCCTCCCTCCCTCCAGAAGTAAGGTGGCCCTAATGGACCTGCGTAACGGTTTTGATATTTCACGCTACATCAGAAATATTCCTGATTATCCAAAACCCGGCATTATGTTCCGGGACATCACAACGCTGCTCTCCAACCAACACGCCTTCCGCGTCGCGGTTGATGAACTCGCGTGGCCTTTTCTGCATGGCCAGTTTGATTATGTGGCGGGCATCGAGGCGCGCGGCTTTATTCTGGGCGGCGCAGTCGCCCACACATTAGGACGAGGCTTCATCCCCATCCGCAAAAAAGGCAAACTGCCGTCCCGCGTGATTGGCCAGGACTACACCTTGGAATATGGCGAGGACACCATCGAAATCCACGCCGACGCCATTAACAAAGGCGACCGCATTTTGCTCATCGATGACCTGATCGCTACGGGTGGCACGGCAGGAGCCGCCATTGACCTGATCCACAAGACCGGAGGAGAAGTCATCTCTGCCGCCTTCGTGATTGACCTGCCTGATTTAGGCGGTGCCAATAAACTGCGCGATAAAGGTGTGAAAGTGCACACGCTGGTGGGATATGGCGGGCATTAATTTGAAACAGACACGACACAAACTCTTTGTTATTAAGGCAGTTTCTGCCGCTACAGCAGCGCTTGGGGTTTATAATCAGCCTAACCTTGATTTTCGAGAAGAAGCATTTTGCCAGCTCATTATTGCCGCTTGGGAAGCATTACTGAAAGCTCGAATATTAAAAGAAAACAAAAACAAATTATCTTCAATATTTATTTTTCAACCTCAAACTGATCTATCAACAAAAAAGATAGTAAAGCGAAATCGATCTGGAAATGAACTAACTCTCGGCTTCAACAAATGTCTAGATATCGTTAGGCAATATAGTTCAAAATTTGCGGATAAGAAGCTAATTGAGAATTTGCATCAACTCATAGAAATTAGAGACAACTCAGCCCATTTATTAAATCTTGATCCCCAAACATGTCAGGAAATACATATAGCGGGAACCACGGCAGTTCTAAATTTTTTAATCGCCGTCGAAGATTGGTTTGATTTTGACATCAGTAAGCTGAAGTTCGTGCCATTGCCCATCGGTTATCTTCAACAATCCGCAAAAGTTTTGGTTCTTAAAAAATCTTCCAAACAACAACAAAACCTTTTGCAATTTTTAGATACTAACTCGAATTTGCATTCAACTGAATTCAGCAAATTTTCTTCACGAACCCAAATAGCAGTACAATTCAACAAAGATACTAGAACGAGTTCTCTCCCTATCAGGATTACCAATGATCCGAAGGCCCGCGCCGTTCGATTAAGTGAAGATGATTGGAATGCACGCTATCCGCTCACTTATAAAGAGGTAATAAAGTTAGCAAAAAAAAGTGCACCTGCGTTTAAAACAGGTAAAAACTTTAATATTCAAATGCGAAAGCTTGAGAAGGAAACTGAGAACTGTTATGTCCGGCTTATTGATCCCAAAAAACCAGACGGTAGTAAAAAGAAATTCTACTCCGCCGCAATGCCCACAAAGATAATTGATGCAATAAATAGTCAAAGTGACAAGTGATCTTCAAAACGGAATCTCCCGCTCACGTATTAAACCTGAAATGCATCACATCTCCATCCGCCACCACATATTCCTTGCCTTCTAGGCGGAACTTGCCTGCAAGCTTGGATCCGGCTTCGCCTTTGCCTGCAACATAATCGTCATAGGCAATAGTTTCGGAGCGAATGAAACCTTTTTCAAAATCGGTGTGGATGACGCCAGCCGCGGCAGGCGCCTTGGTGCCTTGGGTGATGGTCCAAGCACGGGCTTCTTTCGGGCCTACGGTGAAATAGGTAAACAAGCCGAGCAACTCATAACCCGCGCGAATGACACGGTTCAAACCGGGCTCGCTCAGTCCAACGGCATCGAGAAAA
>JANMWK010000086.1:0-2950 GCA_031393975.1 Hyphomicrobiales bacterium
GAAGAGGCATAATCAGAATATGACCTATGATCTTTTCATAATCGGCGGTGGTATAAATGGGTGTGGCATTGCGCGCGATGCCGCAGGGCGGGGCCTTTCGGTTTTTCTTGCAGAGCAGAATGATTTGGCATCAGCCACCTCATCCGCATCCACAAAACTGATTCACGGCGGCCTTCGATACCTTGAGCACTATGAATTTCGTTTGGTGCGGGAAGCGTTGATAGAACGCGAAGTGTTGCTAAAATCTGCGCCGCATATCATTTGGCCTCTGCGATTTATATTGCCACACCACGCTGGATTACGCCCTCGCTGGCTCATTCGTTTGGGGCTATTCATGTATGATCATCTGGGTGGACGAAAGATTCTGCCGCCAACTCGAAATGTCGATTTGAGAAAAGATATCACAGGGAAACCACTTAAAGACGAATTCATACATGGGTATGAATACTCGGATTGTTGGGTCGAGGACGCGCGCCTAGTGATTTTGACGGCACGTGACGCAGCCATCAGGAGTGCTACCATCCGCACACGGACGAAAGTTACGCAAGCTCGACGCGTCAAAGACTATTGGGAAATTGATGTTGTTGATGCGCAAAATAAAATCGAAACGATCGCCGCCAAAGTATTGGTTAATGCGGCTGGACCATGGGTCAGCGACGTGCTGGCAAAAGTGATTGGCCGTAACGATGCTGATAAAATTCGCATGGTTAAGGGCAGCCATATTGTCGTCGATCGGCTGTACGACCATGACCGCTGTTATATTTTTCAAAACGCTGATGGTCGCATCTGCTTTGCCATTCCCTATGAAACCAACTTCACCTTAATTGGCACGACCGATGAAGACCACCAAGGTGAACCTGGGAAACCTGAAATATCAGCTGCTGAAATAGAATATCTGCTATCGGCCGTAAGTCAATATTTCAAAAGGCCGGTAACCGAGGACATGATCCGTTGGTCTTATTCCGGTATCCGCCCGCTCTATGATGATGGCGCGAGTTCGGCGCAGGAAGCCACGCGGGACTATGTGCTGAAGGTTGATCATCCTGAAAATCAGGCACCAATGCTTTCGGTATTTGGCGGCAAGATCACAACCCATCGCCGTCTTGCGGAACATGCTCTTGAAAAGATGACTGCCTTTTTTCCAACGGCAAAGGCGCAGTGGACAGTAGATGCAAGACTTCCCGGCGGCATGGACTATGCTGATGTGGAAAAATATATAGCGGAACAACAGCGTGTTTATTCATTCTTAAAACCGCAAAATGTGCTGCGACTGTTCCGTGCTTATGGCACCGACATGCAGGAGATTTTAGAAGGCGCGCGCTTTGAGTCCGATCTTGGCAAAAGTTTTGGTCCAATTAGTGAGCGTGAAGTTGAATATCTTCGTAAGAATGAGTGGGTCAATTCCACAGATGATATTTTGTGGAGGCGGTCCAAATTGGGGCTCCACATGAAGCCCGAAGATATTCGGGCCTTGCGCTCATATATGGGTGAAGGCGCTAAAGTTAAAAAATCAAAGAAGGCTTGAAAATGACTGATTATATTCTGGCGATTGACCAAGGCACCAGTTCCACACGTGCCATTGTGTTTGATAAAAAGCTAAACCCTAAAGCCAGTGCGCAGAAAGAATTCAAGCAGTTTTACCCAGCGTCAGGTTGCGTGGAGCATGATGCGGAAGAAATTTGGCAATCTGTTTTATTCACGGCGAAAGCGGCTATCAAGAAAGCCCGCATCAAGGTTACAGATATAAAATCTATTGGAATCACGAACCAGCGTGAGACCACCATAATTTGGGATCGCAAAACCGGAAAGCCCATCCATAAAGCTATTGTATGGCAAGATCGTCGCACATCGGATGTGTGCAGAGATTTAAAAGCAAAAAACCTCGAACCCATAGTTACGAAAAAGACTGGGTTGCTGCTTGATCCTTATTTTTCAGGCACAAAAGTGGCCTGGCTTCTCGACAATATGAAGGATGCTCGTATTCGCGCAGACAAAGGCGAATTATGTTTTGGTACGATTGATTCATTTCTCATCTGGCGCCTGACAGGCGGAAAAGTGCATGCCACCGACGCCACAAATGCCAGTCGCACGTTGCTCTATAATATTCACTCCGGCGAATGGGATGATGAATTACTTGCCATGTTCAATGTTCCCCGCGCCATATTGCCCATGATTAAAGATTGCGCTGCGGATTTTGGCGAGACCGAGAAGAAATTATTCGGTTTTGCCATTCCCATTGGCGGCGTGGCGGGGGATCAACATGCGGCGGTTATTGGGCAAGCGTGTTTTGATCCTGGGATGATGAAATCGACTTATGGTACGGGTTGCTTTGCAATTATGAATACTGGTGACACACCCGTAGTCTCGCACAACCGATTGCTGACCACGCTGGCCTATCAACTCAATGGCAAGCGCACATATGCTTTGGAAGGTGCAATCTTTATTGCAGGAGCTGCAGTGCAATGGCTGCGCGATGGTATTAAAGTTGTAAAAACTGCGAAAGAGACAGGCGCGTTGGCACGCGCCGCTGATCCGACGCAGCAGGTTTATCTGGTACCGGCGTTTGTCGGCCTTGGCGCACCAAATTGGAACTCAGATGTACGTGGTGCTTTGTTTGGCCTCACACGCGGCACGACGAAAAAGGAGTTGGCCAGAGCCGCATTGGAGTCTGTCTGCTATCAAACGCGTGACATGCTAGATGCGATGAAGAAAGATTGGGGTGCTGCCAATAAAACCGTGTTGCGCGTTGATGGCGGCATGACCGCTTCGGATTGGACCATGCAGACTTTGGCTGATATCCTAGACGCGCCAGTGGATCGACCAAAAGTCTTGGAGACAACTGCGCTGGGTGCAGCCTATCTCGCTGGTCTGCAGGCAGGACTTCTGCCGCCGCCAAAACAATTCGCCAAAAGCTGGAAAGGCGGCAAGCGGTTTGTCCCGAAGATGAGCG
>JANMWK010000090.1:0-6190 GCA_031393975.1 Hyphomicrobiales bacterium
TTTATAAAACCAATGTATAGTCAATTCCGTGGCGCCAACATAAACCAAAACAATCGCCAGCAAGGCACCCATCACAGGCAGCGGCAGCGGCACAAAACCGAAGCGCGCGGTGAGTGGCCCCAGATAGGGAATGGCGAGACCCACAACTGAAACCACAACGCTTACAGCATTCAACCTTCTTCCGGGCGTACTTTGAATGGCTAAAACGCGGGTGCGGAGGCTGAAGCCAACTGCAATCTCCGTGAGGAGTGAAACGACAAACCATGCGGTTTGAAACTTTTTTTCACCAACAGCAAAGAATTTGAGCAGCAACGCAAAAATCACTCCGTCGAAAACTGAACTCACCAAACCAAACACCATCATAAAAAGTCTGACCACATGCATATTCCAGCGCTCTGGGCGCGTAGCTTGTTTAACATCCACATAGTCGATCGAAATTGCGATTGACGGAATATCACAAAGAAAGTTATTGAACAAAATCTGTTTGGCCCGCAATGGCAAGAAAGGCAGAAAAGGTGTGGCCAAAGCCATGCTTGCCATATTGCCAAAATTGGCGCTGGTGGTGTTTGAAATATATTTAAGCGTGTTGGTAAATATGCGCCTACCGTTTTCCACGCCCAACCTCAGCACGCCAAGATTACGTTTCAGAAAAACAATATCAGCGCTTTGCCGCGCTACATCGACGGCTTGATCAACTGATATTCCAACATCAGCCGCCTGTATCCAGCTTTGAGTTCGCTCTGAGCCATATTGATAGCAGCCCGATGCTGAAGGATCGTAGCTTTGACAAATTCGGCATCGGCATTGCTATTGAAGGAACGAGAAGGTCATCGCCATTGAGCAGAATTCATATTCTGTTCACCACAGCAATTGCTTTTTTGACCGCGTTTCCAAATGAAATATGATGCTAAGCCAATTAAACTAAATCCGGCAAAGTTAGCTACCCACTGCGTATTGGCCGGACTAGTGATACTGGCAACGACCGGTCCTAAGCCGACAAGAACAAATGGGACCTTTAGTGTGCAGAACCCAAACAGAGGCCACCCGCACATTTTCTAAAGACTGCATCGTTTTTCATGTCTACACTCCTTACTCACAAGATATATACTAGGGTGGGATCAATGCTTTAATGGTTCCTTACGAAAAGCCGGTGTATTTAACGTTGGTTAATTCGCAGGCCCGAAGTTTGGTGTTCCTGCAAAACTAGGATAGATTCCTTTTTTATGTTTTTTTCCTTCTCCAAAGTTCTCGCATTCTTTTTGACGCCCTCCAATCTATTGGCTTTGTTCGGGCTATTTGGTTTTCTTCTGATGTTGTTCCGCTGGAGGTGGCTGGGCTTTAGATTCATAAGCGCCGCATTTTTTGGTCTCACCCTAGCAGGTTGGTCACCGCTTGGTCCTTTACTTTTGATGGGACTTGAGGAGCGTTTTCCAAAACCTGATCTACCTAAAAATATCACCGGAATTGTGATGCTGGGCGGTGCCGTGGATATTCATATTACGCAGGCGCGAGGCAGCGAGGCTTGGAATGATCAGGCCGAGCGCATTACAACTGTTGCCGAGCTTGCCAATCAGTTTCCCAATGCGCGGATCATACTTTCGGGCGGTGCCGGAAAGCCGGATGGCGTCAATGAGTCGACGATTACGAAACACGCACTGGTTGCCATGGGAATGCCGGATGCACGGCTTGAGCTTGAGACACAGTCACGCAACACCTGCGAGAATGCGATTCAGAGCGCTGTAGTAGCAGCGCCGAAAGTCGGAGAAGTTTGGCTTTTAGTGACTTCGGCTTCGCACATGCCAAGGGCCGTGGCGTGTTTTCGCGCAGCCTATTTTAATGTGGTCCCTTATCCGGTTGACTATCATACGCGCGGTGCCGAGGATTTGCGGCGTGTTCAGGAATCAGCAGCGGATGGTCTGGCGGATTTGGATCTTGCAATCCACGAATGGGTGGGGTTGTTCAGCTACCGCATCGCGGGCTTAACCCACGAGCTGTTTCCTGCTCCTTGACCAACGAAAAGGAATGGGAATGCAAATGAGGAAGTTGCGCAAATCAACCTTGATCATCTGGTTGCTTCATTGGGTGTCAGCCTTGCTGATTCTCTATCTTCTCGCGACCTCGTTGACATCTGGTCTAGGACTCACGCCGCGGGTTTCCCCAACCAACTGGATGAATTGGCATTTGTCCTCGGGCATCGTGGTGCTGGTCACAACCATGATCAGATTGTCGACATCTAACCCTTGGAAAGATTTGGTCTGCTTCTCTGCCATCAAAAAGTTTGAGTTCGGAACAATCAAATCGGTTCTGCTCCTGCTTGTTTTTGCCGCCAGTATAACTGGCGTCACAATATTTCAGAAATCACCACTTGGCAAAATGGGTATTGTTTTTGGGGTGTTTCCAATGCCAACTTTCATATACCTCAATCATTCGGTTCATAATGTCGTGATTGATATTCATATCGCTATGAGCTGCATCATTTTCGTTTTTGCTGTCATACATATATATGATGGATTCAGAAAAGCTCCGGTGAATGGGCGTTCGCGTATTGCCACGATGTTGTGGCCATGGCGGAACTAGCCAACAGCGCGAGCTTTCCCACCCCAGCCTATGAGTTATACAATATCAAGTGTGCCGATCATGCCATTGTCTTCATGTTCGAGAATGTGACAATGATACATGCGAAGGCCCGGTGTTGAATATTGCAATTTAATCCGCACGGTTTCCTTGCTTGTAATATTGACCGTATCTTTCCATGCCAGAAAAGGTGCCGGAGTTTTCTTGCCCTTCTTCTCGCGTTCGACGATTTGGAATTGTGTGCCGTGGATATGCAGGGGATGGTCCATGTCGGAACTATTGTAGATTTCCCAAAGTTCGATTTCACCGACGCGGGCTTGGAGATCGACGCGGTTCATCTTGAAGGACTTCCCATCGATCAGAAAATCCATCGTCATGCGGCCATTGGCCATGCCCATATTTTCGCTAAACTCAAGTCGTTTTCGAGACGTCGGTTCGCCGAGTGTTACAATATCGCGCAACTTTTCCGGAAGAGCGATTGGTTCGACTGCCAGCCCTGCCAGTACAAATGTCATGAGTGAAAGGGCTTTTGCGGCTGGCTTGTTATCACCCATCCAGCCACGCTCGTAAGCCTTGCTTGTTAAATTGAAGCGTCCGACCTTCGCCTTGAAATCAACAATGATTTCGGCACGTTCGGCTGGTGCCAAAATAAGTTCGTTCAACCCTTTGACGGGTGCAGCGATGAGACCGCCGTCAGTACCAACCAATGTCATCGTATGGCCTTCTAGTGATAAACGAAGAAAGCGTCCGTTCGTGGCGTTGTAGAGTCTGAAACGACGGCTTGCCCCGGGCGGCAGGGTCAGCACTGGTTGCTTGTTGCCATTGACCAAAACATGATCGCCTTCGCGGCCATTCATACGGTCGGCATCAGTATTTTCCGCAATCGTGCCATCGGAGTTGAGGCTGACCGTGGTGATGAACAGCGTTGTGTCGCCCAACTCTCGACTCAGCGGATCATTTTTGCTCCGCACTAAGAAAGGGGCGGCAAGGCCGCGATAGACCTGTTCGGATGTCAGGCCATGGGGATGTGGATGATACCAATAAGATCCGGCACTGCCTTCCGGGATAGTGAATTCGTAAGTATGGTCTGCGCCACTTGCCACCGGGTTCATGGGGCCACCTTCTTGGTCGGCGGGGATTTCAAGCCCGTGCCAATGGATAGTGCTGGGCTGTTCCGGAATGCGATTCTTAAAAGTAATCTTGACGTGATCACCTTCGGCTACTTCGATCATCGCGCCAGAGGCAATTCTATTATAGGCCAATATTCGTGTGGCAAGCCCCGGCACAAATTCATGTGTGCCATTGCCCGCCTCGATCACGGCCTCAAATGTAGCTTTCTCTCTGGATGTGTTTTCCAACCGAGCCAAATGAGAAAAGGGAATACCGATTGGCAATTTGCGGAGCCGTTTATGAGAATTCGCGGCCGTGCCGGACATGTCCATTCCCGGCAACTTACTATTCGCCATATTCATGCCTGCCATTTTGGCAAAAGCCTTTGTATTCCCCCCTGTCAGCAGGCCGCCCCATGCGAGTATCGATGTCAAAAGTTTGCGTCGGTTCATAAAATACTATTCCTGCGATTTATACGAAGATGTCGGTGATGCAGATTACCTGTCGCTACGGCCCAGAACCTCGATAATCTCGGCGATCTTCTTGCGCTGATCTTTTTTGTCACCGCTGGCAATGGCGTGTTCCACGCAATGGCCCAGATGATCGCGTAGGATTTCTTCCTCGGCGCGACGAAGTGCTGCCCGCACCGCTGAAATTTGGGTGACAACATCGATGCAGTAGCGATCTTCCTCAACCATGCGCGATAGGCCGCGCACCTGACCTTCAATTCGTTTCAAGCGCTTTTGTATGGCGATCTTTGTATCATTCTGCATGATTGACATATACCTAGTGGGGGTATATCTGTCAAGATTGCAGACATACCCCTATAGGGTTTAAAAGCGCAGAGGATTGTGAAAATGGAACATCAACATTCATCGCATTCGCACAGCGATCAGCCCCTTCTCCCGGAAGGCAGCGCCAAAGACCCTGTGTGTGGTATGAGTGTGGTCATTTCCACCGCCAAGCACAAAGCCGATTACCAGCAACAGACTTATTATTTCTGTGGAGCGAGTTGCAAAACCAAGTTCCAAGCCAATCCAATTAAATATCTTGATAGTAGCGCCAAAGCTGCTGAACCATTGGTCCCTGGCGCTATTTATACCTGTCCGATGCATCCACAAATCCAACAGATGGGACCGGGCACTTGCCCGATTTGCGGTATGGCGCTTGAGCCGCAAACTGTGTCTGCCGATAGCGGCCCCAACCATGAACTCATCGACATGACGCGGCGGTTCTGGGTGGGACTTGCGCTTGCCATTCCAGTGGTCATCTTGGAAATGGGTGGCCATGTGACGGGCCTCACGATGTTGTTGGGGCCACAGCTTTCCAATTGGATTCAGGTGGTGTTGGCCACACCTGTGGTGCTGTGGGCGGGCTGGCCGTTTTTTGTTCGCGGATGGCAATCGCTACAAACCCGCAATCTCAATATGTTCACGCTGATTGCCATGGGCACGGGAGTCTCGTGGATTTACAGTGTTATTGCCACGGTAGTGCCGAACATATTCCCCGCTGCGTTCCGGCAGATGGATGGTGCAGTGGCGGTGTATTTTGAAGCGGCTGCAGTGATCACGGTGCTTGTCTTGCTGGGGCAAGTGCTTGAACTTCGGGCCCGCGACCAGACTTCTGGCGCGATCAAGGCACTGCTCGGCCTTGCTCCAAAAACGGCGCGGCGACTGAATACTAATGGTGACGAAGAAGAGGTGTCACTTGATCTCATCAGTATCGGAGATCACTTGCGCCTCAGGCCTGGCGAGAAGGTGCCTGTCGATGGCGAGATCATAGAGGGTAGGTCCTCATTGGATGAATCCATGGTGACGGGTGAATCCATGCCTGTTAGCAAAGAGGTGGGCGCGAAGGTGATTGGCGGAACACTGAATGCCAGCGGCAGCTTTGTGATGAGGGCGGAGAAGATTGGCAGTGAAACCATGCTGGCCCGCATTGTACAAATGGTGGCTAATGCACAACGCAGCCGTGCACCCATTCAACGCATGGCGGATAGGGTTTCGGGTTACTTCGTGCCCGCGGTCATCGGCGCTGCTATTCTGGCTTTTGCCGCGTGGTCGATCTTTGGACCAGAGCCACGCTTTGCTTATGGCCTTGTCTCCGCCGTGGCAGTTCTCATCATCGCTTGCCCTTGTGCGCTGGGTTTGGCCACGCCGATGTCGATCATGGTGGGCGTTGGACGTGGGGCGCAAGCGGGTGTTCTTATCCGTGATGCCGAAGCCCTAGAGCGCATGGAGAAAGTCGATACGATAGTGATCGACAAAACTGGCACGTTGACCGAAGGCAAGCCTTCCGTCACCTCCATCGTTACGGCTAAGGGCCAAGATGAAAATGAGCTGCTGCGTCTCGCCGCTTCAGTTGAACAAGCGAGTGAACATCCTTTGGCTGCAGCTGTGGTGAAAGCGGCCAAGGAACGCAAGCTGGAACTTGCTAAGGTGATGGGTTTTGACTCACCTTCGGGCAAAGGTGCCATTGGCATGGTGGAGCGCAAGCGCATGGCCAT
>JANMWK010000099.1:0-35762 GCA_031393975.1 Hyphomicrobiales bacterium
TTCGCCATGCTCATTGAGCATGGCCACATATGTTCCGGTTGGTTCGTTTACGCGAATGATTGTGCTTGTGTTCACTTGGGCTTTGGCCGTGTGGGCCAGAAGCATTGCGCCATTGGCGTCATTTCCAATGACACTCATCAAGCTGACATCGGCACCGAGCATTCCTAAGTTATGGGCGATGTTTCGGGCAACACCACCTGCTGTTATTGTGACGGTTCCGGGGTTCGACGTTCGCGGCACATGGGCATTCAAGGTTTTCGCCTTGATGTCCACATTGGCGCCACCGATGACCAGGACTTTAGAAATCGGTTTTCACCCCGCCTTCGCGCAAGCGACGATCGACAAAGTCGTTCAAACCATCGCGGATGCTGTCTTCCATATAAGGCTGTTGATATTCGGCCAACGCCTGTTTGTAAACCGTGTTGGCGCGTTTCAACGCATCGGGGGAGCCCGCCGCCAGCCATTGCGGATTGTTGCGCCAATCCGAAATAATCGGCTGATAGAAGGCATTGGAATAGCGCTTCAGCGTATGTTGTGCGCCAAAGAAGTGCCCCCCGGGGCCGACTTCACGTATTGCTTCAACTCCGAGCGCATCTTCAGTGGTTTCAACGGGTTGCAAGAATTCGCTGACCATTTGAATCAAGTCCACATCCATGACAAATTTCTCAAAGCTGGCAACCAATCCACCTTCGAGCCAACCAGCGCCGTGCATGATGAAGTTGCCGCCGCCCATAGTGAGCGCCCAGAGCGAAAAGACCGATTCATAGGCAGCTTGTGCATCCATCATATTGGCAGCGCAGGTGTTCGACGTGCGGTAAGGCAGATTGTAACGCCGCGCCATTTGGCCCCCGACCATCACGGCTTTCATATATTCAGGCGTGCCAAAGGCGGGCGCACCAGACTTCATATCGACGTTCGAAGTGAAGCCGCCGTAGATCACCGGCGCACCTTTTTTTACCAGTTGGGTGAAGGCAATCCCCGCCAAAGCTTCGGCGTTTTGTTCAACGACCGCGCCCGCCATAGTGACAGGGGCCATGGCCCCCGCCAGCGTAAATGGTGTGACACACACCACTTGGCCGCGCGACGACATTTCCATAATGCCGTTGATCATATAGGCGTCAAGCTTCAGAGGCGAGTTGGTGTTGACGATGGTGGTGAGCGTGGGTTCGTGTTCAAATTGCTCATGAGACACACCGCGCGCCAGACGCGCAATCTCGATGCCATCTTGAATACGGTGCGCGCCCAGCGAATAGGCCGTCATCGGCTTATCCATCAGCGTTGCCATATCACGCAGGGCTTCAAGGTGACGAATGCCGGCATGCAAATCGACAGGTTCCACAGGATAACCGGCGCTGAAATTGATCGCGTTAAAATGCTGGGCAAGCTTTAAAAACTTTTGATAATCTGCGCGGTTGCCAGTGCGCCTGCCAGCGTCGGTGTCATGGCATGAGGGGGGCGAACCGACTGTACCAAAGCACATATTGTCGCCGCCGATTTGCATATTATGCGCCGGGTTGCGGGCGTGGACTGTGAATTCGGAGGGAGCATGGCTGATGAGCTCTTCGAGTAAACCCGCTTCAAAATGCACGCGCTCACCTTCGATCTTGGCTCCAGCGGCTCGCCACATATCACGCGCCTGTTCATCCAAAAAATCCATGCCGATTTCGGCAAGCACTTGGAGCGAGGCCAGGTGAATTGATTCTTCCTCATCTTTAGAAATGATGTTCGTGGGTGGAAAAAGCCTCTTTACTTTGCGCGTTGGCAATTGCGGAATGATAGCGCCTCCGCCTGCGCCAGGATTGGCACGAGCGCCACCACGGCGCGGGCGGCGGGTTTCAAGTTCATTCATTTCTTATCATCCTTAAAAACTTCAAGCATCGGGTCGGCGGCTACTTGCTTGACCAGCCATTCTTCAAAGCGTTTGATTTTGTTCTTGCTGCGATGCTCGGCATTGCAAGCGAAATACCAGTGGTGTCGGTGCTCCACGCGAAGCGGAAATGGTTCTTCGAGGCGGCCCAATTTAATTTCCTCCGTCGCATAGGGACCGATGGTCATCGCAAGACCCCGGCCCTCAATGGCGGATTCTTGAGCGAGGATATAACTATCCACCGCGAGGCGATTTGAAGGCTTCACGCCTTTGGCACCTGCCGCTTCCAACCAAATCTGCCAATCTTCTTCGGCGGTATAGACATCGATGAGTTTGTGTTTTTTTAAATCCTCGAGTGATTTAATTTTCAGTGATGGTGCACAGACGGGCTTCAAATATGATTTAAACAGCGGGCGATAATAATGACCCGGCATTTTATTGCGGGCCAGGATGAGGCCTACATCAACATTGCGCTCATCAAAATCCCAATCGAAATAGCTGGTGGAAAGCCGCACTTTCATATCAGGAAATTTGCGCTCAAAATCATGCAAGCGCGGGATTAGCCATTTAAGCGCAACCGTGACGTAAACTTGGATGGTGAGTTCATTATCCGTGGTGGAAGGACGAAGGGCGCGGGTTTGCGCTTCGATTTGGTCAAAGGCATCGCGCACCGTGGGATAATAAGTTTGGCCCAGCTGCGTGAGCTCGGCCCTGCGGGCATCGCGGCGGAACAGCAACACATCCAGCCGCTGCTCCAAAAGTTTCACCTGATGGCTGACAGCAGAGCGGGTAATCCCAAGTTCTCCTGCCGCCATGCGGAAGGAGCCAAGGCGAGCCGCGGCTTCAAAAGCGGTTAAAGCGCGAAGGGGCGGTAGGTCTCGTCTGGCCAAGGGAATTCACCTGTGTGTTTGGGCTAAAGAGCTTCTAACATAGCAGAAATGGCGTGTTTAGGGAGGGGGTGCGGGAATGGGTGGTGATATTTTTTCACTCATAATTTTCGACAAACTCAATTTTTATTGACACTGTATCACCACATGCTACAGTGAAGCATGATTGTATCATTCAAAAGCAAAGCGCTTTCTGACCTTTGGCAAAAGGGTGATACTTCTAAGATCGATGGCAGAATGCACGCGCGCATTTTGCGGCGGCTCTATGCCTTAAATGTTGCAATGTCGCCAGAAGGCATGAACATTCCGGGCAATAATTTTCATGCCCTGCGAGGATTTGTGCCAACTCGCTACACAATCCATGTGAATGGACCATGGTGTGTTACTTTTAGCTTTCAGGACGATGACGCCCATGAAGTTGATTTTGAACAGTATCATTGAGGAAACTGAATATGACTTTACATCGTGCAAAAGTTAACGCTGACCGTGCTCCCACTCACCCCGGTGAGATTTTGCGTGAGGACGTTTTACCTGCGCTGAATATGCCTGTGAGCACGGCGGCAACGCAGCTTGGTGTGAGCCGTGCCATGTTGCACCGAATTTTATCGGGTACTCACGGCATTTCGCCGAACATGGCATTGCGGCTTGGAAAATTCTGTGGAAACGGTCCTGAGCTTTGGTTGAACATGCAACGAGCGCATGATCTTTGGCACGCGGAACGGGAGATGCGGGCGGAGCTTGCGAAGATTCCGACGCATAAGGCTGCTTGAGGGTATTGAACTTCTTCCCAGACATTAATTCCTTCACGCTCGCCCTGCTCATGCTCATTGCCCTCGCCGCTGGCCTGTCGCGGGGCTTTTCAGGGTTTGGAGCGGCATTGATATTTGTGCCTTTGGCTAGCGCTTTGGTGGGGCCGAAACTTGCGGCACCAACTCTAGTGATTATCGATGGTATTTTTGCGAGTTACCTCATTCCAGCGGCATGGAAGTTAGGTGATCGACGCGATGTGTCACTCATGTTTATGGGAGCCTTAGTGGGTGTGCCGCTGGGCACAGTTGTTCTTACGCATTACTCGCCCCTCACTTTGCGGTGGCTGATTGCTGGCATGGCTGCCGCAATGTTGGTGCTTCTTGCATCAGGGTGGCGTTATCGCGGCAAGCCGCACGTTTTGGCAACCGTTGCCGTGGGTTCAATTTCGGGTTTGTTTTCGGGCATTGCGCAAATTGGTGGGCCACCGGTGGTGAGTTATTGGATGGGCACGGACACCGCACATGCAAAACTCCGAGCCAACATAATTTTGTATTTTGCGGCGAGTTCGATTCTATCGGTGACCACATATGTGTGGGGCGGGTTAATGTCGATTGAGATTTTAAAATTCTCGTTGTTCGCTGGGCCTGCCTACGGAATTGGAACATTCACTGGTTCAAAATTATTTGGATTTGCCAGCCCTGCTGTGTTTCGCATCAGCAGCTTGGGTTTAATCGCATTTGCAGTTCTGGCCAGTTTGCCTATCTTTAAGTGAGTGGTTAAATTTACTCACCACCAAGAAGATATAACTGCCGCTTTGAAGTGCCCGCGAATAAGCGCAAACTGACAGCAACAAATTCACCAAAGGGATTGCCATGTCATTAGTTGAGGATATCACCAAGCGCCGTGGTGGCCGGGATGCACGGCGCACTTTGCGCTCTACCGCAATCCCCATGTCCAAGGCCGCAGTTCGGCCCGGCATGGAAGGGGGGCAATATAAGCCGCTGAAGGATGCGGACATGGTTCGCATCCATCAGACGGCGTTGAAACTTTTGAATGATGTAGGCTTGGCCCGTGCCATTCCAACTTGCATTGAAGCGATGACGGCGCGGGGATGTTTTATGCGCGAAAACGGGCGGCTGTGCATTCCGCCGGCGCTGGTTGAGGATATTCTAGCTTCCTGTGCCAAGAATTTCGTACTCCATGCGCGCAAGCCTCAGCTGGATATGGAGCCATGGGGCAACAAGGTTTATTTTGGCACGGCGGGCGCTGCGGTTCATATCGTTGAGATTCAATCGAATTCTTATCGTGAGTCTTATCTCGCAGATTTGTATGATGCAGCGCGGATTGTGGACACTTGCGAACACATTCATTTTTTCCAGCGCTCGCTCACCGCTCGGGACATGTTGAATGGGCATGATCTTGACATCAACACGCTCTATGCCTCGCTGGCTGGCACACAGAAACATGTGGGCACGTCAATGGTGGAGCCTGCTCATGTTGAAGAGTGCCTCCAAATTTTACACTACGTTGCGGGTGGTGAGAAAAAATGGCGCGAGCGGCCATTTGTTTCGCAATCCAATTGCTTTGTGGTTCCACCTTTAAATTTTGCTGAAGATGCGTGCGCGTGTTTAGAAGTGGCAGCACGCGGCGGGATGCCGGTGTTGTTATTATCGGCGGCGCAAGCGGGGGCCACGGCTCCGGCAGCACTGGCTGGCACGGTGGTGCAAGCGGTGGCGGAATGTTTGGCTGGGTTGGTTTACATCAATTGCGTGGTGCCTGGTGCCATTGCCATTTGGGGGCCTTGGCCGTTTGTTTCAGATTTGCGCACGGGTGCGATGAGCGGTGGTTCTGGCGAGCAAGCGTTGATCACCTCAGCTTGCGCGCAGATGGGGCATTATTTTGGGCTGACTGTGGGTTCCGCTGCAGGCATGTGCGATGCCAAGATGCCAGACATTCAAGCGGGATACGAGAAAGGTTTGACGGCTGGCATTTCCGCCATGACCGGAATTAACCTGATGTATGAAGCTGCCGGAATGCACGCTTCATTGTTGGGCTTTTGTTTGGAAAGTTTGCTGATTGATAATGATATGCTGGGCGCCATCAACCGCAATGTGCGTGGCATTGAAGTGACGGAAGATACATTGTCTCTCGATGTGATTACCGAGACTTGTCTGGAAGGACCCGGGCACTATTTAGGTTCCAACCAAACGCTGACCATGATGCAGACTGAATATATTTATCCCGCCATGGCCAACCGCATGAGCCCCAAAGAATGGAACGAAGCGGGAAAGCCTGATATTTTATCGAAGGCGATTGCGCGCAAGAAAGAAATTCTTTCAACTTATTATCCTGAGTATATTCCAATGGATGTCGACGCAATCATTCGTCAGCACCATGATATTAAATTGCCACGCGAAGTGATGGAGATTGGCGACCCGCGCTGGATGAAGTAAGAAGCGTGGATGGAACATCCCATCCTCACTCGCATTCGCCGCGAGACTTTTACGCCGCTGGGCTGGTTTTCACCTGCTGATATGGGCCAGACTAAACAGGTCATTATGATTGGCAATGCTGGACCGGATATGTTTCGCCGCTTTGCCGGCTCTGGTGCGCCAACCATGGATGAGTGGACGCGGGTTGTTGTGGAGCCGCTGGCGGAGGATTTGGGTGCTAAAGCGGTTTTCCCCTTTGATAAGCCCGCCCTGCCCTTTCTCTCTTGGGCGCGGCGTGGTGGAGCTGGGCATGTCTCACCTTTAGGATTGAACATTCACCCCACTTATGGATTGTGGCATGCTTACCGCGCGGCTTTATTGTTTCCGGTGGAGTTTGATTTGCCCCGCGTTTCGGCTGGAGCGCATCCTTGTGAAAGCTGTGCTGATAAACCATGCCTGCGTGCGTGCCCGGTGAACGCGTTTGACGGTTCTTCCTATAATGTTGCCGCTTGCGGCGAACACATCAAGACAGTTGCGGGGGATGATTGTATGAGTGGTGGATGTTTAGCGAGGCTCGCTTGCCCTATTGGGCAAAAATTCACCTACACAAAACCACAAGCGCAATTCCATATGAGGGCCTTTCGTGAGTTACGATAATATCAAAGCAAAACTGGCCGCAGGCGAGACCATTATTTTGGACGGTGGCACGGGCACCGATATTCAGCGTCGTGGTGCGCCGATGAGTGGTGAGACTTGGTGTGCGGAAGTGAACCTCACGCATCCAGACATCGTGCGCTCGGTGCATGATGATTATATTCGGCGCGGCGCTGATATTATTACCGCCAACACATTTGCCTCGAGTGCTTTGTCATTTAATTTTTATGGCCGCGACGATGATTTGCTGCGCATTGATCAAGCAGCGGTGGCTATTGCCAAGGTGGCCACGAAAGGCACTGATGTTTTGGTGGCTGGATCAGTTTCCACCATGCGGCCGGTGGTGGCGGGTTCGGACCGCACCAATAAAGCTAAAGAATGGCCTGAAGCTGAAGCGCGAGAGCTGTTCCGGCGCAAGGTTGAAAACTTGAAAACCGCAGGTGTTGATCTCATCATGATGGAGATGATGCGTGATGTGGATTACTCAGTGTGGGCCACAGAGGCGGCATTGGCCACAGGCCTTCCGGTCTGGGTTGGCATTTCGGTTGAGAAGCATGATGGCGTGTTGACTGGGTTTGGCCGTGAGGATCAGAACCTCGATGATGTTGCAAATGCATTGGCGGCGTTGAAGCCCGAAGTCATGTCGATCATGCACACGTCATCCAATGACACGGATGATGCGCTATTAATCTTGCGCAAATATTGGAATGGCCCCCTCGGCACTTATCCTGAGTGTGGATATTATGCGGCCCCAGACTGGCAATTTGTTGATGTAATTTCCCCTGCCGTTTTGGTACAAAAATCGCATCATTGGAACAAGTTGGGCGTTACAATTTTTGGCGGTTGTTGTGGCATCGGACCAGACCACATTGAAGCTTTGGCGCAGGAGTTTAAATGATAAAAACTGGATCATGTTTGTGTGGGGCAGTGAAATATGAAGCGCGGAATTTGCGCGATGTGTTGGCGTGTCATTGCGTGCAATGCCGCAAACAGACGGGAAACTATATGACAGCCACAGCGGCCGATGATGTGGATCTCCGGCTCACGGAGCAGCGTGGCCTTAAATGGTATCGCTCCAGCCCTACAGCGCAACGTGGATTTTGTAGTAAATGTGGTTCGGTGATGTTTTGGCGCGGTGATGGTAAAGACTATACGGCAATTACCGCGGGGTCTTTGGATGGGCCCACGGGCCTTAAGTTGTCCGGCCACATCTACTGTGATTTCGCCGGTGACTATTACACCATTACAGGTGGAGATTTTCAAAAGGGCGAATGGTGAGGTTGCCCACAGGCTGATTTGTCACTGGTAAAATGGCGGGTTGCCAGTAACTTAGCATGCATGAATCGTATTTCTCGTCTTTTGACTTACCCTGCTTTTGCCTTAGTTTTGGCTGTGCTGCTGAAATTATTTTGGCCTCATGTCCAGCACCATTCACCCGTGGACCCTAAGGCCTTTATTTTAGACGTGGGCGTTGAAGGCTCTGGTCAATATCAAGTTTCCATGTGGGTGCCGTTTGGCTCAACTTCAGATTCTGCACCAGGCATTGCGCATGTGATGGAGCATTTGAAATTCAAAACTGATGTTGGCAATGGCTTTGTGGCTTTTGATGCAATCCCCGGGTCATCTTCCAATGCGTCCACCACTTATCTCACCACGCGCTATGATTTGAATGTGCCGCCTGCGGGTTTAAGCAAAGCGCTTGAAACTTTGTCGACGATGACTAAGCCGCTGACCATTACTGAAGACAGTTTAAAACTCGAAAAAAAAATTGTGGAGCAAGAGCTATTGCAGCGCACGCAATCCAATCCTGATAACCCTTTTTATACTGACTTCAATTCAGAACTTTATAAGGGCCTGCCCTTCGAGCATCCACCCATCGGCACTGCGCAAAGTGTGGCTGCAGTTTCAATGAAAGATGTGCAGGCTTTTGATGCTGCGCACTATCAAGGCGCGCGCGTGTTTGTGCTGATCGCTGGACCGGTGTTGCAGGCTTCCGATCGTGAGGCTATCGAAAATTATTTTCCAAATGCGGCTTTGGGTAATTTGACGGTGGGTGCAAAATTCAAAGTGACGAAAGAAGATACTGAATTGAAGGGTGCTCCCGCTTTTATGCCCACGATAGGCACGGGCCCCATTGCTGCATCTGAGTTCGCACGGGATAAAATATCGGACCGCGCCCGCAGTGTGAAAATGACAATTTCAAAAATTATTTCGGCACCCACCTCGTGGCAGGCTGTGACTGCAACGCGGATTTTGCAGGATGCCATTAGCAGTCGTTTGCCCGAAGGCTTGCAGGATAAAATTGCGGAGGATCCACGATTGGTGCAAAGCTGGTCACTGTCCTTCAGCCGATTGATGGATGGCGTATGGCAATTGGATTTTACCGGGGATGTTGCCGATGGCGTCACAGCGGAACAAGTGCGCTCCACTGTTGAAAAATATCTGGCAGACTTTGCGACGACAGGACTTTCTCAAGCCAGCTTTGAGCGCTTGAAAGCGCGTTATCTTTTGACCAGTGACTGGGAAAATGCGGCGGGTCGTGCCAATAGTCTGGCCGGTGACAGCTTGGTGTTTGGCTATGATCACGCAAGCTCTTATTTTGAAGATTTGCAAAAAACCACATTGCAAGATGTGAATGATCTTTTGAAATCAACACAATTGCCCGGTCGAATGGGCGTGGCTTTATTGAAACCTGCAGGTGCGGCACAATGAGATTGTTCTTCATTACTTTCATCTCGGTTCTGTGGACCGCCTGCGCTGGTGCTGAAGATTTGCAAGTGGTTGAACTTAAAACGCCCCATGGCATAACGTTCACGTTTCTGCGCTCGGATGTGCAGAACACCGTTGCCGTTTCCGTTGCTTTCAAGGGCGGTATCGCCTCAGATCCCATCGATGGCCCCGCCACTGCGTTTGCTGTTTCAAGATTGATGATAGAGGGGGCTGGCGGAAAATCGGCTTCGGATATCTATGAATCAATGCAAGACGTAGGTGGCTCATTTAGTGTGACCCCTAATCCTGACGAAATTTATGCCGATCTTTCGGCGCCAGCCAAAGGCATTCTGGGGGCTGCGAAGCTTGCAAATTTGATTTTGACTAAGCCTGATTTTCCGGAACGAAAATTTTTGCAAAGTCGGGAAAGCCTCGCCAAGAAAATTGAGGAGGCTTTGGCCTATCCCGAATTTGCTGTGCAAAATGCCTTTATGAATGCTGCAATCGAGCAGCACCCCTATGAAAATGCAATAGCACCACGGCCTGAAGCGGTGCGCAATATCCAATTGAGTGATCTTAGGCCTTGGACCTCTCGGCACTTTAAAACAGATGGCATCATGGTTTCGGTGGTTGGAGATTTGGAACCTGCTGATGCGAGTGGCATGGTTGATGCGTTGCTCGACGGTCTGCCTGCGCGTTCAGATTTGCCGATAACACCGCCTGTGAAGGCGAGGTCTTTGCCCGTCGGTGTCATAAATGTTGCAGCAAAGACGGGTGATCAGGCGGTGCTGACATTGGGAACTGTGGTGACTGGACCTGTCACATTTGAGCAATGGTTCGCACTGGATTTGCTATCGCGGATTTTTGCAGGCGATCAAAAATCAAAGCTGTTCAAAGATATTCGTGAGGCCACGGGTGCCACTTACGGCTTGCAATCCAGTTGGAATATTTATGCGCAAGGCAGCATTAATCTGGTCTCGGGGCGAATTTCAAAAAAAGACACAGATAAGACCATCGCACTTGTTAAAAAATCATGGGATGAATTTCGAACGTCCGGCCCAAGCTCCGGCGATGTGACTAATGCAAAAGCCACAAGTTTACAAAATCTCGGTGACTTGCGGCGCAACCACGTGGGATTGGCGGGCTATATTCGAGATAACTTGACGGGCCATTTGACCACGGCTCAAATTGCCACATTACCTACGATTATTGAAAACTTGAATTTGAATGACACTGTCAGTCTGGCGCTGTTTTTCCCTGAAAATCCTATCATTGTGGTGGCTCAATGAATGGCCTAGGTAAGTTTAATGACTGATAAGCCCGCGCTTGCCATTGGAAAATTTAATGTGCCGCCGATCCCGCGCTGGTTGGGGTTTGTTGCGGCGTGTGTGGGCATGTTTATGGCCATACTCGATATTCAGGTGGTGGTCACATCTTTGCCGGTGATTGAGAAAGCGCTGAAAATCGGCGCCGACTTTATGAGCTGGATTCAGACGTCTTATTTGATTGCTGAAATCATCGCTATTCCACTCACTGGATTATTGATGCGGGTATTCACTATGCGACTGCTATTTGCCGTAGGGTTGTTGGCATTTACACTGGCTTCTATTGGTTGCGCCTTGAGTGTGGGCTTTGCCGATTTGTTGGTGTGGCGGGTGTTTCAGGGCTTTGCGGGCGGGTTGCTTATTCCGCTGGTGTTCTCGAGCATATTTTTATTATTCCCACCGGGTTTTCAACAAACATTAGCCACCACAGTTGGTGGTTTCCTTGCCGTTTTAGCTCCCACACTGGGTCCGGTGGCGGGCGGATGGATTACCGAACATTATACATGGCATTGGTTGTTTCTCATCAATGTGGTTCCCGGGATTATCGCCATTATCACCGGCACAATCTGTTTGCCGCGTGCCGCGCTGCAACTGAAACTGTTAAAAAATCTCGATTGGTTTTCGGTTTTATTGCTGGGCGTTGCGCTAGCTCTGTTGGTGGTGGGTTTGAAAGAGGCCCCATCACGCGGGTGGATTTCATGGCCAGTGCTGGGTTGTTTCGCGGTGTCCTTAATCAGCTCTTGGATTTTATGGCGCAGACCTAACCCAGCCATCATGTTTCACTTGCTGGAAGATCGCGCACTCACATTTGGATGTATTCTTAGTTTTGTTTTGGGCTTCTGTCTGTTCGGCATGGTTTATCTGATGCCGGTATTTCTTGCCTTCGTACGTGGGCACGGGCCACTTGAAATTGGGGTGATCACGCTGGTGAATGGTGCTGCGCAATTGATTGCAGCCCCCATCGTAGTCCAGCTTGATCGGCGCTTTGATGCGCGCTGGCTGGCAGGCCTTGGCTTTGGGTTGTTTGCAGTCGGGCTGTTTATGAGCACCAACCAAACCATTGAGTCTGATAGCCCACAGATGTTCTGGCCGCAGGTGGTGCGCGGCTGTGCTGTGGCCCTGTGCATTCTGCCGCCTATTCGTTTTGCGCTGGCTTTAATGCCGCTCGACAAAATTGGCGACGCAAGTGGCTTATTTAACGTGAGCCGCAATATTGGCGGGGCCATTGGTATTGCTTTAATTGACACGGTGATGTTCTCGCGGGCCCCGATCTACACTGATCAGATTATGGAAGCCTTGAAGGTGGACCCCGCCGCTGCCGCAAAATTACTGGGCATGAGTGTTGCCGATTTGCCCACGCCTGATGATTCCTCCGGTCTTCTAGGCATTATGGATTCCATTCAAGGCGCCAGCTTGGCTATGGCCATTAATGAGTGTTGGCTGATGCTGGGTGTGGTGTGTTTGGTGGCTTTGCCTGTGTTGTGGTGGCTTGGTCCGATTCGAAGCGCTGTGCCGGTTTCCAAACTCGCGCCAAACGAGCTTTCAAACCTACAGTAAACAACCTTTGGCTGCAATTGCGCCGAGGCAGGTTCTTCTATTTATTTTTAGGAATTGGGCTTTTGTTCTTGACGTCTGTCAAGGGTCAATCACGTTTCATCCACTGTCAGAACGGAGTTGTGATTTAAGTTCACGAAATTCTTGAGCTTCTTTGCAGAATCGGGGCATGGTGAGGTTATCAACAGTAAGTGCTGAGCTGTGGACACAATATCTAGTGCTAATCTTTCGTTAACACACTAGCTATTGACGACATTGCTTTGCTGTAATAGTTTCAGTTTCCAAGGTGTGAAGCGGAGTAGACCCCGCAAAGCCTGTCAGTTCTGGGTCAGTACGAGAACAGTCAGCACGCGTTGGGGGCGAGAACCTTCGCCAATCAGGGATAGCGTAGAACACGAGTGAATTAACTCCGTGGGCGCATTTGTGCGCGCGCGGCAACATTATTGATAATATCTGGGGCACTACAATGCGGATTGAACGGAAATATACCAAGGTTGGCCAAGACACTTATGCAGGACTCGATTTCCGCATTGCGGTGAGCGAAATTAAGAACCCCGATGGTTCAACTGTGTTTCGCTTGGCCGACATTGAAGTGCCATCGACATGGAGCCAAGTGGCCACCGATATTCTGGCACAAAAGTATTTCCGCAAAGCAGGTGTTCCAAAAGCTTTGAAGCACATTGAAGAAGAAACTATTCCATCATGGTTGTGGCGTTCGGTTGCGGATGATGAAGCTCTGGCGCATTTGCCTTTGAAAGAGCGCACCCGTGGTGAAGTTTCCGCCAAAGAAGTGTTCAACCGTTTGGCTGGCACGTGGACCTATTGGGGCTGGAAGGGCAATTATTTTACAACGGAAGCAGATGCACGCGCTTTTTATGATGAGCAATGCTTCATGCTGGCTACACAGAAATGCGCCCCAAACTCACCCCAGTGGTTTAACACAGGCTTGCATTGGGCTTATGGTATTGATGGACCTGCACAAGGCCACCATTACGTAGACCATGAAACTGGCAAACTGACAAAATCCAAAACTGCATATGAGCATCCGCAGCCCCATGCTTGTTTCATTCAGGGTGTCTCTGATGATCTCGTCAATGAAGGCGGCATTATGGATCTTTGGGTGCGGGAAGCGCGCCTGTTTAAATATGGTTCCGGTACGGGATCCAACTTCTCGGCCTTACGTGGTGAAGGTGAAAAACTTTCCGGCGGCGGCAAATCATCCGGTTTGATGAGTTTTCTCAAGATTGGTGACCGTGCAGCGGGTGCCATTAAATCTGGCGGCACCACACGCCGTGCCGCCAAGATGGTGGTGGTTGATGTGGATCATCCCGATGTTGAAAGCTACATCGAGTGGAAGGTGAAGGAAGAGGAAAAAGTTGCCTCGCTGGTTACGGGTTCCAAGATTGTAAAGAAACACCTCACTGCCATTATGAAGGCTTGCGTGAATTGCGAAGGCCCGGGTGGTGATTGCTTCGAGATTGAAAAGAACCCGGCCCTCAAACGCGCTGTTAAAGATGCGCGCCGCAACATGGTTCCTGATAATTACATCAAGCGCGTGGTGCAATTTGCCCAGCAAGGCTACACCGATATTTCATTCGATACTTATGACACGGATTGGGATGGCGAAGCCTATCGCACGGTGTCTGGCCAAAACTCGAATAACTCGGTTCGCGTCACCGATGAATTTCTGAAAGCTGTTGAAACCAATGGCGATTGGAACCTGATTGGCCGCACCAATGGCAAAGTTTACAAAACATTGAAGGCGCGCGACTTGTGGGACAAGATTGGCGCTGCCGCTTGGGCTTCGGCTGATCCTGGCATTCAGTTCCATTCCACCATCAATGATTGGCACACTTGCCCAGCGGCTGGCGAAATTCGTGCGTCTAATCCATGCTCTGAATATATGTTCTTGGATGACACGGCTTGCAACTTGGCATCGCTCAACTTGCTGCAATTTCGTGAAGCGGGTTCAAACAAGTTCGACATTACATCGTTCGAACATGCAGTTCGCTTGTGGACTGTGGTTTTGGAAATCTCAGTGATGATGGCGCAATTCCCGTCGAAGGAAATTGCACGTCTCTCTTATGATTACCGCACGCTGGGCTTGGGGTTCGCCAATATTGGTGGCTTCCTGATGATCAGCGGCATTCCTTATGACAGCCATGAAGGCCGCTCTATTTGCGCTGCTATATCGGCCATCATGACCGGCATCTCCTATGCCACATCAGCAGAAATGGCTAAGGAATTGGGTCCATTTGCAGGTTATGCGAAGAATGCTGAAAGCATGTTGCGCGTGATGAAGAACCATCGCCGTGCGGCTTATGGTGCAGCTGTTGGTTATGAAGGGGTGCGCACTGCGCCTGTGCCTTTGGATGAAAATGATCTCAAGGATAAGTCTCTTGCTGCGGCGGCGCGCAAAGCATGGGACAAGGCTGTTGAACTTGGCGAAGCCTATGGTTATCGCAATGCGCAATCGACAGTTGTTGCACCAACCGGCACTATTGGATTGGTGATGGATTGCGACACAACAGGCATCGAGCCTGATTTTGCTTTGGTGAAATTCAAGAAATTGGCGGGTGGTGGCTATTTTAAAATCATCAATCAAGCCGTGCCAGAAGCGCTTCGCACCTTGGGATACACGCCCACGCAAATTGAAAAGATCATTGGTTATGCTGTGGGCCATGGCACATTGTCGGATGCGCCCGGCATAAATCATGCGCAACTAAAAGCCAAAGGTTTTGGTGATGAGCAGATTGCCAAGGTTGAAGGCGGTTTGGCTTCGGCTTTCGACATCAAGTTTGTTTTCAACAAATGGGCGATTGGCGAAGAGTTCTGCAAGAACGTTTTGAAGCTCTCTGATGGGCAACTGAATGATTTCAGTTTTGATATGTTGGCCCATCTTGGCTTCAGCCGTGCGGATATTGATAAAGCAAACATCCATGTGTGCGGTGCCATGACTCTTGAACAAGCGCCGGGCCTTAAGGATAAGCATTTGCCAGTGTTTGATTGCGCCAACCCATGCGGTCGCATTGGCAAGCGTTATCTCTCAGTTGAAAGCCACATTCGCATGATGGCAGCATCACAGAGCTTTATTTCTGGTGCTATTTCCAAAACCATCAACATGCCGAATGATGCAACGGTTGAAGAATGCGCTGCGTCTTACATGCTGAGCTGGAAGCTGGGTGTGAAGGCCAATGCTTTATACCGCGATGGTTCTAAACTTTCGCAACCCTTGTCTTCGCAGCTGATTGCTGATGAAGAGAATGATGATGAAGATGTAGTCGAAACCTTGATGGCCAAGGCCCCAGTGCAACGCGTCGAAACCGTCGTTGAAAAAATTGTGGAACGCATTGTGGAACGCGCTGCTGACCGCGATAAACTTCCTTCGCGTCGCAAGGGCTATACGCAGAAGGCTGTTGTCGGTGGACATAAGGTTTATCTGCGCACGGGCGAATATGATGATGGCAAGCTGGGCGAAATCTTCATTGATATGCATAAAGAAGGAGCTGCCCTTCGTGCGATGATGAATAACTTTGCCATCGCAGTCTCCGTGGGCTTGCAATATGGCGTGCCATTGGAAGAATTTGTGGATGCGTTTACATTCACGAAGTTCGAACCCGCCGGCATGGTGCAGGGCAACGAGTCGATCAAGAATGCAACGTCAATACTCGACTATGTGTTCCGTGAACTCGCGGTGTCTTATCTTGGCCGCCATGAGCTTGCTCATGTTGAAGCTTCCGAAATGGGTTTTGACAGTTTGGGCAAGGGTGTTGATGATAAGCCATCGGTTCCGGTGCAGCGCTTTGTGTCTTCAGGGTTCGTTCGCAAGCAGAACTTGGCCAATGTGGTCGTGATGCCGCAAACAACTTCGGCCAACACGTCATCTGCTCATGGATTGCAGATGAGAGCGTCTGAATCAATTGGGGCCTTGGCCTTGGCTGAACCTGCGCAGGCTGCTTATATCTATGATGCCCCAACGCCGATGCCAAAGATGGATCTGCGTAGCCAAGCCAAGATGAAAGGCTATGAAGGCGACACGTGCGGCGAATGCGGCAACTACACAATGGTGCGCAACGGCACGTGTTTGAAGTGTGATACGTGCGGAAGCACGAGCGGGTGCTCGTGAGGTAGCTTTAAGTGAATTACTGAAGGGCGGAGAGCAATCTCCGCCATTTTTATTTTATAACCACCGTCGTTTGTCATCGCCGGATTTATTCCGGCGAACCATCGTCGAGCGAGCTCGGTGCCCGATGGAGCGAAGCGTCACGCAGCTCATGTGTTGCCAAGAAGGGTTGCCGGAATAAGTCCGGCAATGACAATTATTGGGTGGAGATGAAGAATCGCCCACCTATTATTTATGATGCAGTCGACTCCCAATCCCCCTCTTGTCATCCCCGGATTTATTCCGGCGAACTATGGTTCAGCGCACTCGCTGCTGGATTGAGCAGAGCGACATGCGTCTAGACTGGTTGAGCGATAGGTTGCCGGAATAAATCCGGCAACGACAGATAGAGGAAAGTGTGCAACGAAGTTGCAATGCCATACAACGAAAGACAAAGACGCATCTACTCCGTCTACATTCTCGCCAGCAAGAAGAATGGCACGCTTTATATTGGTGTCACAGGCGATCTTCCAACTCGGATTACGCAACATAAAGAAGGTCTGGTTGAGGGCTTCACCAAGAATTATGGTATTACGATTCTTGTTTGGTTTGAGAGTTTTGATCTCATCGACCTTGCCATTCAACGCGAAAAGACGATGAAGAAGTGGCCCAGACAGTGGAAGATCAACTTGATCGAACGTGAAAATCCGAACTGGATTGACCTCTACACTGCGATTCTTTGAAAAAGATTTGTGGATAAGCTTTGCCAGCAAGCTTTGAGTTTGCAATCCAGACTGGTCAATTTATTAATCCGTGCACAGATTAATCAATTTCAGAGCCAATTTATATATGTTTTCTGAATTCATATTTAATCAGTATACTGATCATATTTTCCGAACCGCTTTGTTTACCAATTGTTAGGCAACTTGGATTGATACACAAGATGGTGTCGGCATATTGCCGAATCACACAATGAGGTTCAAAACAATCACTAGTTATCGACGTGAAATAAAAATAAATATTTTTGTGGATGTTGATTTCAAGTTAGTCGGGCCTGCGTTGTGGGGCAAAAACAAACTTTAATCTCTAGGAGAGAACATTATGGCTGCTGCGAAAAAAGCTGCGAAGAAACCTGCAAAGAAAGCTGCTGCAAAGAAGCCAGCTAAGAAGGCTGCTGCGAAGAAGCCAGCTAAAAAAGCTGCTGCAAAGAAGAAGTAATTCTTCTTTCTACCCAAAATACATAACCCCGGATGACCTCAGTCTCCGGGGTTTCTTTTTGTCCGCGCGATTTTGCCTTTTCTGCGAATAGTCAAAACGCTCTATTGGTAGACGAAAATCTTCGCGCCAATCTTTACGCGGTCATAGAGGTCAATCACATCCGCATTCATCATGCGAATGCAGCCAGAAGACACAGCGCCACCGATTGAGGCTTCATTATTCGTGCCGTGTACACGGTACATGCGACCACCAATATACATGGCCCGAGCACCCAAAGGATTGCTGGGGCCGCCTGCCATATGATCTGGTAACATATGACCCTTAGCGGCTTCACGCTTTATCATTACGGCTGGCGGGTTCCAGGCGGGCCATTCGGTCTTTGCAACAATACTGGATTGGCCGCTCCACTGCATTCCTTCGCGGCCAACACCAACGCTATAGCGAACAGCTTCGCCTTTGCCTGACACGAAATACAAAGCGCGTTCGGGGGTGCGCACAATGAGTGAGCCTACTGGATATTTGGTTTCAGTCCATGCAACGTCTGCGCGCGCCGTACGATTTGAAGGTGCCGCAGAAACGCTGGCATTTTGCACTTCAATGCGACGATGCTTGCTGCTGAATAGACATTGCACGAAAGATTTACAGGGTTGTACAAGGGCCACGGCCGGAGCTGCAACTGGCTTGCTGTCAATGTGAACGGCCTTCGCTTTTGGCTTGGCGATGGGCGTAATACTCCCCGTGAGCTCGGCCTTCTTGGCTTCCAGTGCTTTGATCTCAGCTGAAAGTTTTTTCTTTTTCAGGATAAGTGCAGCTTCATCTTTCGATGCGGCGGCCATTGAGTTGGCGGGAGCAAACGCAAACAACCAAGATACAGCAAGGGCTGCTGCAAGACTTTTCCGCATCATAAAACTGTCCTCGTTAAATTAGATTACAGTTCTGTAAAGAATCTCCGCTGATTCAGCAATCAGTTTTCAGGAAAATTCAAGCGAATGTGAAGTTCCCGTAGCTGCTTTGGTGTGGCTGACGAGGGAGCTGACATCAACAAGTCTTCGGCTTGCTGGTTCATCGGGAATAACACAACTTCGCGTATGTTTGGCTCGTTGCAGAGCAACATGACGATGCGGTCGACGCCTGGCGCTATGCCGCCGTGGGGCGGTGCGCCATATTGGAAAGCCCGGTACATGCCGCCAAATTTTTCGAGCAGCACATCTTCGGAATAACCAGCAAGCTCAAACGCCTTCTTCATAATGTCGGGACGATGGTTGCGGATGGCACCGGAGGACAACTCCACGCCATTGCACACAATGTCATATTGATAGGCATTGATGGTGAGCGGATCTTGGGTGTTGAGAGCTTCAAGCCCGCCTTGTGGCATGGAAAATGGGTTGTGCGAAAAGTCGATTTTTTTGTCATCCTCGTTCCACTCATACATCGGGAAGTCAACGATCCAGCAGAAGTCAAAGCGATCTTTGGCGATGAGTTCAAGATCAGTTCCCACTTTGGTGCGGGCTTCGCCCGCGAATTTGTAAAATTTGGATGGGATGCCAGCGACGAAGAATGCACCGTCTCCAACACTCAAGCCAAGCTGGGTACGAATGGATTCAGTCCGATCAGTACCTATATTCTTCGCAATCGGCCCGGCGCCATCCCAAAACGTTGGAGTTGGATGCCTAGTCTGATTTTCTTTTTGTTTCCCTGCAAGGATATAAAGTGGATGGTTTGCGTCAGACATAGCCTCAGCAGGCATCCTCTCTTCGCGCCAATACACATAACCCAAGCCCGGTTGACCCTGGCTTTGCGCCCATGAATTCATGCGGTCACAAAATGCACGACTGCCGCCCTTGGGTGCTGGGATGGCCCACACTTCAACTTTCGGATCATTGGCGATCATGCCTGCAAACACTTTGAAGCCGGAGCCTGCGAAATGTTCGGTGACGTTTTGCATTTTGATCGGGTTGCGCAAATCTGGTTTGTCCGTGCCATACCAGCGGACCGAATCTTTGAAGGCGATGTGTGGAAATTTTGGCGTTACGGCCCAACCATTGCCGAATTCTTCAAACACGCCGCGCAGCACGGGCTCCACCGCATTGAATACGTCTTCCTGTGTCACAAAACTCATTTCAATATCGAGCTGATAGAATTCACCGGGGCTGCGATCAGCCCGCGCATCTTCATCGCGGAAACAGGGGGCAATTTGGAAATAACGATCAAAGCCGGACATCATTAGCAATTGTTTGAACTGCTGCGGGGCCTGCGGCAGGGCGTAGAATTTTCCTGGGTGCACACGCGATGGCACAAGATAATCCCGCGCCCCTTCAGGTGATGATGCTGTAAGGATTGGGGTTTGGAATTCAAAGAAGCCTTGGGCCTTCATGCGCTGGCGCAAGCTATCAATGATGCGACCGCGTTTCATGATGTTGTTGTGAATGCGGTCTCGGCGCAAATCGAGGAAACGATATTTGAGACGAATGTCTTCAGGGTATTCCACATCACCAAACACTGGCAGTGGAAGTTCCGCGGCTTGGCTGAGCACTTCAACTTCCGTAGCGTAAACTTCAATCAGGCCTGTTGGCATGTCTTTGTTTTCGGTGCCAGCTAAACGCGTGCGCACTTGGCCATCAATGCGAACCACCCATTCGCTGCGCAGGGTTTCAACCACTTTGAAAGCGGGCGATGACGGGTCGGCCACGACTTGGGTCAGACCATAATGATCGCGCACATCTAGGAACAACACACCACCATGGTCGCGCACGCGGTGCACCCAGCCTGAAATGCGGGTGGTGCCCCCAGCGTTTTCAGCGCGCAGTTGGCCACAGTTATGGGTGCGGTAAGCGTGGGTCATTGATCAGTTCCTTGAATTCTGCCGCTAAAGGCCATGGCCCCCACGATTTGTCAAGGATCGGATATTTAGTCTTTAAATCAGCCCTGAATGCCACCGATAATTGTGGCGGTTTTGCCCTTCTTTTTCTTCTTGATGGGCTTAACGGGTAGCACGTCGGGCATATCGATTACTGCCACTTTTATTTTCTTGGGTTGGTTGAGGAACCAGAAGAAGGGACGGCGGGGTTCATTGTCACTGGTAAGTGCCGGACTGGAATCAAAGAAGCCCCCACGAATGTTGACTGTGGAGTTTTTATATCCGGCTTTTTGCACGAGATCAAAAAGGATGGCGGCATTTTCTGGGGCCAATCGCACACAGCCGTGCGAAGCGCGGGTGCCCAGGCTCTTGATGTGATAGCTGCCATGAATGGCGTGGCCCAACGGTGTGAAGAACATAGAATAAGGCATAGGCGCATCATCCCACTCTTTTGAGAAGTGCTCTTTTTCCATGCGGAAAATATGATAGTTACCCGATGGCGTGTCATAACTCTGGCCACCCGTCGACACGAGCCACACATATTGCTCTTGGCCATCGACGGTGACGGTCATTTTTTGACTGATTTTATTAACGTCAATATCGACTTTGAGCGCCCAAGCCGAAACTGAAGACAGCGCCAAAGCGCTGGCCACAAGAGCGGCACGAAAGAACATTGCTGATTTTGCCACGTGAGTCTTCCCTTACTGATTTGTAAGGTGTCATATAACATTGGAATTGTCTGGTCGAGGCTTTTCAGCAGCTGGCGTTCGCGCTAATACGCATAGCTATGTCTGATCCTATTTTTCACAGGACTTTTAAACTTCGGCCTTTGTGGTGGGAAGATTACGAACCGCAACCATTGCCAGAAATTGCGTTGCAGAAAGAAGTAGCGGTGGCCGTTGTCGGTGCCGGATATACTGGCCTTGCGGCAGCTCTGGAATTGGCGCGTGGTGGTGTTGAAGTTTTAGTTCTCGATGCCAATGACCCAGGTTTTGGGGCTTCGACCCGCAGTGGCGGCATGGTTTCTGGTGGGATGAATGTGGGCAAGCGCTATATGTCAAAGGCGCTGAGTGATGCCGAAGCAGCACCCTTTATGAATGACGCGGCAGATGCTTTCAGCCATGTTGAAAGTTTCATAGCGCGCGAAAATATTTCCTGCGGGTGGACCAAGCGTGGGTATTTTTTGGGGGCTTGGTGCCAATCCCATTATGACGCGATGGCGAAAAAAGTGAACCTGCTGAATGCTGAGGCGCAATCAGGTTCATATTTAATACCACAAGAGAAACAGCGCGAAGAAATTGGATCCGATTATTATCGCGGCGGCATGGTTGTGGAACGGGCCGCACACTTGCAGCCGGCGCTTTATTTTAGGGGCTTGTTGGAACTCGCACAAAGAGCGGGTGTCACCATTGCGGCGCGAACGGCGGTCACGGGTGTTGCCCAAAATTCTGATGGCAGCTGGCAAGTACAAACGTCGCGCGGCGCGGCGCGGGCCCGTGATGTGATTATTGCGAGCAATGGCTATACGGGCAAAGCGACGCCAGCGTTGCAACGGCGGGTGGTGCCGCTTGGTTCATATATCATTGCGACTGAAGAGCTGCCACTTGATCTTGCCACCAGCATCAGCCCGAAGAATCGCAGCTTTGCGGATACGCGCCGCGTGCTTACGTATTACCGCATGTCGCCTGACGGCAAACGGTTGGTGTTTGGCGGACGGGCGAAATTTGGCATGACTGACCCCTTGGAAACAGCTCCCCTGCTCTATCAATTTATGATCGATCGCTTCCCACAATTGCGCGGCGTTAAAATTACACATTCATGGACTGGTAATGTGGCCTTCACGCTGGATGAGATGCCCCATATGGGCAGGCTTGATGGGATGCATTATGCACTGGGCTGCAACGGCTCTGGCATTGCCATGATGAGTTATCTTGGCCATCAAACGGCACGAAAAATTTTGGGCAAGATCAATCGCGTGTGTGCCTTTGACCGCAAAGAGTTTCCGACCCATCCGCTTTATACAGGATCGACCTGGTTTCTGCCCTACTTAGGCTACTACTTCAGGACGCGCGATTGGATAGACCGACGCTGGAATTAACGCCGCACCATTTTCAGCAGCGGTGTTTTATCTTCAAATTTGCGCAGGCGGTTTTCTTCGGTTTCGATATAGTTACGGGTGAGCGGCAGGATGTTTTGATTTTTTCCAAATTGAATTTGAAAATTATTCATGCCGGAATAGCGGAAGGCACATTCAGAACCTGCTAAATAAAATTCCCACATGCGACAAAATTTTTCATCGTAGATTTCAACAGCCCGCTCCCTATTGGTGGCAAAGCGATGGGCCCATTCATGCAAGGTTCGCGCATAATGCAGCCGCAGAATTTCGATATCAGTTATGTAGAGCCCTTCGCGCTCTAAATGCGGAATGACTTCTGATAGCGCAGGAATATAGCCCCCGGGGAAAATGTATTTTTTAATCCAAGCACTGGTGACGCCGGGGCCATCCGAACGATTTATGGAATGGAGCACGGCAGTGCCGTCTTCTTTCAACAGCTTGGTGCATTTGGCAAAAAATTCGGAGAAATGTCCTATGCCTACATGTTCAAACATGCCCACCGAAACAATGCGATCAAAAGGCCCATCGAGGTGACGGTAATCTTTTAACAAAAATTCCACATTGCCGTTGAGGCCCCGTTGACTGGCGCGTTCATTTGAAAGCTTGTATTGCTCTTCGGAGAGCGTGACCCCGGTGACATCGGCGCCGCACACTTCAGCGAGGTAGAGACCGAGGCCACCCCAGCCCGATCCGATGTCCAAAACTTTCATGCCGGGTTTGATGTTGAGCTTTGCCGCGAGATGACGTTTTTTAGCTAACTGCGCTTCTTCAAGGCTGGCATTTTCATCTTCAAAATACGCACAGGAATATTGGCGATCACGATCCAAAAACAGATCATAAATCTGTCCAGAAAGATCATAATGATGGGCAACATTTTCCTTGGCTTTGCCGACCGGATTATGTTGATGCAACCGGCGGAAGGCCATGCGCGTTTTATCGACTAGCTTGTGTAAGGGATGATCGTGATGGCCGCTGGTGTTTTGCATGGCCAATGAAATGAAATCATAGATGGTCCCTTTGACCATGACTAAACTGCCGTCCATATAGCATTCGCCCACAAACAAATCAGGGTCCAAGGCCACTCTTCGCGCCGCTGCTCGCGTGGTGAATTTGATATGGGCTTTGGGCGTTGTGCCATCGCCATAATGGCGGGTGTGGCCTGTCCAATCGGTCACGGTAAGATCGCCGTGGCGCACCAAGGATTTCAAAATGCGGTCTAAAACCATGACTTACACCTCACTCTAAACGGTGAGCTGGTGCCACAATTCCCCCATGCCACCAGACGCACGCTCTGTTGCATCTAAGCACCAGAAACGTCTTTACGCAATAATGGTTCCTTAACCGCAGCGGGCCGTGAGGTTCCATTGGCCGTTGGCATAGTTTGGCTGCGATTGGATGTGAGCCTTTTGACTTTCGCGGCATGAAAAATGCTGAAAAGCCGATGACCCAAGGCCGGAGGCATCTTTGGATTGTTTATCACTCATGCCAGAAATGGTGACCATCGTTAATCCTGTCGCATCGGGGACCAAGGCGATCTGATAGGTCTTGCCGTTATAGAAAACGGGTTCAGATCGGGCCTTGAGGGTGGGCTGTATTTTCAAAGCCGGCTCACTTTGCGTGATACGCACTGAACTGGGTGATTGTGAACATGCCGTGAGGGCAATGAGGACTGCGAATAAGAGATTACGATTCATGGATGGCTTTTAGCCTTGGAACCCTCGACGGGGCAAGCAGAAGCTGGCATATCGCAAAAACCATGACCCATTTTGATCCCGCCTCCCTGCTCTCGTCCCGCGCTAATTCTGCTGATGAAGGGGCTATTATTCGCATGTCGCAACGCACACGCGAATTGCGGGCCTTGGGCAAAGATATCGTTTCGCTGACGCTTGGTGAACCAGATTTTGATACGCCATTGAATATCCGTGACGCAGCCAAAACTGCGATGGACGGGGGCTTTACCCATTATGGTCCAGCGGCAGGCATTCCGGAATTGCGTGAGGCTTTGAGTGTGAAGCTTCGTGTTGAAAATGCCTTACATTATAAGCCAACTGAAATTGTGGTGGCCAACGGAGCCAAACAAGCTCTGAATAATGCTGTACTTTCTATTATTGGCCCCGGTGATGAGGTGATTATTTTAGCACCCTATTGGGTATCTTATGAAGGCTCGGTGAAGTTTGCACAGGGTAAAGCTGTCGTGCTTTCATCCGATGTCACTGAGAATTACAAAGTTCCCGTTTCGCGCATTGCGGCGGCCATTACACCTGCCACAAAACTCATCATGATCAATTCGCCATGCAATCCAACAGGTGCGGTTTGGTCACGCGCTGAATTGGAAGAGATTGCGGCAGTGGTGCGGGCTCACCCCCGTCTCATGGTTTTGGCGGACGAGATTTATGAATATATTTTATTTGATGGCGAGATGGTTTCATTTGGTTCACTGCCCGGTATGCAAGAACGCACCATTACATTGAATGGATTTTCCAAGAGCTTTGCCATGACGGGTTGGCGGCTGGGTTATGCAGCGGCACCCTTGGCGATTGCCCAAGCCATGGGGCGGATGCAGAGCATTGTTTCAGCTGGCGCTAATCAATTTGTGCAGCGGGCGGCCGTTGCCGCCCTGCAGGGCCCGCGCGACGATGTCGAAAAAATGCGCCTGCAATATCAGGTGAGGCGCGACATGGTGCTGGCGGGATTGCGTGCCATTGAGGGTGTTGCGATTGCAGATATCCCGGGCACATTTTATGCATTCCCTGATGTGTCTACATTTTTGAAAAATAAAACCAGCGAGCACCTTTGTGATTTTCTTTTGGAAGAGCATGGCGTTGCAGTGGTAACCGGCTCAGCTTTCGGCGCACCGGGCTCTATTCGACTTTCATTTGCGGCTAGCGCAGTTGATATAAAAAAAGCCCTGAGCAGAATTACGCAGGGCCTTAAGAGTTTCGTTTAACGTTTATTCAGCCGCCAGCTTCAATTTAGGCTTTGGCAATAGACGCGCCATATCAGCCATCTTATCTTCGACTTCGTTGATCTTGGCCGCCAACTCATCCACTTCACTAGCGCTTGTTGATACAGCTGACTCAAGATTTTCCAGTCGCACATCATGGGGCTCTGGTTCATCGCTGGACCCTACAAAGCGGCTGAATATCCAACCAAACAGACGCGCAAAATCATCCATTATCACATAGAATGATGGAACGAATACGAGGCTGAGGAAGGTGGCAGCGATCAACCCGCCGATCACGGCGATGGCCATGGGGGCGCGAAATGAACCGCCCTCGCCAATGCCAAAGGCCGATGGCAACATGCCAGCACCCATAGCAATTGTTGTCATTACAATCGGTCGGGCGCGTTTGTGTCCGGCATCAACAATGGCATCAATGCGACTCATGCCGTGTTTTTTGCGTTCCACCGCAAAATCAATGAGCATGATGGCATTTTTGGCAACGATACCAATCAACATCAACATGCCAATAACCACTGGCATAGAGAAAGCGTTGTTGGTTGCGAGCAGCGCCAACACCACGCCACCGATAGACAGCGGCAAGGACAAGAGAATAGCGAAGGGCTGGAATATGTTTCCAAGCAGCAACACCAGCACTACCAACATCAACACGATGCCGAGCGTTGCGGATCTGCCGAATTCGGCAAACACTTCATTCTGCAATTCAGCATCGCCGCCTTCAGCGACCTTCACCGACTTTGGTAAATTCAATGCCGCTGCGGTTTTCTGAATCACCAGTGAGGCTTCACCCAACTGCACACCGGGCGGCAAATCTGCTCCGATGGTGGCTTGGCGTTGACGGTCATAGCGTTCGATGGAACTTGGACCACGCGAGAATGATACATCAGCAACGGAAGATATCGGAACCGATTGGCCATTGGCCGCCATCACCCGCAAGTTGGCAATTTCGTCAAACCGCGTACGTGCGGATTCTGGAATTTGCACACGGATCGGGATTTGGCGATTATCAATGCTGAATTTGGCCAACAGTGGGCTAAAATCACCAATGGTTGCCACCCGCACGGCTTGCGAAATTTGCTGTGCAGTAATGCCAAGCTTTGCGGCTTCATCGGTTTTTGGAACAATCTTAATTTCAGGACGATCAAGTCCACCTGCCGCCGCTGGAGCACGGAGTTTTGGTTCCTTGCGCAAAGCCCCTTCCAATTTCGCAACCGCTTCATCAAGGGCAGCAGCATCATTCGACAGGATGTTAAACTTGATATCACGCTCGCCACGATCATTGATCTTGGCCCAGCGCAAATCGGGCAAGTTCGAAAGCTTTGGCAGAATTTCAGTTTCAATTACTTCCTGTGGTTTGTCTCGACCATCTACTGCCAGCGTTGGAATAGAGGTGCCGAGCTTGTGGTTGATGCCTTTGATGGTTGGATTGAAAATACCTGTGAGTAGTCCGACGTCACGGTGACGCAAGTTCACATAGATCGCGGCATTCCGAGGCTCCAATGACCCCGTGGGCGACGAGCCGCCCAATACGAAGACTTGCGCGACTTCAGTATTTTTACGAATTTCTTGCGCCATTGCGTCCGTGGTTTCACGGGTTTGGCTGAGACGCGAACCCGGGGGCAATTCGACTGACAACACAAACCGCGATTGATCGCCGGGCGGAATGAAGCCTGTTGGCAAGAGCGGAATGAGCAGGGTCGACGCGAACAGAATTCCAAAAGCAAGTGCGACTGTGACATAGCTCATGACGCGCGGCCATGAGTTACGGAACCCCACGGCGGTGTCGATATGATCGCCTTCATTGTCGTGCCAAGACAGCGTTCGTTCCTTGCTAAATCGTGCGACGGCACGGACAACCAAAGCCAGCACAAGGAGGCCCGTTGCAGCCACAATGCTTATCAAAACTACCGTGAAGAATATTGTGATAAGACTTGGTATCTCTGGAACGAATCCTACTGCCAGCCTTATGGCGAGGAAAAGCATCGATGTAGCAAGCCCATAAGCAACCCAGTTCCACAATTTTTTAACACGGGGTTCAACTGGTGCGATGCGTCCAATAGTTGGTGCCCAGTTCAAGAAATGTAAAAGTCTAATGTAAGCCCGTAGCAGCGGACCTGCTTCATGCTCCGTATCGTGGGTTGGGCGCATTAAATAAGCGGCCATCATGGGTGTAATCAAACGGGCCACCAACAAGGAAAACAACACAGCGACCGCTACAGTCATGCCGAATTGTTTGAAGTATTGCCCCACGATGCCGCTCATAAATGACACGGGCACGAAAATTGAAACAATGGAGAATGTAATCGCGATCACGGCGAGGCCGATTTCGTCGGCCGCTTCCATGGCCGCTCGGTAGGGTGATTTGCCCATGCGCATATGGCGGGCGATGTTTTCGATTTCTACAATCGCATCGTCAACCAGAATACCTGTAGCCAGCGTCAGGCCCAAGAATGAAACGAGGTTGAGCGAGAAACCCAACATGCTCATGACCCAGAATGTGGGGATGGCTGAAAGCGGCAACGCTGTCGCTGAAATCAACGTGGCACGCCAATCGCGCAGGAATAGCAGAACCACTAATACAGACAGAATGGCACCCTCAATAAGAGTTTCCATTGCGGCAATGTAATTGCCATAAATGAAGTAAACCGTATCATCAACCAAGGTGAAAGACGCTGTGCCGTTGCTGGATTTTTGAATATCCGCAACTTTGGCGGCGACCAGGCTTCCAACTGTGGTCGAACTTGCGCCTTTGGATCTGAAGATTGAGAAGGTTACTACGCTGTCACCATTATAGCGTGCAAACGAACGCATTTCAGAGGTGCTGTCGCTCACCTTGGAAATGTCATTCAATGTTACAATACGACCACCAGGCAGCGAAATTTTTGTTTCACCCAAATCATTAAGAGTGCGTGCGCCGCCCAAAGTGCGAATGGCTTGTTCGTTGTTGCCCACATCGCCACGGCCTGCGCCAAAGTCAGCGTTCACGGCAGCCAATTGGCTGTTCACGTTGGCTGCAGTAACCCCCAAAGCTTGCAGTTTAGCAGGATCAAGATCGACACGGATTTCACGATCCACACCGCCAAAACGGTCCACACGGCCCACACCCGCGAGGCCCTGTAGTTGACGCTTTACAACGTCATCAACATACCAAGACAATTGTTCAAGCGTCATGCCGGGGGCAGACACCGCATAAGTTTGGATTGCTTGGCCTTCTACATCGATGCGTTGGATGATGGGTTCATCGACGCCTCCTGGAAGCGATCCGCGAATTTTGGCGACGGCATCTTTTACGTCTTGAACCGCTTTTTCCGTTGGCACTTCCAAGCGGAACTCAATGGCCGTGTTAGAGGAACCGTCGCGCATGGTTGAAGTAATGTGCTTTATGCCGGTGATGGCTGCAACAGAGTCCTCAACTTTCTTGGTGACTTGGGATTCAAGCTCTGCTGGCGTTGCGCCTGCTTGGCTCACCGAAACAAGCACCACTGGCACGTCAATGTTTGGGAACTGCGTTATAGGCAAGGCCCGGAAACTGAAAATGCCCACCAACATCAAAACAAAGAACAGCAATATCGGTGGCACCGGATTGCGAATAGACCAAGCTGAGAAGTTGAAATTCATGTTTTCAAATCATTCCGTTGCATTAAGTTTAATGGGGGTAACGGCATCACCATCACGCACGAAACTTCCGGCGCGGGCCACAAAGGTTTCGCCGGGGGCAACACCCGAGGTAATTTCGATATCGTTGGTGCCCACCAAACCGGTGATCACTTTGCGCACTTCTACTTTTCCATCTTTAACAATTTGCACTGTGGGGCCGTTTTCACCGAAGGTGACTGCAGTGAGTGGCAGGGCCACACCATCCGCAGCTGCAAGACTGATGCGAGCCCGACCAAATGCCCCCAGAGGAATGCGCACGCCTTCCGCCACGCGAATGTGAACAATGCCGATGCGGGTGGTTTCATTCACTTCAGGCGAGATGAGTTTCACAACGCCTTCAATGGGTTTATCCATGCCGTTGACAGTGATCGAAGCAACCTGACCGACTTTCACGCGCGGCAAATCGGATTCTGGCACTTCGGCCAAAAGCTTCACAATACCATTGGCGACAATATTAAACATGGGCTCTTTGCTACCCGAAGCAATGCCACCCACTTGCACAGTGCGGCGGCTAATGTAGCCATCGACTGGGGCTTTAATTTCGGTGCGCGATTTTCTCAAATCAAGATCGGCCATCTGTGCGTCAATCACGGCGCGATTGGCTTTAGTCACTTCGAGCGCCAGCTTAGAATTGGCTAATTGCGCATTGGCCAAATCAAAAGCGGCTTGGCGTTGATCAAAAGTTTCTTGCGTGGCAACGCCTGTCGTGCGCAGTTTTTTGGTTCGGTTCAAATCGGCCAATGTCCGATCAGCCGAAATTTTGGCTTGCTCAATTTGATTGTTGTTCTGGTCTTTGGCGGCATCGTTGCCTGCCAAAGAGGCTTTGGTCTGGGCAATCAAAATATCAACTGAACTTGACGACAATCTCGCCAAGACTTGACCCTTTTTCACTTGGTCACCTTCTTCAGCTAAAAACTCAGTCACTGCTAAACCTTCAACTTCCGGTGAGACCAACACAAGTTCGCCAGCGGCAAAACTGCCAGTCACTGTCAGGTCCTCGGCAATTGGTTTTTTCTCAGCGATAAGCACAGAAATGGAAGGCGGCGGCGGGGGAGCTGCCTTAACAGTAGGCGTATCAGCATAGGCCGCGCTGGCCAAAAGTTGCGCTGCAAGCACGCTGATCAAAAAAGAACTACGCATATGATTCTCCCATTTCATTCGGCGGCCTTTAATGCCTGTGTTTTTAATTCGGCTAGTTTTAATTCAATGTAGCTGACACCCGCTGTCAGAACTGCTTCACCATAACCCATCACGAACTCACACCCTGGGATTTTTTGTTGCAGAGGATCAGCTTTGCATTCGTTCAGTTGGGTCAAATCGATAATGAGGTCTGCCAATTGCTTTTCAAGTGCAACAATGATGTGACTGGGCGAAAGATAATGCTGCATGAGCATTTCAAACAGAAATTCAGATTTATATTTATCGCGGGCCGGAACGACTGATAAAGATTTTGCCAATGCGGCATGACCTGCATCGGTAATTGCATATACTTTTTTGTCTGGACGACCAGTTTGTTCTTCGGCCCGCAAAGTGACGAGGCCTTCTGCATTCAACAAGGTCAAAGCCGGATAAATTGAACCAAAGCTGGCATCAATGAAGTGGCTGAAAAGGCCGTCTTCAATCTCCTTCTTAATTTCATAACCTGACGCTTCATTAAAAGAGAGTACGCCAAGACAGAGAGTTCTGATATTCATGCTATGCCAAATCGATATATGCCGGATTGATATACGACGAACTAAACTTACCGGACTGGAATGTCAATGTGGTGCAGGGCGTTATATTTTATACGTGCGACCAAAACAGCCGCAGCCAAAATGTTGATTGATAATAATTTGAGTTATTTGCCTATTTTATTCCCATACTTTGAATTATTTCACTAATTCTGGACCCGATATTGGTGGTCATCTGTGAATGTCTCGCTTGTTTTTGTCTTAAGGCTTCATTAAGACTATCAATCAACCGCGGCCATCTATGAGCCGGGGACATGGTGAAACGCTAAAAACACATAGGGGGGCGATTTGGAGTACTTTCTCCAGCAGCTCATTAACGGACTGACGCTCGGTTCCATATATGGTCTCATCGCAATCGGTTATACCATGGTGTATGGCATTATTGGCATGATCAACTTTGCCCATGGTGATGTGTTCATGGTTGGTAGTGTGGTGTCCTTCATCGTGCTTCTCGCTTTAGGTGTGACCGGCGGAAGCGGTTCTTTCACCATTATTCTAGCTTTGGCGTTGGTCGTGATCATCGCCATGCTGATTGCTGCAGTTTATAATTGGACGATTGAGCGTGTGGCTTATCGTCCATTGCGCGGTTCATTCCGTTTGGCCCCCCTGATCTCGGCGATCGGCATGTCCATTGTGCTGCAAGAATTCGTGCGCATTGCACAAGAAGGGCGTCCAAAGCCCATTCAGCCAATTGTAACGGGTGGATATGAAGTGATGCGACGCATTTCTGCTAATGGCAACGACTTCGTTGTCAAAATTTCTAACATGCAAATTCTGATTATTCTTTCAACGATTGCGTTGATGGCGATTTTCACAATGCTGATTCAGCGCACATCGTTGGGCCGCGCTCAGCGCGCCTGTGAACAAGACCAGAAAATGGCCTCGTTGCTTGGCATCAATGTTGATCGCACTATTTCTATCACGTTTATACTTGGTGCTGCTCTTGCCGCTTTCGCCGGCATGATGTTCTTCCTTTATTATAACGTGACGGACTTCTTCATCGGCTTTCTTGCAGGCATTAAAGCGTTCACGGCTGCTGTGCTCGGCGGCATCGGCTCCATCCCCGGTGCCATGCTTGGCGGCATGGTGATCGGTCTCATCGAAGTGATGTGGTCGGCCTATTTCTCTGTGGAATATAAAGACGTAGCGGCATTTACGATTTTGGTGATCGTGCTCATTTTCATGCCACAAGGTTTGCTTGGCAAGCCTGAAGTGGAAAAGGTGTAAGCTATGTCCGTTGCAGCAAAAGATACGACCTCGAAAGCACAAGTTAAGACCCTCGATGCCTTCAGTTTGGCCAAAGATTTAATCGGCTCTGCGATTATAACGATGTTGATTTTGACGCCCATTGTGGCGCTCAAAACCACAATGGCCCAGGGCGTGTTGTTCATTTCGGGTCGCTGGATATTGGCCGCCGAACTTACTGCTGCTGTGGTGATTGGGCGCCTGCTTATCCATCTTTATGCTTGGTATAAATCACACGCAGAAGCCAACGCAATTGCTCCATCAAAGCCTATGATTAAGGCCGCCAGCCTGAGTGACACTTACGGCAAATATGTAGCCCCTGCCCTTTTGGTGTTTGCGCTGCTTTTGCCGGTCCTCTCCTATGCGAGCCCATGGGGCGAAAAGCGCACGGTTGATCTTGCGATTTATATTCTCACTTACATTATGCTCGGTTGGGGTTTGAATGTTGTGGTAGGTCTGGCTGGGTTGCTCGACCTTGGGTATGTGGCATTCTACGCGATTGGAGCCTATGCTTATGCCCTGCTGTCAACCGTATTGCTTCCCTATTTGTTTGGCCCCGGCGTCTTGCCTTGGGCGTTCTACATCACGCTTCCATTGTCAGGCTTGCTGGCCGCAACATGGGGCATTATTTTAGGCTTTCCAGTTCTTAGGTTGCGGGGCGATTATCTGGCTATCGTAACGCTCGCCTTTGGTGAAATGATCCGCTTAGTGTTAATCAACTGGTTCTCGCTGACCAATGGGCCGCAAGGTATTATTGTTCCAAAAGCCACTTTCTTCGGTTTACCATTTAAGGACGAGGCTGGCAGTTTCTCGGCCTTTTTCAACATTCCTTATGACCGCATTCATTTCTATTTCTTCTTGTATTATCTCATCCTTACGCTGGCTTTAATCACATATTTTGTGACCAAGCGTTTGCGCCGTTTGCCGATTGGCCGCGCATGGGAAGCCTTGCGTGAAGACGAAATTGCCTGTCGTTCGCTCGGCATCAATACGACCACCACGAAGCTCACAGCCTTTGCAACTGGCGCTATGTTCGGTGGCTTTGCAGGCAGCTTCTTTGCGGCACGCCAAGGGTTTGTATCACCTGAATCATTTGTCTATATCGAGTCAGCTTTAATCCTCGCCATTGTGGTGCTGGGTGGTCTGGGGTCGCAAATCGGCATCGTGTTTTCGGCCATAGCTATCATGGGATCATTTGAAATTTTCCGCGAGATGGACTTCATGAAAGCTATTCTGCCAACCGGAACTGAGCCCATTCAATTCCGCATGTTGGCAGTGGGTCTTGCCATGGTGTTGATGATGCGGTTCCGACCACGCGGGTTTGTGACTAAACGGCAACCCACTGTATTCCTAAAAGAAAAAAAATCTATATCGGGTGATATGGTTGCCGAGGGGCATGGTTGATGCACGATTGGTCTGTAAATCCTGAACTCGAAGTTCAGCACCTCACCATGCGTTTTGGCGGCCTTACAGCCATCGGAGACTTGTCTTTCAATGCCGGACGCAAGCAAATTACCGCCCTAATTGGCCCTAACGGCGCTGGCAAAACCACAGTGTTCAATTGTATCACTGGTTTTTACAAACCGACCGAAGGCATGATTAAGCTGAACCATGCTGATGGAACAGAGTTTTTGCTGGAGCGCATGGATGATTTTATCATCACGCAAAAAGCAAAAGTGGCTCGTACCTTCCAAAACATTCGCTTGTTCTCTGGCATGACGCTGTTGGAAAACCTGATGGTGGCCCAACATAATGTTTTGATGAAAGCCTCAAACTATACCATCGGGGGCATTCTTGGCAGCGGGCGTTTTAAACGCGCTGAAAATGAAGCCATTGAGCGCAGTAAATATTGGCTCGATAAAGTGAATTTAACGAAACGCGCTGATGATGCGGCTGGTGACCTTCCTTATGGTGCGCAACGCCGTTTAGAGATTGCCCGCGCCATGTGCACCGAGCCGCGTTTGCTCTGCCTTGACGAACCGGCTGCTGGTTTGAACCCGCGCGAGTCTGATGAGCTCAATCAATTGCTGCTCTCCATTCGCGACGATCACAACATGGCGATTCTTTTGATTGAGCATGACATGAGTGTGGTGATGGGTATTTCTGATCACATCGTGGTGTTAGACTATGGACGCAAGATTGCTGATGGAACGCCAGCGCAAATCAAGACTGATCCAGCTGTCATTCGCGCCTATCTCGGCGTGGAGGAAGATGAAGCACCTGCAGATATTATTACTGAGGCCACTGGTGTAAAATCTGTTTCCGCTCCAGTCGCAGCTAAACCTGCTCCTGTTATTGTTGAGCCAGTTGTGGTTGCAGCACCTGCAAAAAAACCAGCCGTCAAAAAACCTGCCCCAGCTAAAAAGCCACCGGCTAAAAAAGGAGGCCGTAAATGAGCGACTTCCTTTTAAAAGGTACGGGCGTTGAAACCTTCTACGGCAAAATCCAAGCGCTCAAAGGCGTCGATTTTGAAGTGCGCAAAGGTGAAATCGCGACTGTGATTGGCGCCAATGGTGCGGGCAAATCGACCTTGATGATGACAATTTGCGGAACGCCGCAAGCGCGCGTCGGTTCAATCATATTCGATGGCTATGATATTACGAAAATGCCCACACATGAAATTGTGCATCTGGGCATTGCGCAGTCACCTGAAGGTCGCCGCATATTCCCCCGAATGACAGTGTTTGAAAATCTGCAAATGGGTGCCACCGTCGATAAGCTGGCGCATTTTGATGAAGACCTGCTCAAAATATTCAAACTATTCCCACGTCTTGAAGAGCGCCGCACTCAACGCGCTGGTACACTTTCGGGTGGTGAACAACAAATGCTGGCTATAGGTCGCGCTTTGATGGCCCGTCCGCGCCTGTTGCTGCTCGACGAGCCTTCGCTAGGTCTGGCCCCTATTATTGTCAAACTCATTTTTGCTGCGATTAAAAAACTCAATCAAGAAGAAGGTTTGACGGTTTTGCTGGTTGAACAGAATGCTTTCCACGCCCTGCGCCTGGCGCACCGCGCTTATGTAATGGTGAACGGCAAAATCACTATGACCGGCACTGGTGCTGAACTTCTCAAGCGCCCCGAAGTGCGTGCCGCTTATCTGGAAGGGGGGCATTAAAATGTCGCTCATTTACGAAAATAGTTTTTGGGTGTTTTTTGTGCTCACGGTCATTGCTGGTGGTGGAGCATCCTATATGAGTGGCCGCTCTTTGGCGCTGGGCTGGAAGCCACTTTGGATGGTGGTCGTCTATATGATGATTTTTGGAGCCGGATTGCGCTTCATCCATTTTGCGCTATTTCGAGATACCCTCACATCAGTGCAATATTATATTGTGCAAACGCTGATTATCATTGGCTTTGCGCTACTCGGCTACCGCATGACGCGCACTAGCCAGATGACAGAGCAATATCCATGGCTCTACGAAAGGACAGGACCGTTGACCTGGCGGCCCAAATCAAATTAATTATTTTCCGAAATTGTTGAAGGGAATTCATTTTTTCCTTTCCAATCCTGCGCCTTTGGGCAAGACTATTGCCCAAGGGGTAGCGTACCCCGACCGACCATTAGGTCACAAAACTTTTAGGGAGACTAATCTATGAAGAAACTTATTTTGTCAGGCATTGCGCTCAGCTTCGCGGCGGCTCTTTCTGCCTCAACTGCTTGGGCTGATATTACCATTGCAACAGTGGGCCCAATCAC
>JANMWK010000108.1:0-1771 GCA_031393975.1 Hyphomicrobiales bacterium
AGATTGGCGCAATGGAAATTGCGACGATCCGTTAACCTTTTACCAATATAAGGCCGAGATAAGGGGCGGTTTGGCGTGTTGAGGATAGTATGTACGAACTACTGAATCGGATTCAATGGATCGAAGTTTCCGCCTTTTTGACGACAGGGCAGCCTTCTTTGCTTATGCAATTGGTGGCCGTGAATGCCCTATTTCTGATTGCCGTAATTGTTATTCGGATGCGCCGTAGCCCCAATGCCACGAGACGTCCGCATTACTATATTCAAGAAGCATTATTGCTGTTCAATCTCGTAATTCTGAGTGAGGATCAATTTGCGCCGTTTTACTATCAGCGCATTGAACCTTTAGTCTACAATTTCAAGCATTGGGTCTTGTGATTTATCGGCTTTTATCAGCGAAAGACTCTAGCGCCGAGCGATAAGCCACCTGACTATCAACATTCCAGTAGCGCAGATCATCAATTGGGATTAGCGCGCCTGAAATAGCACAGCGCACGAAATCTCCCTCGCGAACAATCTGGAAATCGCCGTCAAGATATTTCACTTTGGCTTCGCGTTGGGGTGGAATGTTGGTATCGATGAAGTTCATGAGGTTCAGATAGCGATTAAGCTCGAAAATTAAAAGAGCGAAGCTTGGGATTTTTTTGGGGTGGCTGTGACGTCCAACCTGCCATCTTGCATTTCGATCTCGAGGTTTGCGGGCGGTTTGATGCCAGAAATCATTTGCAGCGGCTTGCCATGTTGATCACGGATCACCGCATAGCCGCGTTTCAGGACAGATTGATAGCCGAGCGAGGCGAAGAGTTTGAGTTCAGATTTGAGTTGATCAGATTTGCGCAACGTGAATTGCTTCATACCCCTGCTCAAGCGATCTCGCTGGTCAATCAACCTACGGCGTTGATCGATCAACCGCTGCGCCATTGGCTTTATGCTGAGTTTTCCAGAAATGCGAGCAAGAGCAACCGCATGAACCTGCACATTAGCTTTCAGCGCCTTGGGCAATTTTGAAGCCGCCACATCCAAGCGTTGACGCGCAGTGGCCAAAATTTCGTCGGGCTTGGGCAAGGCACGGGCGGCAGAATGCAGGCGAGTTTTTGCCTCGCCGACAACGCGTGCCATAGTACGTTTTTGGCGTGCGTTCAGCGAGGCCAGTTCGGCCAATAGATCTGCGCGCACTGGAACGGCGCGTTCGGCAGCGGCAGTCGGCGTGGGTGCACGGAAATCAGAGGCAAAGTCGATCAACGTAGTATCGGTTTCATGGCCGATGGCGCTGATCAGAGGGATTATGCTGGCAGCCGTGGCCCTCACCACAATTTCTTCGTTGAAAGGCCAGAGGTCTTCAAGCGATCCACCACCCCGGGCAACGATCAAGAGATCGGGCTTGTTCTCCATCGCGTTAAAGCCTTCGATCGCCGCTGCCACTTCGGCCGCCGCCGTTTCGCCTTGAACACGAACCGGCCAGACGATGACATGACGCGGAAAGCGATCATTCAAGCGGTGAAGAATATCGCGGATCACGGCACCGGTTGGCGATGTGATGATGCCAATGGTGCGCGGCAAATACGGGAGAGTTTTCTTGCGGTCTTGATCAAACAGGCCTTCGGCGGCTAGGGTTTTCTTACGCTCTTCCAGAAGCGCCATAAGAGCGCCCACGCCTGCGGGCTCAACGTTCTCGATCACAATCTGGTAATTGGATTTGCCGGGATAGGAGGTAATTTTGCCGGTGGCGATGACTTCCAAGCCTTCTTGCAGTTTGGATCGCAATTTGTTGA
>JANMWK010000112.1:0-20827 GCA_031393975.1 Hyphomicrobiales bacterium
TTACCTGATGTGAAAAGTTTCGATGTGGCCATCGATGGCGATGTCTTGGCCATTGATCATATAGGCGGCGGGGCTGGCTAAAAACAGACACAGATTGGCCACTTCTTCTGGTTCAGTGAAACGGCTGAGGGATTGTTCCCAGACCAATTCTTTGGCGACTTCATCCGTGGGCACACCGCGCAAGGCTGCTTCGCCTGCAGCCACTTTCATAATGCGCTCGCCTTTCACCGCACCGGGACAAATGGCATTACAGCGCACGCCATGGGGGCCAAGTTCGATGGCGAGGGATTTGGTGAGGCCGATCACACCCCATTTGGCGGCGGCATAGGGGGTGCGATTGCCAAAGCCATATTGGCCTGCGTTTGATGACATGTTGATGATGAGGCCAGAACCTTGCGCCTTCATCACGGGTGCTGCACGGCGGGCACAGAGGAACTGCGCATCGAGGCAGACTTCCATGGTTTCTTTCCAATCGGCAAGTTCAATGTCATCAATGGGGGCTGTGGGGCCTTTGATGCCGGCGTTGTTCACCATCACATCGAGGCCGCCTAAATCATCAAGCGCTTCGTCGAACCACAAATCGACTTCAGCTTCACTGCGAACGTTGACTTGGGTGGCTGCGATTTCGGGGAACTCATCACGGAAGGATTTGAGTGCGGCTTCGCTCACATCACAAATGTGCACCTTGGCCCCTTGTTCATAGAAAGCCTTAGCAATGGCGCGGCCGATGCCTGAAGCGGCAGCGGTGATCATGACGCGAGTTTGCATTTTATTTCCCCTTTTTCTTCATTGCCTTTTCTTCCCTATCCAAAACTAACCCTGCGCCAATCTTATGTTTTTTGAACAGCTTCATCATATCGACCAAAATTGCATTGCGCTTGGCTTCCAATTGGGCAACAGTTTTACCACCCGCTTGGGCTTCGCAGCCTTCGATGAGGCGGGTTTCTAAAGCGTCATTCCATTTGGGGAATTTCAAATCGGTCCACGGCAGTTCTAACGTGGGATCAAATTGTTTCATAAAATCACGCATACCGCCGGGTCCACCTGCGAGATGATAGGTTTGGAAAGAACCCATGAAAGCCCAGCGCATTCCAGCGGAATAGATGATCGAGTCATCAATGTCGGCGGTTGATCCCACATCCTTATCCAAGATGTGTAAGGCTTCGCGCCACAGGGCTTCTTGCAAGCGGTCGCAGATATAACCATCAATTTCTTTTTTGAGGCGTAAGACCTGCATCCCGATTGATTCAAAATAGACCTTGGCGCGGGCCATAGCATCTTCGCTGGTTTTCGACCCTGGTACGATTTCCACCAATGGCAAAAGATAGACCGGATTAAACGGGTGACCAATAATGACGCGTTCGGGATGATGCGCGCATTCCGATTGCAGGCGGGTGGGCAAGAAGCCTGATGAGGAGGACGAGATAATCACGTCGGGTTTGGCGATCGCGTCAATGTCCTTAAACAGTTTTATCTTCAAAGCTTCGCGTTCGGGGGCTGCCTCGTGAATAAATTCGGCCTTCAAGGCCATTTCGCCCAAGTCCGTCGTGAAGGTGAGCTTGCCCTTTTTCTTGGGCTTGCCAATGAGCTTCTCCATGGAAGGCCAAGCGGTTTTGATTTGGGCTTTTAATTTGGCCTCGGCCGTTGGCGAGACGTCGTAGGCGATGACGTTTATGCCCCGGATCAAAGCACGAGCGGCCCAGCCTGCACCGATCAATCCGGTTCCGGCGATACCGATGATTTTTGGTTTCATTTCTTGATCCCTAATATCGCACGACCTTCATCTGGCGTTGCTATTTTCGTTCCGAGGATTTCGATGATCTTTACGGCGCGTTCCACCAATGTGGCATTCGATGCAAATACGCCTTTATCGAGATACAAGTTATCCTCCAAACCTACACGCACATGGCCACCCAGCAACACAGCTTGGGCCACCGCCCGGAATTCATTGCGGCCAATGCCGAAGGCGGCCCAGATAGCGTTCTTGGGTAACTGGCTCTTCATGTACGCCATAGTCTCAGTGCTATAGGGTGCACCCCACGGAATGCCGAGGCAGAGTTGGAAGAGGGGGAGATCATCCATCAAACCTTCTTCGCACATTTTGGTTGCGAACCAGACATGGCCGGAATCAAAAACTTCCATTTCTGCTTTCACGCCATAAGACTGGATGAGGTTGGCTTGCTCGCGCAATTGCAGCGGTGTTTGCACCATAATGTTATTGCTATCGCCAAAATTCATCGTGCCGCAATCAATGGTGCAAATTTCGGGGCGCAGCTCTTTAATGTGAAGATAGCGGGTTTGCGGGCCAACCAAATCGGTGCCTGGCCCCCATTTCATCGGCTCTTCGCCCGGGCCTACATCTAAATCCCCCCCCATGCCAGCGGTGAAATTGATGATGATGTTGGAATTCTTGGCGCGGATTTTTTCCATGACATCGCGGTAAAGATCGACATCGCGTGTGCCTTTGCCAGTTTTCACATTGCGCACATGGCAATGAACTATGGTGGCCCCCGCTGAAGCGGCTTCAAGTGCGGAATCTGCTATTTGCTGTGGCGTTACAGGAATTGCAGGGTGTTTGCCCACTGTGTCGCCTGATCCGGTGATGGCAGCAGTGATGATGACTTTTGATTGCATGATGAACTCCCTCGCACCACAATAGTTCATCTTCGCCGTGATTGGCGAGAGAAATGCGCCAAAGGCCTCGGTGATTCCGACATGTAGTGTTGCAATAAAGAATCTGCTATTGTTTAGAAGTGGGGTTTTAGAAATGGAGACGCAAATGAAATTTGCACGCATTTTAGCTTTTACGTGTTTGGGCTTTGTTGCCCAATTCACGTTGGCTCAGGCCAACGAACAAACTTTTGCCAAACCCAAACAAGGATCACTACGGATTGATTATTGCCTCGTCTTTGGCGGGGCGTGTGGGAAGCCTGCGGCTGATAAATTTTGTCAAGACAAGGGATTTGCGCAGTCGATTGATCAAGTGGAAGATGTAGATATCGGCGCGTCGGGAATTGCAACGATTGTTCAGGGCAGCGGGCAAATTTGCAATCAACCGATTTGTGATGGCTTCACTTATATTACCTGCCAGAAGCCAGATTCTGCACCTCCAGTGCCCGGCCCACTGCCGCCGCCAAGCCCTGGTGGTGGTGGAGGTGATATGCACACTTATTATCATCCAAAACTCGGCGGCATGCGCTTGAACCTGTGTGTGAGCAAAGGGTCGGAGTGTAACGGCCAAAGTGCTGCGGATGAATATTGCTCAAACAAGGGCTTTGATGATGCATCGGATTTTACCAGCACTGGTAGATTACCACCATTTGCGAAGTCGCGTTACATCGGCAATGGTAAGCTTTGCAAGGGTCGGAATTGCAAAGCGTTTAGCGATATCACGTGCGAGAATACGCCATAGTGAATTTAAGGCAGGCGGTAAATGATGTACCGCCTGTGGTTTCCTGATCGGGATTAAGCATCCACTCCGGGAATTTCTACAAGGGTGCAGCCAGCGATTTTCCAGCTACCGTCAGCTTGTTTTTGCAATGCATACACAGCTTCGTAACGTTTGCCGTCGCCTGCGGTGATGGTGACGTGTTGCACCAGGCGGCCTAAATTATCCACTGCCACTGCGCCAAAACTGTATTTCTGGTTGGTATAGAGGGGCGCATATCCGCGCTTCACCATGGCCATGAAATTATCGGGGGTGGGGAAAATGCCGGTAATGATGGGGGCAGCAAAGGAATAAGCCAAGGGGCCATTCTCAGATTTGAAAGCATCAAGCTGGCCCGAAATAACTTGTTGAACAGCGGTTTTATCCTGAGGACCCAAATCTTCAGCATGAACTGGTGTTAAAAACACCAGCGCGCAGAGCAGAGCAGTGACAAATCTTAACATGGCAACCTCCCATAATCTCACCTATGCTACGCGAAATATTTCGTGTTGGTTCTATGTGCGGTGCAGCAACACTAAGATGTTACCGCAGTTTATTGTAGGGTTTTTGCAATGGATCATTCAGTTTTAGAAACGGCTTCTGCATGGTTGGGCGAGGGGCGCAAACTGGCTTTGGCGACGGTGATTGAGACCTGGGGATCAGCGCCGCAACCTGTAGGCAGCCAATTGGTGATTGATTCTGATGGACATTTTATGGGTTCGGTTTCTGGCGGCTGTGTGGAAGGTTCGGTGGTGACGGAAGCTTTGGATATTATTTCCGGCGGCGTTTCAAAAGTGTTGAGCTTTGGTGTGGCTGATGAAACGGCTTGGAAAGTGGGCTTGGCTTGTGGCGGCAAGATTAGGGTTTACGTGGAGCCGCTGGCGTGAAGGCAGAAACACTACAAGAGATTTTGCTAGCGCGGGCGCAACGCCGCGCCCTTGCGGTGGTTACAGATTTGGTATCCGGTGCGCAACGGATTGTGGCGCTTGGCGATGGCTTTGATGACGCATTTCGGTTTGATAAATCTGGCGTGAGTGATGGACAATTTGTGGCCATTCACAATCCGCCCTTGCGGCTGGTGATCATAGGTGCGGTTCATATTGCTCAAAGTATTATCCCCATAGCGCAGGCTTTGAATTATGACGTGACGGTGATTGATCCTCGCGGGGCGTTTGCTTCGGGCGCACGGTTTCCGAATGTGACACTGCTTGCTGATTGGCCTCAAGATGTTTTACCGGGACTCGCTTTAGATGCGCGTACAGCCTTTGTGGCTTTAACCCATGATCCTAAAATTGATGATTCAGCTTTAGAATGGGCGCTAAAATCCGCTGTGTTTTATATTGGGGCCTTGGGATCAAAGAAAACGCAGGAATCACGCCGCGAGAGACTGTTGGCGACTGGGTTTAGTGAAGAGCAGCTGGCGCGTATCCATGGGCCGATTGGTCTGAATATTGGCGCTGTGGGTGCCCCAGAAATTGCGATTTCAGTGATGGCTGAGATGACCCAGTGTTTGAGGTTAGGTGGTTGAATGAAATTTGGTTCACTTGCCCTCGATAAGGCGGAGGGTTCAGTTCTTGCTCACGCACTGCGCCTAGAGTCAGGCTTTTTCAAAAAAGGACGTGTGCTTTCTGGTTTGGATATTGCAGCACTTCGCGCTGCGGGCCTTCACGAAGTTATCGCTGCAAAACTTGGAGCTGACGATGTGCCCGAGGATATTGCGGCGCATGGCATTGCGGTTGCAGCTTGCGGCGCAAATGTAACTTCGCAGGAAGCGTTTACGGGCCGCGCCAATCTTTATTCGGCCGTTGCTGGTTTGCTGATTATTGATGAAACTCGTGTTCACGCCCTTAACCATCTGCACGAAAGCCTGACCTTGGCCACATTACAAAATTATGCGCGGGTGGACATGCGGCAGATGTTGGCAACTATTAAAGTCATTCCCTTTGCCGTGCCAGCCCGTGTGCGCGATGCTGCTCTTGAAATTATTGGGAGCGAGCCGCTGATAAAAGTTGCGCCGTTTAAGCCGCAGCGCGTGGGTCTTGTGATTACCAAACTGCCGCAAAACAAAGAGTCGATCATTGCCAAATCAGAAATTGCCATTCGGGACCGGGTGTTGGGGATGGGGGGGGTGATGCAGGCCGTTGTGGTTTGTGATCACACGCAAAATGAGGTGGCCCGGGCAATTCAAAATATCCAAGCTGATCTCATTTTAGTTTTCGGCGCATCGGCGATTGTGGACCGTGCGGATGTCATTCCGGCTGCGCTTGTTGCGGCGGGGGGAGAAGTGCAGCATTTGGGAATGCCAGTTGACCCCGGTAATCTTTTAATGCTGGGTGTCTATAAAAATATTCCGGTGATTGGTGTTCCCTCCTGTGCGCGTTCACCCAAGACCAATGGCTTTGATTGGGTTTTGGCGCGGCTGATGGCAGGGCTTGATGTTACGCCTGAAAATATTATGGACATGGGTGTTGGAGGATTGCTTGCCGAGATACGATCTCGGCCGAGCCCACGAGAGCAGAAGCCGGCTTTAAATTCGGCACCCAGGGTTGCAGCCTTGGTACTGGCGGCAGGATCATCGACACGCATGGGCAGCAATAAATTGCTGGCTGAACTCAACGGTGCGCCGATGATTGCGCAGACTGTCAAGCGCATTGCAGCTTCAAGTATAGATAAGATTATGGTTGTGACGGGTCATCAAAGCGAAGACATTCAGGCGGCGCTGGCGCAGCAAAACGTGAGCTTTGTTCATAACCCGCACTATGCTGACGGCATGGCCACTTCTTTGCGGGTGGGTGTGGCGGCTTTGCAAAATTCTTGCGATGCGATTCTGGTGTGCTTGGGCGATATGCCCTTGATTGATCCGCGTGATATAAACCGCATAATTGCAGCTTTCAACCCCACCGAACAGCGCAGCATTGTGGTGCCAGTTCATGAGCACTCATATGGTAATCCAGTGTTGTGGGGGGCGGAACATTTTTTTGCCTTGCTGAACTGTGAGGGCGATCGCGGTGCACGCTCGCTTCTCGAACACCATAAAGACGACGTGGTTGAAATACTGGTCGATACGCAAAGCGTGGTGCTGGATGCAGATACGCCCGAAGCCTTAGCGCTGATCAGAGCAATTGCAAATTCCTGAAACTCACATGGCCTTTGCGCCCGATGATGATGTGATCTTGCACCATGATCCCGAGCGGATGGCCAGCGGCGATGACTTTCTTTGTCATTTCAATGTCGGCCATTGACGGGGTTGGATCACCTGAAGGATGATTGTGTACCATGATAATGGCAGTCGCCGTGAGTTCCAAGGCGCGTTTCATCACTTCGCGGGCATAGACGGGTGTGTGATCCACTGAGCCAGTTTGTTGCACTTCATCAGCGATCAATTGATTGCGCTTATCAACAAAGAGCAGCCTGAAACTTTCAATTTCATTGAAGGCCATGGCGGCACGACAATATTCAATGATGTGGGTCCACGATGTTAAAACTGGTCGTTGGAACACCGCACCGCGTGTGAGGCGCAGGGCCGCGGCTTGAATGAGTTTAAGTTCAGTGGCCACAGCGGGGCCCACACCTTTCACTTCCATCAGGCGTTCGGGCTCGGCACTGATCACCTCAGCAAAAGTACCAAACCGCGCCATCAAAGCTTTGGCGACGGGTTTAGTGTCGCCACGTTTTATGGCGCGAAATAAAACCATTTCCAGCAATTCATAATCGGGCAGGGCGCTGGCACCACCTTCATTAAACCTATCGCGCAGTCTTTCTCGGTGACCGAGATAGGTGAAATTTGCTGCATCATCGAGCCCCCCCTTGCTCACGGTCTAAATCCGGTAGGGAGGGCGGTTCAGGCCCTTGGGCGAGAGGGTGAAAATTTCATATCCGGTTTCGGTGACTGCGATTGTGTGCTCAAATTGTGCAGACAATGAACGATCTCTGGTCACAGCCGTCCAACCATCACTGAGAATTTTCACATGGGCTTTGCCCAGATTGATCATTGGTTCAATGGTAAAAAACATGCCAGCTTTCAGTACTACGCCATCGCCCTTACGGCCATAATGCAGCACGTTGGGTTGATCATGAAACACTTGGCCCAGACCATGGCCACAAAAATCGCGCACCACAGAACAGCGCTCGGTTTCGGCATAGGATTGAATGGCATAGCCAATATCGCCCAAATGTGCACCGGGTTTGACCACGGCAATGCCGCGCATCAAGCTTTCATATGTCACATCAATCAGACGTTCTGCGGCTCGTGGAATTTCCCCCACGCCATACATGCGGCTGGAATCGCCGTGCCAGCCATCGACAATCAAGGTGACATCGATGTTCACAATGTCGCCGCCACGCAAAGGCTTATCATTGGGAATGCCATGGCAGACGACATGGTTGATGGACGTGCAGCAGGCTTTGCGATAGCCGCGATAATTTAAAGTGGCGGGCAGGGCTTGGTGATCGCCAGCAAACTCCATGAAGAATTTATCGATGGCTTCCGTGGTGGTGCCTTCTTGCACCAATGGTGTTACTTCATCCAACGCCTTAGCCGTAAGGTGGCCCGCTTTACGCATGGACTCAAAGTCTTCAGGCGTATGGAGTTTTGTGCGAGGCGCAGTTTCAGTTTTCGTCATAGCGGCATTTTGTCAGGGGATTGGGGCAAGGTCAACTTGATCCTATATGGGTATGAAAAGGAATCATTATGTCTCACTCTCCCACGGCTGGCGTATTGCTGATCGGCAATGAAGTTCTCTCTGGTCGCACCAAAGATAAAAACCTTGGGTTTATTGCGGATTATCTGGCGGCCTTGGGCATCGATTTGATGGAAGCCCGCGTGGTGGCCGATGATGAGGCCGATATTATTGCGGCGGTCAATGCGCTGCGGGCGCGTTATACTTATGTGTTTTCCACAGGTGGCATTGGGCCGACGCATGATGATATTACCGCAGATTGCATGGCAAAAGCATTTGGTGTGGGCATTTCGCATCATCCAGAGGCAGTTGCGATTCTCACCGCTTACTATGCCGAGAACGGGCGTGAGCCCAACGAGGCGCGGATGCGCATGGCCAGAATTCCTGAAGGGGCAACATTGGTTGAGAACCCGGTTTCTAAAGCGCCGGGCTTTCGGCTGGGCAATGTGTTTGTCATGGCTGGGGTGCCGAGGATTATGCAGGCGATGATGGACAAGATTGCGCCGCAGCTGACCAAAGGTGAAATCGTCCAATCGCGAACCGTAGTTTTTCGCGGTGGTGAGGGTGAGGTTGCAAAGCCACTGAAGGACATTCAGGAGCTGTTTCAGTATGTTACAATTGGTTCTTATCCGTTTGAATCAAGTGAAGGCTACTGCACAAACTTGGTATTACGGTCGCGGCGCGTTGAAGATTTGACTGAGGCTACGGACGCTGTTGCCAAAATGGCGGCGGATTTAGTCGCGGCTGGTAAAGCGCGAGGCTGGAGCCTTGCTTAAAGGCTTGCTCCGGTTTAGCGTTTCATATAAAGAAATCTTTATGTAGTTTTTTGAGGTTGATCGCATGTCCCGTCAAAGTTTTACTGAAGCCCTGAATTCGCGCCCATGGATGTTGGCAGATGGCGCTACTGGCACCAATTATTTCCAGATGGGGCTCATGTCGGGTGATGCGCCGGAAATGTGGAATTTTGAACATCCTGACCGGGTGCGTTCTTTGCATGGTCAATTTATTGCCGCTGGTGCTGACATTATTCTCACCAATACATTTGGCGGCAATCGCCATCGTTTGAAGCTGCATGATGCCCAAGACAAAGTGCGCGAAGTGAATATGGCGGCTGCTGCTAACGCCCGGGCTGAGGCAGATGCCTATAAAGCTCGCACAATTTATGTGGCAGGCTCTATCGGGCCAACCGGCGAAATTTATATGCCGGTGGGCACTTTCCCTTATGAAGAGGGTGTTTCCGCATTTGCCGAACAAGCAGCTGCTTTGAAAGAAGGCGGTGTTGATGTGTTGTGGATTGAAACCATGTCGGGCGAGGAAGAACTTCGAGCGGCAGTGGAAGGGGCTGCGACGGCTGGCCTTCCGATTGTGACCACGATGAGCTTTGACACCAATGGTCGCACCATGATGGGCATTACGCCTGCTGCCTTTGGCGCTTTGGCTGGATCGCTTTCAACTCAACCTGTCGCCATTGGTGCTAATTGTGGGGTTGGCGCTTCCGAACTCGTTGCAACGGTGATGGGCATTACCGAGGCGCGGCCTGACGCCCATGTGGTGGCCAAGGGCAATTGTGGTGTGCCGCAATATCGTGATGGTCACATTCATTACACAGGCACGCCAGAATTGATGGCAGATTATGCCCGCATCGCCTTGGATGCTGGTGCGCGGATTATTGGTGGTTGCTGTGGCACCAGCCCTGAACACTTGGCTTCTATGCGTCAGGCATTGGAAGGTCACACCAAGGGTGCGCGTCCGAGCATTGAGCTAGTTGTGGAAAAGTTGGGTGAGGTTTCTCAACTGGCCAAGGGTATTGACCAAGCGGCTGAAGGGGCAGCCAAGCGGGAACGCAGGCGGAGTTAATCTTTAGCTGCGATTTGACTTGTCTCATTTTCCCAATTCAGCGAACATGTTGCTGAATTTGATTTGGACGAGATGACAACCATGCATTTTTCAGTATCCTTGGAAGGCCCTGTAATCGATGGCCTTGGTTCCGGCCCCGTTACCGTTGGGTGGATGTTGGACCAGAAAGAAGCGACTGTAATTTTTGATCCCCCAACGCGAGTACGCTCGGTTGATGTAAACAAAACCCATGCTAAATCCGCGTCGCGTTGCCCCGCAGTTGTCACCATGGAGAGCCGCTATTTCGAAATTAAATGCCCCTATGACATTCAAGTGCAATTTGTGCGCGACGAAAAGGGCAATCCCGGGCTGAAAAATTTGCTGGGTGAGCGCAGCCCGGTTCGCCCTAAAAAATTGCGCGAAGTTTTGTTCTTGGTTGGGGAATCGGAATGGCGGCATAAGGATCGTCCGACTGTTCAACTTGACCTCCCGTATATTTTTATTTCTGATGAGCCGGTTTACCTGTCGCAAGTCGCGCCGTTTATGCACTACGCGAAAGAGCAAATGCCTGGCACTATTTTTGGCGGGCGCTTTCCGATCAACATCTGGCCACGGCGTTTGCTCTGGGCATTCGAATGGCATGATGTGACGAAGCCGCTGATCCTGAAACGTGGCGAGCCACTTTATTATGTTTTGTTGGAAACAACGCCGCAGGACCGCGCCGTGCAATTGGTTGAAGCAGAAGTAACACCAGAGCTTCGCGGTTATTTAGACATGATTTCTGGTACGGTGAATTATGTGAACCAGACTTTCAGCCTGTTCAAAGCCGCAGAAGAGCGCAGACCGCAGCGTTTAGTGACACCAAAACTGAGTAAGTAATTTGATGGATATACTGATTACGCAGTCGATCAACGCGCTCGCAGGTCAAAATGCTGCGCTTGATGCGGCCATGATTGCGACGACTAATTTTGGCCTTCCGCTGATGATTTTAGTTGTTGCTTCTTTATGGTGGTTAGGACGACCGCGCGATCACCTACGCCATGCAGCGATTGTTTCTGGTTTGACATTTTTATTCGGCCTTGGCGTGGCGCAAGTGGTTTTGCTGTTCGTGCACCGGATGCGCCCCTATGATGCCGGCATCAGCCATCTGATTATTGCACCGACTGTTGATTGGTCGTTTCCTTCTGACCATGCCACGGCATCACTGGCCATTGTCTTTGCCTTCGCGTTACAAGGGTTGCGACGCTGGAGTTTGGTGTTTCTCGTCCTGGCTGCACTGGTTTGTTTCTCGCGCATATTTGTGGGGATGCATTATGCCACCGATATATTGGGGGGTGCTGCAATGGCTATTATCGCAGCCGCATTTGTAAAGGTAATCTATCGCAGAGGTTCAAAGCTGGATAATTGGCTGATTAAAATTATCTAATCGATAAAAGCCGCAACCAGCTTCGGGCGGCCTAACATGTAGCAATCACACACCAGTTGCAGTGGACGAACATCGGTGTCGGACTTTCCGGTTCTCAACAATTCGGCAAAGCGTGCATAGATCATTTCATATTCTTCCATCGGTGCTTCCATGATGGATTTGCCGTCCACGACAAGAACGGTGCCGCCTTTTTTGAGAGTGAGGTTCATGCCATCCGCTGTGGCAATTTCAATTTCCCAGGTTTGCTCGCCCGTTTGCCGCCAATCAAAATCCGCTGATAGGTCAGCTTTACGACCATCGGCATGTTTGAATCTAATTTGTGCGGCTATCGGCGTTGCCTTGTTGCTCGGCACTTCGATTGTCGCGCGTTCCACATAGATGGGTTCAGGTAGAATCTTTGTAACGATGGACAGCGCGTTGATGCCGGGATCGAAAACGCCAAAACCACCGGGTTCCCAAATCCATTCTTGGTTAGGGTGCCAGCGCCTCACGTCTTCGCGCCATGTGACTTTTAACATTGAAACATCTGTGCCCATCAGTCGGCGCTTGGCTTCGTCGACCGCTTGATTGTAGCGCGAATGCCAAGTGGCATAGAGCACTTTGCCCTTGGCTTTGGCATAGTCGATCATTTCAAACATTTCGCCTAAGGTTGGGGTTGGGGGCTTTTCGATCAAGACGTGGTAGCCCGCATTCAAAGCTTGCCTTGCCATGGCGAGACGCACTGATGGGGGCGTGCATAGCGCTACAGCATCAATTGCGAGTTTACTTTCGATCAGCCCATCAAGTGTTTCAAAACAAGGGATATTATCGAGTTTTGAGTTGCGGCTAACTCCTGCAACTAAATTGAAGTCAGCATTTTTAGCAATACAAGGGAGGTGCTGGTCATGGGCGATTTTACCAAGCCCGACAACTGCGATTTTAAAAGTCATTTGAACTTCCTTATTCCATAGCCCGGTTGAGAGAGGCCAAGAGTTGATCGACTTCGGCTGCCGTATTGTAATGCGCTAGACCAACGCGCAACACGCCGCCCTTGTCGATTAAACCCATGCGATTGATGGGCTCCAGAGCATAATTATGGCCAGACCAAACGAAGATATTTTCAGACGCGAAGTGGCGGGCAAGTTTTTCAGGTTGAACATCGTCTACTGTAAATGAAACTGTGGGCACGCGACGATGCATGGCGTTGGCCGAGGTGATACCGCGAATGGTGAGGCCTTTGACTTTGCGCAAACCATTGATCAGTTGCAGGGTAATCTTGTGTTCATATAATGCCAAATTTTCCCAGGCGTTTGAAAGACGTTTTGCGCGGGTGGGGCCTTTGCCAAATTGCTCGAGATATTCAATTGCTCCTAAAACGCCTGCCATGCCTTCATGGCTAAGGGTTCCGGTTTCAAATTTGTGCGGCAGGTCTTCCCCCACGGGCCGCACTTTGTAGCCGAAGGTTTTTTGCAGAAGTTCCTTGTGGCCCCACAAAATGCCTATGTGGGGGCCAAACCATTTATAGGCTGAAGACACAACTATATCAGCACCCAAAGCCTGCACATCAATAGCGTAATGTGGGGCAAACTGAACGGCATCGAGATAAACGATGGCGCCAACAGCTTTGGCCTCTTTAGCAAAGGCCGCGACATCGTTAACCGTGCCCGTGCAATTTGAGGCCATACCCATGGCGAGGAGTTTGGTTTTTCTGGTGAGAACTTTGGTCAAAGCATCGGCTGGAAATTCATATGTTTCTGGATCGAAATCCATCCAGCGCACCACAAGGCCCAGATCATCAGCGAGCAATAACCACGGGGCCACATTGGCATCATGGTCCATGCGGCTCAGAATTATTTCATCGCCCGCTTTGAATTGTTTGCCCAAGCAGCGCGAGAAATGCAGCGTCAAAGTCGTCATGTTCTGGCCAAACACAATTTCTTCTGGTGAAGTGGCGTTGTAAAAATCGGCGCAAGCCTGGTGGGCGTCTTGCACCAGAGCATCAGCTTCCATGGTGGTTTTGAAATAGCCCCCCAAATTGGCATTCTTGTGAACGAGGCATTCCACTGTACGGTCGATGACTTGCTGGGGAACCTGGGTGCCTGCCGGGTTGTCAAAATAAACACGGTTATGCCCGTTATCGCGCAAAGCCAGTGCAGGAAATTGGCTCCGCACCCCGTCGATTGAGAATTCTGAATTCACGTTAAGGGTTCCTTCTTTTCACCCTCCATAGCGGGCATTTACTCTTGTCTCAACCGTCGTATTCGGGCAAGTGCATGTCGTGACGCGATAATCGATTTTTGTCCTCACGTTGTATCTTTGAATTCGCTTAACCTGTTCGATGGAGTGCCCCATGAGTGACGCTGGTGATCTTGATCTCAATTCCTTGAATGACGAGGAACTGGTTCAGCAAATTCATGACGATCTTTATGATGGCTTGAAGGAAGAAGTGGAGCAGGGCGTTCACATTCTTCTGGGACGTAAGTGGACACCTTACAAAACCCTCACAGAAGGTCTGGTTGAAGGTATGCGCATAGTGGGCATTGATTTCCGCGATGGCATTTTGTTTGTGCCGGAAGTTTTGCTCGCCGCCAATTCGATGAAAGCTGGCATGGCGATTTTGCGTCCGTTGCTGATTGCAACAGGCGCGCCACGCTTGGGCAAAATGGTGATCGGCACTGTGAAGGGTGACATTCACGATATTGGCAAGAATTTGGTAGGCATGATGATGGAGGGTGCGGGCTTTGAAGTTATCAACCTTGGCATTAACAATCCGGTCGAGAATTATCTCAAAGCCATTGAAGAACACGAGCCCGACATTATCGGCATGTCAGCGCTGCTGACAACCACCATGCCTTATATGAAAGTGGTGATCGACACGATGAAGGAAAAAGGCATTCGTGATGATTATATCGTTCTGGTGGGCGGTGCGCCTTTGAACGAAGAGTTCGCCAAAGCTGTGGGCGCTGATGCTTATTGCCGTGATGCGGCGGTGGCTGTTGAAACTGCGAAGAGCTTTATGGCGCGCAAACATAACCAAATGGCACAGGCTTAAAACTCCATATCCGTTAAAAGCCGTTGAACGATGAGCCGAGGGTTGAGTACTTCGCTGATAGAGCGGTTGTGATGAGAGGCATCAATGCGATAATGGCGATGGTCATGGCCGCACCGATCATGCAATATTCGATTGAAGTAGCACCAGTTTGATCTTGTAAGAATGCACTCAGTCTTGTTGTTATTTTCTGTGCCATCTAGATCATCAGCCTCTGATTTGTACAAGCTATGACCACTTGCTTGGGCCAATCTAGTTGCCATTCCTTAATAGAGAAGAAAACAAGCTTTTCAAAAGATCAGTAATATTTGAATGTTAAATTCATGGTTAGCAAAATGAAAATGGGGTTGTTAATCCAAACAAAAAAAGCGCCGTTGCGGGCGCTTTTTAAGATAGAATTTTTGCGGTGATCTGCGAACAGACCACCGCATATTTTCCGATCGATTAAACCTTGAGGCTTGAACCGATTGAGCTGAACTTTGTCGACAAAGCAGTTGTGATGTATGGCATTGCTACCAGCAAGCACACGGCCATTGCAGCGGCGATCAGGCCGTATTCAATTGCAGTTGCGCCAGATTCGTCTTTCAAAAACTTGTTCATATTTACTCTCCAAATGTTACTAACAGCACCTATCCTGTGGGCCTCGCCAATGCTTGGTTGCCAGGGGATATGTATGCAAACTAGCCGCAACCTATTAATGAGGACTAAAATCGGAGAGATGAATTGGTTGTATCTCGCTGGATTTACGCCCATGTTTTTTGTGTGGTTAATTTTTGGAAAATGCGGAACGCTGGATGACTGTATTAGAATTAGGCCCCTCAGATCAGTTTTCTTTTCAAGGTGGCAAGGGTGAAATTCTGCTGCTGGCCTGTGGTGCGCTGGCCCGCGAGATTGTGGATTTGGTTGAACGCAACACATGGCAGGCGTTTGATATTCAGTGCTTGCCTGCGAAATGGCATAATACACCCCAGTTTATTGTGCCTGCTTTGCGCGAGAAAATTCGCGCCAATCGCAGAGCGTATAAAAGCATTTTCGTGCTCTATGGGGATTGTGGCACCGGCGGCCAGCTCGACACGATGCTGGCAGAGGAGGGGGTTGAACGCATTCAGGGCCCGCATTGTTATGCCTTTTTTAGTGGCAACGAAGCCTTCGCTGCGCGGGGCGATGAAGATATGCGCTGCTTTTTCCTCACGGATTATCTGGCGCGACATTTTGATAAGCTGATGTGGCAGGGATTAGGGTTGGATCGTCACCCTCAATTATTACCCGATTATTTTCAACATTATGAGAAAGTGGTATATCTGGCCCAAACGCGCGACCAAGACCTAGAAACCAAAGCCCAGGCCGCAGCAACAAAGCTGGGGTTAAAATATGAATACCGGTTCACTGGTTATGGTGATCTGGAAACTGATTTAATGAGACAACAAGGAGAGAAAAAATGACAAAAACATACGCTGATATGCTAGCCGCGGCCCGCGCCGCCGTTGAAACCATTTCCGTGGAGGACGCCAGGAAACTTCTGAACGATCCCAACGTGGTGTTTCTTGACGTGCGTGATGGCACAGAAGTAGCGCAAGGAAAAGTGAAGGGTGCCCTTCATGTACAGCGCGGTTTGCTGGAATCAAAAGTTGATCCGGCATCGCCCACTTACGTGAAAGAGATCGACCCCGAAAAAACTTTGATCACCTATTGCGCTTCCGGCGGCAGAGCCGCACTGGCGGGCCAGACGCTGAAAGAAATGGGTTATACAAAAGTGCTGAACCTTGGAAAGTTTCAGGACTGGAAAGATGGTGGCGGTGAAGTGGAGTGAGTTTTCTTTCTTGTCCCTCTCCCCGCAGGGGAGAGGGGTTGGGGGCTGCGGAGCGCAGCGACATGGGAGGGTGAGGGGACTTTGTGCAAACACCTAAACAATGAAATGGATGATGTTGGGCAAATTCAAAAACTACCACCAACCAGTGACGGTTTTTAACCATGGTATGAATGTTGCTATTCCCTGCATCATTGTGCCGATTGCAGCTACCACAAGTAAAGATAGTTCAAAGCAGCGAAGCCTTAGCAATCTAGTATGTACAACTATTTCTTTTCCATCCCAGAAAATTCGACCATCAATCTGATTTATCCCAAACAATGTCTGGCCATTTTGCGATATTGGAGTAACTCCCGGTGGCCAATCTTTGGGCGGTGTCGCTTTATTGAATTTAGTTTGTCTAATTTCGTCCCAGTCTATTTCTGTCATTTAATAAGTCACCTGAATTTACTTTAAACATTTGACCGAAATAATGAACTACCCCCGCCTTCTCACCCGTCTCGCTCCGCCATCATCACCTAACGTCACCACATCCTTATGCGGTGGTAGGGTCAGCACTTTTTTTAGGTTCACAAAATCTGCCGTCTTATGGGGCAGGGCCATCGCTTCTACGAAATGTTGTTGGAACATGGGTTCCACAGCAGTTTCGATTTTTTCGATGCGGCGCACGACCGCTTCGATTTCATCGCGGGCGGCTTTGTTGAGAAGTGCAATGCGCGCACCAGTGCCAGCGGCGTTGCCGGCACTTTGCACCCTTGCCAAATCGCAATCGGGGATCAAGCCCAGCACCATGGCGTATTTCATGTCGATGTGGCTGCCGAAGGCTCCAGCCAATCTGATCTTGCCCACGGTTTGAATCTCTAACTTGTCCATCAACAGCCGCACGCCTGCATAGAGGGCGGCCTTGGCCATCTGGATGGCGCGCACGTCATTCTGCGTCACGCGAATGGTTTGTTCGCCTTCACGGATCACGTAGTTGAACGTGCGTTTGTAGCTTTCGATGCGGGGGCTTTGCGTGGCCATGGCACCATCGACCAAACCATCTTGGCTGATGATGCCCGCCAGATACATTTCGGCCACGGCTTCAATAATGCCGCTGCCGCAAATGCCTGTCACACCTGTTGAGGCAATGGCTTCTTCGAATCCTGCTTCATCAGACAACAGTTCACAGCCAATCACACGGTAGCGCGGTTCGAGTGTTATGGGATCAATACGCAGGCGTTCGATGGCACCCGGAGCGGCGCGTTGGCCAGACGATATTTGTGCCCCTTCGAAGGCGGGACCAGTGGGTGATGAGCAGGCGAGCAGCCGTGCTTTGCTGCCCAGCACAATCTCGGCATTGGTGCCTACATCTACACAAAGCATGATCTCATCTGATTCATGTGGCGCTTCGGACAGCACCATGCCCGCTGCATCGGCCCCCACATGGCCTGCGATGCAAGGCAACACATAAGCATAAGCGCCTTGATTGAGTTTGAAATCCATTTCGCGGGCCGGGAAAGTCAGCGGCAATCCGGTGGCCAGCGCGAAGGGCGCTCCGCCGAGTTCAGTAGGGTCAATGCCAAGGAACAAATGATGCATGACGGGGTTGCCGACGAGAACCACTTCCATCATGTCATTCAAATCGACATTGCCTTGACGGCCCACTTCTTCAGCGAGCTGTTGCAGTGCCACGCGGATGGCCGTGGTCATTTCTTTTTCGCCGCCAGGGTTCATCATCACATACGACACGCGGCTCATTAAATCTTCGCCAAAGCGAATTTGTGGGTTCATCAGGCCAGCGCTGGCCACCACTTCACCTGTGGAAAGATTGGTGAGATGGGCCGCAATGGTGGTGGAGCCCACATCAATGGCAATGCCGAAAGCCTGATCATGGAAGCCCGGCCAGATCGACACAAGGCGGTTGCCGCCGCCGGGAGCGCGTGAATACACCGCACAGGTGATTTTCCATTCGCCCTTGCGCAAGGTTTTTTGCAAGGCCGCAATGATCGGCAAATCGCAGGAGAGATGTGAAACACCCCATTGCTCTTTTAATGCCATGAAAACCCGCTCCAAATCAGAGGAGGGCTTGTGCATATCCGGCTCGTCAACTTCGATGTAATAAAGCTTGGTGGTGGGGTCCAGCTCGATGGCGCGGGTGTCGGCTTCCTTGCGCACCACTTGCTTGTGCACTTGCGATTCGGGTGGCACGTCGATGACCAGATCACCTTCGATTTTAGTCTGACACGACAGGCGGCGACCAGAGGCAAGGCCACGCAAACGATCATAACGTTCTTCAACTGGGCTGAATGCTGAAACGTGATCCGCAGCGGATGTTATGCCATGTTTGGCGAATTCGCCTTCGCCCACATTAATCTGGCAGCGCCCGCAAATAGCGCGACCTCCACAGACTGAGTCAATGTCAACGCCCAGTGAACGTGCGGCTTGGAGCACAGGTGTGCCCAGCGGAAACCGCCCACGTTTGCCCGAAGGTGTGAAAACGATGAGCGGGTTTGCCTCAGACATTAGCGGCGACGCCTTTCCTCACGCGCTTTGCGACGTGCTTCGATGTCTTCGTTCGACGAAATTTCGCCAGCGGCTTGTGCGGCCTTGGAAGGGCCTGCCGTCATCTCGCGGAACTTGTTGGTCCAGAATTTGCAATTTGCATCGGTGCCGTTCAAAACATTGGCTCCGAAAATGGCGTGCATGTCTTCATCGTGCAGCGGGTTCATAATCGCCGATGTCATGCCGTGGCTGGCCGCCATAGCGAGGAAGTAACCTGTCAGCGCACGGCGGTGAGGCATTCCGAATGAGACATTGGATGCGCCACACGTGGTGTTGACTTTTAACTCTTCGCGCAGGCGACGAACCAAGCGAAACACCTGTTGGCCCGCTGTGCCCATGGCGCCAATCGGCATAACTAGCGGATCAACCACAATGTCCCATGGCTTGATGCCGAAATCAGCAGCGCGGTTCACAATTTTGCGCGCCACTTCAAAACGCACATCAGGGTCTTCGCTAATGCCAGTTTCATCATTGGAGATAGCAACAACGGGAACATTGTATTTTGCAATAAGAGGCAAAATCGCTTCGAGTTTTTCTTCCTCGCCCGTCACAGAATTGACCAGAGGGCGACCCTTCGCAACTTCAAGACCAGCCTTCAAAGCTGAAGTCACAGAACTATCAATGCACAGTGGTAAATCAGTTATCGATTGCACAATCTCCAAAGTCTGGCGCATCAGCGGCGGCTCAGTTTCGTTGGGATTCACGGCGGTTACACCAGCGTTAATGTCCAAGATATGAGCACCAGCCGCCATTTGCGCCAGCACATCCTTGATCACCGTTTCAAAATTGCCCGCTTGCATTTCAGCGGCCAGTTTCTTGCGCCCTGTGGGATTGATGCGCTCACCTATCACCGTGAAGGGGCGATCAAACCCAATGATGTGTTCGCGGGTGGCCGATGCAACGAGAGTGTGGGTCATGAGGAGGCTTTTCCGCCAGCGGCGATAAGGGCTTTGATGAGTTCTTGAGTAAAGTGCGATTCGAGATCGATTTTGGCTTTTTCAACCTCGGCTGTCATGTCATCGGAAACGACAATAGGTTCACCGCGCCGCCAATCTGCGAGATAAGCATCAGACTCGGTGGCACCTGAACGCATGGCCGCCATATCAATGGCTTCCATAAAGCGGTTATCCAACATGCGTTTTTCTTCTTTGCGGCCAATTTTAACGGAAACCGCCGAAGGAATATCGCGCCAAAAAGTGATGATAAGATTTGCCATATGGAAACTATGCCCTGTTATGAAAGCGGCATGTAGCTCAAAAACGACGCGGCCTCAAGACAGAGCGAAAAGCTTAAACCTTCCTCGCTTGTGGTGCCCGGTTTGGATATATGAGATCTTAAGAAATAATGTTTCTTTCGCGCAATTCTTTGACGTCTGTTATGCCTAAAAGCTCGCGCAGGATTTTTTCAGTATCCGCACCCAATCTTGGCGCTGCCTTGTCATATTCAATTGGCGTTTCCGACATAACAATGGGGTTCGCCATGCCAGGAACTTGCACGCCGTCATCGCGCGTTTGGCCGATTTGCAGGCCACGGGCAAGGACCTGCGGGTCGGCGAAGACTTGATCAATGGTGTTGATGGGGCCGCAGGGCACGGCGGCGGATTCGAAGGCAGCCACCCAATGGGCGGTGGTTTGCTTTTTCATGGCGGGCGTGAGTAGGGGGATGAGTTCGGTGCGGCCTTCCACGCGGCCACGATTGGTGGCGAATTTATCGTCCACAGTGATATCAACGATGCGGCAAAACGCTACAAACTGGCGATCATTGCCCACAGCCACGATGATGTGGCCATCAGCGGTTTCAAAGGTTTGATACGGCACAATATTGGGGTGAGCATTCCCGAGGCGCTGCGGAACTTTGCCACCGACCAGGTAATTGAGACCTTGATTGGCCAGCACTGCCACTTGGCTGTCGAGCAGGGCCATATCGATGAATTGGCCTTGGCCTGTTTGGTTTCTGTGGTGAAGGGCGCCGAGAATGCCGATGACGGAATAAAGGCCGGTGAAAATATCTGCAAAGGCCACACCCACTTTCATGGGCTGGCCGTCTGGCTCACCGGTAATCGACATAAGGCCGGACATGC
>JANMWK010000103.1:0-2204 GCA_031393975.1 Hyphomicrobiales bacterium
GAAATATTGATCGTCACATAACTTGCGACATCTCGAAATGCTTCAATGCCGGAAACATAATCAGCAATGCGGTCGCTCGAATCCTTGTTGGCTCCAACATTCACACCAACAATACCGCCTCTGTTGCGCCGGGCTTCCAAGCGGCGCAACACAGCTTGCTGGCCATCATTGTTAAAGCCCATACGGTTGATGACGGCTTGATCTTCAACCAAGCGAAAGAGCCGTGGCTTATCATTGCCAATTTGCGCACGCGGCGTGACAGTGCCGATTTCCACAAAACTAAACCCTTGGCCCAGCATGGCGTCAGGCACTTCAGCATTTTTATCAAAACCGGGTGCCAGACCTACGGGGTTAGCAAATGTGAGGCCGAATAATTTTGTTTCCAGCCTCGTAGATTTAATCGGACCGCGACCGCCGCCTAACCCAGCCTTCAACGAGCTTATGGTCAGACCATGTGCTTGTTCGGCGTCCATCTTGTGCAAGAACGGTTTGGCCAACGCAAAGCCAAGATCAGCAAGTCCCATTAGTGAAACTCCACCGGAAAGACATGAGTGGCGCCATCCCAAGGCAAAGGCCTAGCCCAGAGTATTTGAGTAGGATCAATCACGCCATAAACATGCGGAAACAATTGCCCACCGCGCGAGGCCTCCCATTTCAAATCACGCGCGACCACAGATTCATCAATTGCGACCAACAGGAGATTTTCAATCCCCGCAAAATGCAATCGTGCCGTTTCCCTTGCCTGAGCGGCGGTTGAAAGGTGAATGTAACCATCCTTCAAATCAATTGCAGCGCCTTTAAACAGGCCAGAGGTCTTGGCTTCCGCCCACGCCGCTGCATCAATAATCTTGTAAAAAATAGTCAAATCTAGCCTCAAAAATAATTATTATTGGCCCCATGCTTTACGCTGGACAAATCTTTGCGCAAGAGGTATTGCTTCCTAATTGAGGCAAGAGCAATAATGCGGAGGTTAAATCATGTTTTCACACAAGCAAGTTTGGGCGGCAATTGACACAATTGCTGAGCGTTATGGCTTTTCAGCATCAGGCTTGGCCAAGAAGTCTGGCTTAGATCCAACATCATTCAATCCGTCTAAGCGCATCGGCCCAGATGGCAGACCGCGTTGGCCAACCATGGAAAGCATCGCACGGGTTTTGAACGCTGCTGGCGCTCCGGTTGAAGAATTTATGGATTTGCTGTCTGGCCGCAAGGGCCAAGCGCCTCGGCTGAAGCAAATCCCTATGCTGGGCTTTGCCAAAGCGGGTAAGGGCGGCTTTTTTGACGATTCGGGTTTCCCTTCCGGCAATGGCTGGGAAGAAATCGACGTGCCGGGTGTTACCGATACGACAGCCTACGGCCTCGAAATCACCGGCAACTCCATGGAACCGGTTTACCGCGAAGGCGACACCATTATTGTTTCGCCCGGCGCCACAGTGAGGAAGGGTGACCGCGTTGTGGTGCGCACATCTGATGGCCAGGTGATGTGCAAAATCATGCAGCGCCAAACCGCACGCACACTGGAACTGGCTTCATTCAATGCTTCACATGAAACCAAAACGCTGGATATGAAGGACGTCGATTGGATGGCACGGATTATCTGGGCGAGCCAGTAAAAATAAATTTCCTAAAATAGGATATAAGACATAATTCTGCCTTTTTCTTCCCCCATCTTGTACGGGAAGGAGAAGTGGAATGTTGGTATTGTTACATATTTGGTTTGTGTTGGCGGCGCTGATAAAAAAAGCTTACGCCCAATTCTGGTCAGTCGCCTATCGCGTTGGCGCAGACTTTTCATCGTTTGAAGTCTCAGCGCTTTGTGCTTTGCAAACGTCCTGCATCACGCCCCTCACCCAAGCGAGCACCTTATCGCTGCTGCGTAGTTGGTTCCAAACAAGTGTTGGATTGAGGGAAATGTTCTTGAGCGGTGGCGTTCTGAGTCTTAAGTTAAACTGCTTGGCAAAGCGTTTAGCAAAGTTTTCTGATACAGTTGTCACCATATCGCTGGACGAAACAGCAGCCAATGCGGCCATGAAGTGCGGTGTGGTGAGCGCGATGCGACGCGTCACGCCACGCAGGGCGAGTTGTGCATCAAGTTCGGAAATGCCGTCGCCCATAATGCCAATGCTGACATGGTTGAAACGGCTGTAATCTTGCACCGTCCATTGCTGGTTTTCAGCAGGGTGACCGCGGCGCATGACTAAAGC
>JANMWK010000131.1:0-12369 GCA_031393975.1 Hyphomicrobiales bacterium
GTTAGTGATCGGTTCGGAAATGAACTTCTTTCCGATGGGACGTTCGCGCGGCATCAACATGATTTTGTTTAAGGCCCTGAGAGAAACCATCGATTGCTGCGAACGCGCCAGAACCATTGCAAAGGACCCAAGGGGAGCCACGGCCCGGCCCGCCAACATCACGCAAGCAATAATAGCACCGGTGGAAATGGAACCAGAATTAAACAGATAGGCACCCACGAGGATGATTCCAACTGTTACCAGCTGCTGAATGAGTGATGAAAGATTGGCGAGTGAGGCATTGAGGCTGCGGACGCGTTCAACCGTGTGAGCAGTCATCCCAACAAGGCCTTCCCATATGCCTTGCAAATGTCCTTCGGCGCGAATCGTCTTCACAGTTTCAAGTGAGGCAATCGTTTCCACCAATAGAGAATGGCGTTGAGCGGTTTCCGTTGAATTTTTCTCGGCCGCCTTGCGCAACGGATATTGAAAAATAAGCCCCAAGACAAACAAAATGACCGCAGCCACCGCAGGCACAGCAACCATCCATCCGCCAATGGCGTAGATGACGAAAAGAAAGACACCAAAAAACACCATGTCTGTCAATGTTGAAATCGTGGTTGAAGTGAAGAACTCACGGACCGATTCAAACTCTTTTAGGTGGCTGGCAAAACTTCCCGTGGTTGCAGGTTTTCCGATCATCTCAATTGCCAGAACCTGCTCGTAAATGCGACTGGCGAGCAAGACATCGGCGCGATGGCCGGCCGAATCGATCAGCCAACTGCGAAGCATTTTCAAAACAACATCAAAAACCAACGCTGTAGCCATGCCAACTGCTAATACCCACAACGTCGGCAATGCTTTGTTGGGAAGAACACGATCGTAAACATTCATCGTAAATAGAGGGGATGCCAAGGCAATGAGATTGATAAAGATCGCTGACAAAACGACAACCCAATAGGTCGGCCAGAGTTTTCGTACGGCGGACCAGAACCAGTGACCACCAGTTCGTGTTACAATTTCCGTTTCAGCAAAATCTTTGGCTGAATTTCGTCTGGCATAAATGCAAACGCCTGAATAATCTTTGGCAAGATCCGCCGTGGATATAACGTGATCGGTTTTGGTCAGCGGATCTTTGATGCGGCATGTCTTGCCTTTCTTTTCCAGCAGAATGCATGCATCGCCATCGCCCATAAACAGGATGGCAGGTAAATAGATTTGAGCAATGCGAGAGAGTTTTCGCTTGAGGATTATAGCACCGTAATCGGCACGATCCAGTACGCGCAACATTAAAGCTGGATTTAGTTTACCCTTTTCAAGGGGCAGGCCTGCAAGAAGAGCCGACATGGCAACTGGTCTATCAGTCTGAGAAATAAATTGAGAAAGGCATTGCGCCAACGGATCATCTTCGGCAATGGATCCAGCAAGCTCTAATTTAGCAGGTTGAGATTCCGGCACTAAATGTGCTGCAGCATCATTTTTCGCAATATCTACTACCTTCAGAACCTCAGACATTCGAACTTTTGTCCCATCGCCCAATCCGCACCAGCATTTTGATACAGAGCAGAAATCAATTCATTCGATAAGCGAACGTCATGTTTCGATCAACCCTTGGGAGGCGTCGGTTCTTCGCGGGTAAAGGCTGATGGTTCGGGTGTCGCTGGAACATCATAATCTTGACGAGCGTACGGTTTCACTTCACTTGTTGGCATAATTCCAAGAGACTTCAATAAGTCGCCCGTCGAGGCCATCAAGCGATAATCCGAAAACTTCACAGCCGAATCTGATGTTGCAATGGCCACTTGGACGGCAAAACGATTATTCTGCGTATCAAGCAAATCTAACAAAGAACGCTCACCGATTTTGAACTGCTGCAAATAAGTTCCACGCACCTGATTGATTGAAGCGAGGTCGCTCAAAAGCTCACGCAGACGCAATGTTTGTTGGATGCGACGATCCCAAGACTGCCTTACGCCTTCGTCTACATCGCGAGAAATTTTATGCAACGCTTGATAGGCCTCGTCAACGTGGCGGATCTGTTCCTGCTTATTAGCTTTGTCGATGCCACCATTATAGAGGTTCCAACGCATAACAAGATTGCCCTGAAGGTCGGTCGTTGTGCCGCTCAGCCCATTCACGTCTTGAGCTGCGTAAGCTTTGCCCTGAAGGCTTAAATTTGGCGAGAACTTTGATTCAGCACCACGGACGGCGGCGCTTGCTGCATCAATATCGGCCTGTGCAAATTTAATCGAAGGATGATGAGAATGCGCTCTTTCCAGTGCCGCAGATATGGACGCAGGCAACTTGCCCTTAACATTCAGGTTCCCACTCAGCTTGCCAGCCGACTTTCCAACCAGCTTAATGAACGTCGCTTCCGAAACTTTGAAATCTTCTTGAGCTTCAATCAGCTTGGCCTTAGCTGCGTATACGCGTTCCTGAGCTTGTTGACGATCTGCAATGCCAAGCGCTCCGCCGCCCGCAGCCTTTGAAATTTCACCCAAAATTTTCTGGTGATAGCCAATATTTTCTTTGGCCAAGGCCATAACGCGGCTGGCGCGCTCCATTTCCAAATATTCGTGGATGACGGAAAGAGCGATGAATTCCGAACGTTCGAACACACGGAACGATGCGCTGTCAACACGTGATGCTTGGCGGTCAATTTCAGACTGTGCGGCATTTCCATCATAAAGTGTCTGATTGACGGTAAGGCTCACTTCGCGGCGCAGAAACAGTGTATCAGCAGTTCCGGCTACGCTTGAAGAGGAATTGTTGGCAAGCTCGCCACCGATATCACCTTCCAAATCTACCTTAGGACGCTTTAAGCCATTGCCCTGTTCAAGCTCAAACTGAACACCTTCACGATTGGCTATGGCTTGGCCAATTTCAGGGTTGGAGTGAACCGCAATTTCAACAGCTTCAGATAGTGTCATCGCGCTGCTTGAAATTGGCAGCATTACCAACGAACACAAAACCGTTGCGGCACACAACGACCTCAAAAAAAGCTTATTCATAACAATGTTGCCCTCTGTTCGTCTAAATTCCAAACCAATATCAACTCAAGCGAAGTTAATTCGAATTACGTATATTAATACTTTATTAGATTTTTCATACCTCAGTTTGGCGCGGAATGCAACTAGCTACTGAGAATCGAGGCCAATTGCGCAACCCTCCATTTTTCAATCAAAGATAGAGTTTTTGGTGGGGCAGGTTTTGTGAGTTTTCGACCTAGGAATTTTTGGGATAGCGTCTCAAAATAAACTCTAAAACAAAGAAATACATACCACGCCCGAGAAAATCTCTTACGGTACAAATATCAAAATCAACAATAATGCGAATTGGTAACAGAAATTATTGAGAACTATAGAACAACTTATGCGTGAAATAATTTACTGTTTTTCATAGGAATATGGATTTATTTTGGTCTTCACGATGCTAATCAAATATTAATTTGGTTAATAGAATCAAGCTGGGCAATCATCATCTGGTCGAGAGCGGCGCGGACTCACTGTGATGTGTTGCCCTCGGCATGAAATCACAACGGCGCCATTGCTGGCACAGATTTTGGCAATCGTAATTTGTTTGGAGGCCGTCACAATCGACAGTCGATCGGTGGAGATGCCAACATCTTGAAGCATCGTCCGGGCAACGCTCAAGCATTCGTCTGAGCTTCCTACCACAGAAAAGGATTTGAAATTTCTAATGCCCAATTGGCCGTTCACAGCGTTTTTCACTAAAATCGGTGAGACCTGTTGACCATTCGGCTTGTTGGCCACCCCGACGCCTGAGCCCAGGTCATTACCGTCAATCACTGCATCAATATTGTTGGCCGGTGTTTCTGGGCCGTTTACAATTTCACCCTCTTTGCCATCCGCTAAATGATAGGTGGCTTCATCGGTAACCTGATCAGATTTACCCTCGCTGATGACCGGAATTCCCTCTGCGACAGTTGAACGCGAAATAAGAACGCGTGTGATATTTAGGCTGCCTTTGGATTGAGGGTCTTCGGGTGAATCAAGACTAACCAAATCAGTCTTTGCTTTGTTTGGTGCAACTGGGGCTGGAGTCGCTGCTTCCCAAAGCTTCGGCCGAAACAAATCCATGTAGTGAGACGTCAAACTATTGTTGGCAGCAACAGCAAGAACAATGGCAAAAACTAGATTTGAAAAACCAATCCAAAATGCAGCCCAACCAAAAGCGTTGAACCGTGACCGTGGCAATCTATTACTCTGGGCTGCTTTTTTCCGAATCAAAGCGCCGCCCGTCTTATGCTCTTTTGACTCTCACCGAGCAACGCGATGTTGTTGTTGATATACGGGTTGTTCGGATCAAGTTCATAGGCCTTCATCAGGAAAATGCGCGCGCTCTTGTAATCACCGCGCAACATTTTTGAATAGCCAGCATTGTTGAGAATGGTGGCATTGGTTGAAGCCAACTGCAAGACCTTTGAATAGGCCGTGTCGGCAAGATCAAAGCGTCGTAATTGATCATAAGTGGCGGCCAGACCCAACCAAGCTTCAGGATCATTAGGAGCAAGGTCGACAGCTTTGCGATAGTTGGCTTCAGCGTTGCCATAGTCAGCATTTTTGAAACTAACTTTGGCATTGCGAAGATAATTGTCGGATGGATAAAAAGCTGGGTCTTCTAGCGTTGTGCCAGACCCTTGCAAAAGCCGATTTTCTGTTGAGGGTTGGCATGCCGCCAACAGCACCAGGAGGCATGACAATGAAAATGCGTTTCTGACAAAGACCATTCCTTTAGATTCCATTTTCACGAAATTGCCTCATATTTTTAGAGCCTGATAAAGTTTGATAGCCACCGGCATCAGCGTGATACCAAGAATGACGGGGAAAATAAACAGCGCAAGAGGAAGTACTAGTTTCACTGGCAGAGCATGGGCCTTTTCTTCGGCGCGTGAAAGGCGCTTTGCGCGCATGTCATCGGCATACACACGGAGCGATTGAACAAGGCTGGTGCCGAGCTCTTCAGACTGCTGGATCAGAGTGGTGAAAGACCGTGCTTCATCAATACCTAGCCTCCATCCAAGGTTTTCCAGTGCTTCACGCGTGGAACGACCAGCCCGCAATTCGAGCGACATGAAGCCAAGATTGCGCGACAGCGACGGATAGCTCCGCGCCAAGTCCCGCCCAACTCTTTCCATTGCCGAATCAATGCCAATGCCAGCCTCTACGCAGATCACCAAGAGATCCATAAAATCGGGAAATCCTTGACGATGTTCTTCAAGCAGCTTGTCCCTGCCCATGCTTACAAAAATTCGCGGAACCATGTAGCCGAGTAGGGTCATAACCAAGCTTGCGGCAACCGCATAAATAAACGGATGCTTGGGATATATTCGGCCGTAGGTGGTCGCGGTGAGAACGCCAAACAAGATCGCAGATATGATCCGAGTGAGTTGAAATACGACGACGGCATTGGCACCATAATACCCCGAAGAGTTCATGAAGCGGCTGAGTTCGCTTTTCCTTGCTTCATCCGTTGGCATCAAGCCGGCCAAAACACCGCTGTTGGTACGCGTTTCTATCAGATTGCTCGGCAAGTTAGGGGAATTTACATGTCCATCGGAGGCCGCAACGGTTCTGCGCCGCACGTCGCGCCAACTCACCGTCATGTTGGCGATCGCAAAAACGACAAGAACTGCGCATACAAAAACGGTGACTTGAAAAATCAAATCGCCCCGTGATGCCAATCCTCGCAGTAACTGTTCCATATCGCCTAACCTAGAATTTAAACCGGATCATTTTATACATAATCAAGTCGCCAATCAGTGACCAGATGCAAAGCCCTACCATACCAATCTTAAAGAGCGGGTTTTCCCACGCATCAGTATAGTATTTGGGATTGGGGAGATAGATCGCGAAGAAAATTGCGATCGGCATAATAAACAAAGCATAGGCGGAAAAACGCCCTTCTGCCGAAATGGACCGAACTTTCCGTCGCAGCTGAAAACGATCGCGCAGCACTTTAGAAAGGTTGGACAGAACTTCTCCCAAATTACCGCCGGTTCCCGATTGGATTGAAACGGCAGTGACCAGCAAAGACAAATCTGCCACGCCCACGCGTTCTGCAAGATTGACGAGGGCTCTGGGCAATTCAAGCCCATACGTCATTTCATCAACGGCGATACCAAATTCCGATCCAATTGGATCAGGCATTTCACGGCCAACGAGACTGAGTGCAGTCGGCACCGGATGGCCGCTGCGCAAACTGCGGACAATAATTTCCAGTGCGTCTGGCAATTGATTGCCGAAGGCCACCTGACGGCGCGACCTAATGAAGCGGATAATTTGAAGGGGCAGCAGAAAGCCAAGCACAACTGCCACCAATAATTTAAGGAGAAAAGGCAATTCCACCAATACTGCAAGACCCAAATATATCACTGCCGCTGTAGCTACTACGATCATAATGAAGCGGCTCACTGTGATGGGCAGGCCCGATTGCACCAACAACTTTGAAAAGCCCCCCATGAATTCAAGATTATTGGAAAAAATGCCGCGTTGTTCTTTCAGCTGGATGAGGCCTTGTTCACCAATCTTGCCTTGATCAATCGCTTTCAGTCGTTTGTTGATGCTGCGTTTGCGCATGATGGGCGACGCAAATGCGAGATAAAGCGCTTCGGCCACAAAGATCACCGCGACTGCAAAGCAGACATAAAAACCAAGTTTGATGAGATTAGTCGTATCCATGTTTACAATTGCCTGCTGGGATCAAAATAAGACGTTGGCACGTTCAGCCCTCGCTGTGCGAGTTCACTCAAAAATTTAGGGCGAATACCCGTGGCTTGATAATGCCCAACGATTGATCCGTCTTCTTTAGTTGAAACGCGGTTGAAACGAAATATCTCCTGCATCTGGATGACGTCACCCTCAATGCCGCTGATTTCGCTAATGCCGATCACACGGCGCTTACCATCACTCAGACGCTGAAGCTGAACAACCAATTTGATTGCGGCAGCCACTTGTGAGCGAATGCTTTGAATGGTCATAGGATAACCAGCCATGCCGATCATTTGTTCAAGGCGCGAAATTGCATCGCGTGTCGTGTTGGCGTGAATCGTCGTCATGGATCCCTCGTGGCCGGTGTTCATGGCTTGCAACATATCAAAGGCCTCTTCACCACGACACTCGCCAACGATGATCCGGTCTGGCCTCATGCGCAAGGCATTCTTCAAGAGTTCACGCTGGCGAATTTCGCCCTTGCCTTCGATGCTTGGCGGCCGCGTTTCCATACGCGCCACATGAGGTTGTTGCAACTGCAATTCGGCAGCATCCTCAATGGTGATCAAACGCTCATCCAATGCGATGAATGTTGAAAGTGCATTCAACATTGTGGTCTTACCAGAGCCAGTTCCGCCTGACACCAAAATTGTAATTCGACCCGCCACTGAGGCGGCCAGAAGTGCGGCCATTTCCTTAGAGATCGAGTTTATCTCCACCAATTTATCCATCGAATATGGCTTCTTGGAAAATTTGCGGATTGATACCAAAGGCCCATCAACGGCGATCGGTTTGATTGCCACGTTCACGCGCGAACCATCGAGCAATCTGGCATCGCACATGGGCTGACTTTCATCAACGCGCCTTCCAACCGTGGACACGATCTTGTTGATGATGCGCAGCAGATGGGCTTCATCCTTGAAGCGGGCCGGGGAAAGCTCAATCTGACCAAAACGCTCGATATAAATTTGTTGATGCGTGTTGATCAGAATGTCGCTGATCGTATCATCTTTCAACAGGGGCTCGATTGGACCAAGCCCGGTCATTTCATTCAGAATATCATCAACAAATTGTTCCAACTCCGTAGCATTGAGAATGATTTTCTCATTGCTCACATGCTGGGCCACCAACTCATGAATCTGCGGCCTGATTTCGCGTACCGACATTTTATCGACAACGGAAAGATTGATCTCATCAATCAATCGGCGATGAATGCGCAATTTTGCATCAAGCAAGCGCTGTGTCACCGAAAACCCTTCGGGCAATATCGCATCCCTTTGGGCTGGAGCAATGCCGCCCTCGGTTGGAACCGGATCCTTTTTCACTGCCGTGGCAGCAGCCGGGGCAGATGAATTTCTCAATGAAAAGCGACCAAGGGCCATACTCAGGGTCCGATGATCTTGGCAAGATCAGTGATGATCTTGTTGCGGGTTTTGATCTGCGTTGTAGGAACACCACGATCAATGGCTTCACGCACCAGCTTGCTTTCCATCGTCACATAACCCGCCAGTGAAGGCCCAAGAAGTTCCTTGGCCTCGTTGGTTGAAAGATGGCCAGAAAAGAACGATTTCTCGTACTTGTTTACGATCACTTTTGGTTTCACATCGCCTGCATAACGGGCTGTGAGGTCGCTCACCATACGGCGGGCTGACTTTAGCCCCGGCACGGTGAAATCAGTAACGATATAAACATCGCTTGAACCCAGCAGAACTGCCTCGGTCCAGCTTTCGCGATGGCGCGGCAGATCAACCACCAGGCTTTGATATTTCTGCGAAGCCAGATCCAGCGTGCGCGTCACAATTTCTTCGCTGAATGTAAACTGCTCGCCAAATTTTCGCTGCGCCGAAAGCACGGCCACCCCGGTTGGGTGATTAACCGTCATGGTTTCCAGCATGTGGCTGTCGAGCCGTGCCGGATCAGCCACGAGTTCATCAATCTGCCAATTGGGCTGAAGATCAAGATAATCCGCACAAGAGCCTTGTTCGAGATCAAGATCAACCAGACAGGTCGTCACGGTTGGGGCAGCGCTGCGGGCCTGAATGATGGCGGCATGAAGAGCGATCATGCTGGCCCCCACGCCACCACGAGCCCCCATAAACGTCATGCATTTTACTTCTTGGCGACCAGAATCATTCAAGCTCATCACGCGGCCGCAAGCGGCTATCAACTCGCCTGGGCTTAAGGGCGATTTCACCCAATCAGCCACGCGCAGCCGCATGAACCAGCGCACCAATGCATCTTCCACATCCGGGGCCAGCACAATCACAGGAATGTCCTGCGGGCGCTGCGTCATGAAGCGGTCAAATTCTTTGAGTGAGGCTTCACCCACATCATCAAGATCATAAACGAACACGCCGATGCCTTTGGGGACCTTAGCCTCGGTCACATTGGCGCTGGCGATCAATTGCACCAACACGCCATCGCGCTTGGCGATGAAGTCTTTCAGCTGTGCACCCGTCGCCGCGTTCTGCGTGACAAAGCCGATCTGCAGAATGCGCTTATCTTTTTTGGTGGAGCGATTGAAAATTTGCAGCATTTCAACTCCCCGCCTTGGCAAGGTCTTCACCAGTCACTGTTGTGGCAAAACTGGGCATGTCGATGGAACCCGTGAAGGCGGTATTGCCGATTTTCATTAATCCACCGATCAGGACAAATTGGAATTTTAGCACATTCGGATCCACTGCAATCACGCGTTGATGAAGACTAACTGTGATCGTTGGTACGGGTCCGCCTGTATTGCCGCCGGAACCCGGGCGGCCAGCATAGCCAAGGCGAGTATATTTATATTCGACGGTCACATTCTCAAGGGCAAGACCCGGAAACAGGTTGCACATCCCAATGTTGGCAGGGCTGGTCTGACAGGTTTGGTAGACGGCGCCGTTGGCACCTCGCCCAAACACTAACGTTTGCAACGCTGCTGCATCATATGTGCAAGCTATTGCTCCCGTTGGTACCGAACCAGAGCATTTCATGGTGGTGGTTGCTTGATCCCAGCCACACGTACAATCGTAATTAGCAGTGGACACAACACCAGGTGTTGTGCCGTCCTCTGTGCCGATTAGTGTCTTTAGGTTGCTTGCTACTGGATCAGACACAGCAGCAACGCGGGCACCCCATTGTACAGCCTTGGTGGCGGCATTCCATTGATAAAACAAATTGGCAAACTCTACAGAGCCAAACAGTAAGAGCAAAAACACGGTGGCCGCCGCAGTGAATTCAACCATCACCGCACCGCTTGTGTCTTGCAGAAGATTTTTGCACTTAGCGGATGCCATACAGCCTCTCCTCATGCTGAACATGCATGGTCAAGTTTGAAAGCCCAAAGTATCCCAGAAAACCGAGGCCAGCGTAAGGAACATCTGTTGATACGGTTACTAGCATAATCGGGTCTGGACCACGATAACATTGTGTCGTGCCACAACTTGTTGGGCCATTGGGTACTGGAGTGGGTGTTACCGTAATAGTGCTTGCGTTGTTCCACCACGCTACACGGCAGGTTGTGGTGCAGCTAGGAGAGGTGCCCGGAGTACAATTGCCTCCTTGGATTCCACCAGTTAGAGCAATGCATTTCACATCCCCGTCAGCAATACTACTCTTTAGACCGGCCGCATAGCGCGCAGCATCGCGCACACCATTTTCAATGAGATGGCGCCCATAGATAGCATTGCCAAATTCAAACACGCCGAGACTAATGGCTAATAGGATTGGAAGCACAACGGCAAGCTCTATCAACGCGGTGCCGCTTTGGTCATTTTTGAAGCTTCTAATATTAGGGCTGAACGCCGTCATCGTAGTCATCACCTATAAAGCTGTACCAATTCCGGATAATGACTATTATCCGTTCCCGGGACTTCGATCCCAACAAGTTCAGTCCACAATGACGATTGAGCGGAGTTCATTGGTTCCGTAATAAAGAATTTTCCATATGCCGCAGGCACAAGCCCAGAAGTACTGCCATTGCCAATCGGTTGGGCATTGCAATTCAATATTGCTGCATAAAGCAACCTCCGATCCGATGCGTTTGCAGGCGCAGCACTTCCTGTATAGCACCCTGGGTAGGCATGGCTTTTTGAACTTGCGTTTAAACCAGCGCTAATTTCTGCAAGGTAAAGTTCATAGCGAGACGGCGGGTTGGTTGATAGAAAGGTTGAACCGTCTGCTGCCTTTGGTCGGGTCAATCCAGCGTTGTCGTAGTTGAATTGCATGTAAGCGGTAAATTCATTGTGCCAGTCACCTTCGCCCATGCGACCGTTACCAAGTGTACATGTGCCCGCGAGCGAGCACGTGTCTCGTGGCAAGCCATAGGCATAAGTATGGTCTGTTATCGGCGATGTGGCACTAGTCGTACATTCTGTCTGCTGACCTGTGACGTTGCCTTGCGTATTCCTCTTCCAGTCATAATTTTTCCGTACGTCCTGAGCTGGAAAGTAGTTGGAATTGCTCTTGGAATAGCTGCCAGTATAGTCATCAAACCGCACATTGAAAGCGTCTCTGGACACGGAAATGTTGCCGGGTTGAGTTGTAAGAGTATCTTGGATAAGGCAAGAACTTGGGTACCCCGAGGCAATAGCATCACCCAATGGGTTCGCACCATTTCCCAGCGGCACAGTAAGAAACCCAAAATTTCCAGGCGACCATTGAGTGGAGTGTGATTTCAATTCGATCAATCGTCGCATCTCTTGGCGTGTACTGACGTGACTTGTAAGTTCTGTAGTCCGATAGACATCAGTATTTCCAACTGGTTCAAGCGGGTTACACATGAACATTGGGGTGTAAACACACGTCGATTGATGCCTGCCCGCCACCGCAGTTGCACTCGCAGTCGTGATCCCTGCGCCTGAAAAATTTACCGGGAAAATCGTGTTGAAGGACTGCGGCGTTACTATCACTTCGACATATTGTGCGGCTGCATCGCCCTTGGTCGTGTTAGGTTGACAGAAATAAGAGCCATTGGGAATTGGCACCGCATCGCCACCTTCTGCTTGCTTCGGTAGCGAATGTAAATAACATCTGTGAGCGTCGTTGTTTGGTACACTAGCGCCATTGATAGTTACCACTGATGTGGCAAACAGACTTGTGTTCGTGGTGATCAGTTTGTCGATCGCATTATTGGCCCGTGTGATGGCTCCCGGATGCCCATCCAACTCTCCTGCACCCGCCAGCGCCAGCGCATCCGCACCATGTTGTAAAGTGGATTGCAAAGTCGAAAGCCGCCCCACGTCAATGGCCAGCAAACTAAACCCGATAATGACCGGAAGTGCCGCTGTTACATAAATCAGCGCAATGCCAGACTCGTCTCTCTGAAACTTATGGCAGAGGCTCTTCAATGATTGCAAAAATGCGATTTTCAAAACTGGCCTCCATAATTCACTTGGTGGGCTGGTTAATGTTGATCACTGTGCTGGGACTTGCTTGTTGTGTAACAGAAAATTTCTTCAAATACATCTCAATAAGATCTGCGCCCTGTGCGCCGCTGCCATAAATTGTGGTGTTGTTCAAATAGGCGGGCCATGGGGTTGGCGTTTGAATGGCGATATTGGCGCGCGAAGAATCGCCCGCCGAAAGTGAAATTCCATCGGCGTGGCTCAATGCGTCATAATCTTCAGCCAACGCCGGGACTGATAGAATTGCTGCCAATGCAACGCTTGCGAGGATTTTA
>JANMWK010000155.1:0-11945 GCA_031393975.1 Hyphomicrobiales bacterium
GGCATGGCTATCTCTAAAACCACTCACAGGCAGGCAGCACCAATTGCGGGCCCACACAGCGCATATTGGCACCGCGATTTTCGGCGATAATAAATATAATGGTGATTTAGAATTGCCGGAGGGGATCATCAACAAATTGCACCTCCATGCACGGCGTGTTGTGTTTCCCCATCCGCGCGAAGGCATTGTTGATATTACGGCTCCTTTGCCAGACCACATGATTGATACATTTGAAAAGCTTGGATTTGATGCACAAAGATTTGACGACTGAAACGGCAGATGAGCGCTGGGAACGCCTTTCGCGGGACCGCATTGTCCGACCCCTGCCGAAGAAATTTTACAAACTGGCGACGGTTACGGATGAGCTGAGCATAGCATTAGATGGACGCGGCGTGAAAACGCCCATGAAGGCCAAATTGGTTTTGCCATCGAGCGCTTTGGCCGAAGCCATTGCTGCGGAATGGAATGCGCAGATTGAGTTTATCAACCCTGCCGCCATGCCGCTCACCAAATTGGCCAACACCGCAATTGACCGGGCTGGGCTCGAACGCAAGTTTGTGGCAGGGCAGGTGGTTGAATTTGCTGGGTCGGACATGGTGTGTTACCGCGCTGAAGCACCGGAGAATTTAGTTGCATTGCAGCAAGCTGCTTGGGACCCCATCGTAGCATGGGCCTCTGCGGCGATGGATGCGAAGGTCACATTTGTTTCAGGCATAATACATCAAAAGCAGGATGGAGCGACGATAGCGAAAGTCGAAGCCCATGTGGCAAGTCTATCGAATTTTGAGCTAACGGTTGCCCATAATCTAACGACGCTGACCGGATCAGCTTTGTTGGGCTTGATGTTGACCGCTGGGGCTATTTCAGCCGAACAGGGCTGGGAAGCAGCGCATGTGGAAGAAGATTTCCAAATCGCCACATGGGGTCAGGACGACGAGGCCAATGCGCGCCGTGCTTTTCGCCGCATTGATTTTGATGGCAGCTTGCAGTTTCTTAACCTTCTCAAGCTTTAATTGATTTTGCCACAATCGCGCCCTTAGCCTGTCACGATTATTGGCCAAACAGCCTTCATCAACCATTCGAGGATTAACATGACATCGCGCCTTATTCTTTCCCTGCTTTTTGCTTCCGCTCTCACTTTAGGCGCTGTGATGGCACATGCAGCGCCTGCGGAATTGGTCAGTGCTTATGCCGCAGGTGTGGCTGGCAAAGTGTGTACGCCTAAACTCGACAGCAGCAAATCCAGCCAGTTGGGCGATGCGGTGCAACGCGCTGAACAGAAAAGCGGCCTTGCGCAGGGCGACTTGGATGCCTTGTGGAGTGAAACCGAAGCTGCAGCCAAGGCTGATAATGCGGGCTTCTGCGCTGCTGCCGTGCCGAAGATTGATGCTGTGATTAAGGCAGCGTTGTAGGCGCGTTTGACCTTTTTCTAACGCCTGCCTAACCTGCTCCCAATGGGAGCTGGTTTATGCAAGAGATTCTTGAGAGTTTAGAACGTCGACGCGCAGAGGCACGCGCTGGCGGCGGCAAGAAGCGTTCCGATGCCCAACATGCGCGGGGCAAGCTGACAGCACGTGAACGCATTGAACTTCTCATGGATGCAAATTCGTTCGAAGAGTTTGACATGTTCGTTGAACATCGCAGTTCCGATTTTGGTATGGAAAAAACCAAAATTCCAGGCGATGGCGTGGTGACCGGGTGGGGCACGGTGAATGGCCGTGTGGTCTATGTGTTTGCCAAAGATTTTACAGTGTTTGGCGGTTCATTGTCCGAAACTCATTCGCGTAAAATTACCAAGCTGCAAGACATGGCGTTGCGCAACCGTGCGCCCATCATCGGGCTTTATGATGCAGGCGGAGCGCGCATTCAGGAGGGCGTGGATGCGCTAGGCGGCTATGGCGAAGTGTTTCAGCGCAATGTGCTGGCCTCAGGCGTGATCCCGCAAATCTCGGTGATCATGGGGCCTTGTGCTGGCGGCGATGTCTATTCACCAGCCATGACTGACTTCATTTTCATGGTGCGCGACACAAGCTATATGTTTGTAACCGGGCCGGATGTGGTGAGGACTGTCACGAATGAAACCGTGACAGCGGAGGAACTAGGCGGGGCATCCGTGCACACCACGCGCTCGTCCATCGCCGACAAGGCTTACGATAATGATGTGGAGGCGCTATTACAAATGCGCCGCCTGATTGATTTTCTGCCATCATCCAACACTTCAACCATTCCTGAAATTCCGTACACGGATGATGCCGAGCGCCGCGATGATTCACTCGACACGTTGATCCCCGCCAATCCCAATCAACCCTATGATATGCATGAGCTGATTCAAAAGACGGTTGATGATGGGGATTTCTTCGAAATTCAGGAAGCCCATGCCAAGAACATCATTACCGGGCTGGCGCGGATCAAGGGCCGCACCGTGGGCCTCGTCGCCAATCAACCGATGGTGCTGGCGGGCGTTCTCGATTCTGACGCGGCGCGCAAAGGTGCAAGGTTTGTGCGCTTTTGCGATTGCTTTAATATTCCCATTATAACCCTCGTTGACGTGCCCGGCTTCTTGCCAGGCACAGCGCAGGAATATGGTGGATTGATCAAGCACGGCGCAAAACTGTTGTTTGCCTATGCTGAAGCCACCGTGCCAAAAATCACAATCATAACCCGCAAAGCCTATGGCGGGGCCTATGTTGTTATGGCGTCCAAGCATCTGCGCGGTGATTTAAATTACGCGTGGCCCACGGCTGAGATTGCAGTGATGGGAGCCAAGGGGGCAGTGGAAATTATCTACCGTGCCGAACTTGGTGACAAAGGTAAAATCGCCGCGCGTGTTAAAGATTACGAAGCCCGTTTTGCCAATCCTTTTGTGGCGGCAGAGCGCGGGTTTTTGGATGATGTGATCATGCCACACTCAACCCGTAGGCGGGTGGCACGAGCACTGGATATGCTGAAAGGCAAACAGTTGGAAAATCCGTGGAAGAAGCATGACAATATTCCGCTGTGAGGGCTCTTAAACCCGCTCACCCACCAAGTCATATTCCTCAGCTTCAACAATCTTCACCTTGACCATATCCCCTGGCTTCAAATCGGTTCCGCCGGGGATGAACACATTGCCGTCAATCTCTGGGGCGTCCCATGGGCTGCGAGCCACCGCCTCGTCGTTTTCGTCGTCGATTTCATCGACCAACACATCCATCACTCGGCCCACTTTGGATTGGAGAGCGGCCTCGGAAATCACCTGTTGAGTTTCCATAAACCTTGCATAGCGTTCGGTTTTCACGTCGTCTGGCACTTGCGGCAGGCCGAGATCATTGGCTTTGGCGCCCGATACGGGTTCATATTTAAAGCAGCCTACGCGTTCTAATTTGGCTTCCTTCATCCAGTCGAGCAGAAATTCAAAATCAGCATCAGTTTCACCGGGGAAGCCCACGATGAAGGTGGAGCGCACGGCGATGTCCGGGCAGATTGAGCGCCACTTGGCCAAGCGGTCTAAAACCTTTTCTTGGTTCGCAGGGCGGCGCATGGATTTCAGAACCGTGGGGGAAGCATGCTGGAAGGGGATATCCAGATAGGGCAAAATTTTACCTTCGGCCATCAGTGGAATAACGTCGTCTACATGCGGGTAGGGGTAGACATAATGCATCCGCACCCAGGCACCCAGATCGCCAAGCTCTTTGGCCATGTCATAAAATTTGGCCCGCACTTCGCGGCCTTTATATTTTGACTCGGCGTATTTGATGTCCATGCCATAGGCGCTAGTATCTTGCGAAATCACCAGCAATTCTTTCACGCCAGCCTTGACCAAGCGTTCCGCTTCATAGAGCACGGCGGCCATCGGGCGTGAAACGAGATCGCCACGAATGGATGGAATTATGCAAAATGTGCAGCGGTTGTTGCAGCCTTCGGAGATTTTCAGATAAGAATAGTGGCGCGGCGTGAGGTGCAGGCCCTGCGGTGGCACCAAATCATAACGCGGGTCATGCTGGGGTGGCAGAGCTTCGTGAACAGCGGCCACCACTTGCTCATATTGGTGCGGACCCGTAACGGCCAGAACATTGGGATGAGACTGGCGGATCGTGTCTGCTTCAATGCCGTAACAGCCTGTGACAATCACGCGGCCATTTTTTTCCATGGCTTCGCCGATGGCGGCCAGACTTTCAGCCTTGGCGCTATCTAAAAATCCACACGTATTCACAATCACCACATCAGCATCATCATAGCCGGGGGCAATTCTATAGCCCTCAGCGCGCAGCTGGGTGAGGATGCGTTCACTATCAACAAGGTTCTTCGGACAGCCGAGCTGGACGAGGCCGACTTTTGGGACATGCATATTCATGGGCTGGCCTTTAGCTGGAATGCGGCAAGTGTGCAAATATTCTCCGGAAAGCTTGAGGACACCCTTGAGCCGCCTGAATTGCCCGTTAAGATCACAGACACGAGGTGAAACATGAGCAAATTGATATTTGGTCTGGTGTTGAGTTCAACGGTGTTGTTTGCAGGTGCGGCAAAAGCTGAAAATTTCAAGCTTTCCGGTAATAAACATTGGCTTGCCGTGGCTTCCACAAAAAATTTGGATGATGCCATCGGCATAGCGCGGGTGCTGGGAAGTGAAGGATCACGCGTAGTTTATTCGGAGAGTGGATATTACGGTGTGGTGCTTGGCCCTTATGTGACCAACAGTGTAGAAGAGCTCAAAAAGAAGAATGAATATTTGAACCAATTGCCCAGCGATGCCTTGCTTTCGAATGGAGCGCTTTACATCGAAACGGTTTGGAAGGCAGATCCCAACTCGAATGTTTTATCAGTGTATGAAAAAGATAAGCCAGTTCAACTTTCGTCTGATGATTTGTCTGTGACGGTGAAGTTGGAAAAAACCGGTCACAATCAATATTCTACGGTGGTTTTTGGGGGCCAGCCTGACAGCCCGCAGTTTTCTTTTACCGTTGGCAAAGATGGCGATTTTGCCGACAGTGGGTCGGGAGCTGCACTTATGAAGCTCGATCCAAAATCAGCTGTGCCACAACTGGTTTTCAATCGATTTACGGGTGGCGCTCATTGCTGCACGAATACGTGGATTGCATTTAAAATGGAGTCAGCATCGGGTTGGTCACTGAAAGATTTAGGAAAGCTCGATGGCGGCGGCTATTGGTTTGAAGATGTTGATGGCGACGGCGGGCAAGAGCTTCTGAGTGTTGATAATGCATTTCTCTATGCCTTTGATTCATACGCTGGCTCGTTTGCTCCCCTTCACATTTCAAAATTTCAAAACGGCAGTGTCGACGATGTGAGCGAGGAAGCACCCATGCGCTCGCGGTTGAAACAAGATTTGGCGGGTATGGAATATCAAGCCAAAATTAATGCGGATTTATGGAAATCCAATGGTTTCCTCGTTGCTTGGGTGGCGAGCAAAATGCGTTTAGGTGACGGCGCCGATGCATGGTCCACGGTAATGGAGAATTATGATAGGTCAGCGGAGTTTGGACCGCAGGAATGCACAAGCGGTCAAAAGATCGACGATTGCCCCAGCGATAATCTCAAGACCATTGCGTTCCCAAAAGCGCTTGCAAGTTTTCTAAAAGAAAATGGTTATGGGCCGTTACCTGATGCAGCTGAGCAAGAACTCAAATAGGCTCAGCTGCGCCGATCATTCCAGCGTTTGAGAGCAATCACCGTCCACACCGCTTCAATCACGCCAAAGGGCCAAGCACCTTGCAGAAAACCATAGGTCGAGCCTAATGCACAGGCGATGGCGAATAACAACACCATCCAATGGCTGCGGTTTTCCAGCGTGTAAGTAATCAACATCGTTGAAACAGCAAACAGGCCGAAGAGGGTGAGAGTGTCCATGTGCGTGATTATCATTATTGTTCACGCAAAGCCAACCACTGAGAAGTGTCTGAAAGGCTGTCATTCGCGCAAGTGTATTGGAAAATCTTCAAACTTGGGAAAGGCGCGCTGGGCATTTTCGCGTCTTTGGGTATTATTTGGTTGCGGCCTGTCTGGATGCGACGATTGGTTATATCGAAGAACCATCATCTGCTAATCCGGTGGCCATGGATGAGGCCCGCACTCTTTTTCCAGCCATTATGGCTGTGGGTTCATTTTTTTGTGCGACACATCACCAACGCACGTTTGATCTTGGTTTTCATTTGATGATCGATGAAATTGAACGCGAGGTTCGTGTTGTGGCTCGCTCGCTGTCGAAACTGATTTAGCCTTGACCGCAGCCAGACTCTGTCTAACGATAGGCAAAAATAGAGCGGCTCAGCATGTTTAAAAAAATTCTCATTGCCAATCGAGGTGAAATCGCCTGTCGGATTATCAAGACGGCGCGGGCCATGGGCATTGCAACTGTTGCGGTCTATTCAGATGCAGATGCGCGAGCCCTGCATGTCGACATGGCCGATGAGAAAGTCAACATCGGGCCAGCCCCTGCGGCCCAATCTTATTTGATGATCGAGAAGATTATTGCGGCCTGCAAGGCGACAGGGGCCGAGGCGGTTCATCCCGGTTATGGATTTCTATCGGAGCGGGCGCCCTTTGCGCGGGCTTGTGTTGAGGCTGGAATTATTTTCATTGGCCCCAATGCAGGTGCCATTGATGCGATGGGCGATAAGATTGCTGCGAAGAAAGCGGCACTTGCAGCGGGTGTGTCTGTGGTGCCGGGGCATGTGGGGGTGATTACCAGTGCCGATGAGGCTCTCCGCATTTCGGATGGCATCGGCTATCCGGTGATGATCAAAGCTTCGGCGGGCGGAGGCGGCAAGGGGATGCGCATTGCGCATTCGCGTGATGAAGTGCGTGAAAGTTTGGAGCGTGCCGCCTCGGAAGCCCAGAATTCATTTGGCGATGACCGAGTTTTTATCGAGAAGTTTATCGTCAATCCGCGCCACATCGAAATTCAAGTGTTGGGCGATAAGCATGGTCATGTGATTCATTTGGGCGAGCGCGAATGCTCCATTCAACGGCGGAATCAGAAAGTGATTGAAGAGTCGCCATCACCTTTGCTGGATGAAGCGACGCGTGAAGCGATGGGCGAGCAGGCGGTGGCGCTAGCATGTGCGGTGAATTACGACAGTGTGGGCACCGTAGAATTTGTAGTGGAGCAAGATCGATCTTTCTATTTTTTAGAAATGAATACGCGGTTGCAGGTGGAGCATCCGGTCACAGAACTGGTGACAGGGATTGATCTGGTCGAGCAGATGATCCGCGTGGCTTACGGCGAAAAACTGCAACTCAAGCAGTCTGATGTTGTGATGAAGGGCTGGGCAATTGAGTGCCGCATTTATGCTGAAGACCCCTATCGCAATTTCTTGCCATCCATTGGCCGCTTGGTAAAATATCGTCCGCCCACGGAGCATTTTTCGGATGGCATTACACTTCGCAATGATACAGGCGTTTTTGAGGGGGGTGAGATCCCAATCTATTACGACCCAATGATTGCCAAGCTCTGCACGCACGCGCCCACGCGCTCCACTGCAATTAGCGCGATGAGTGAGGCGCTGGATAGGTTTTATATTGAAGGCATTCAACATAATATTCCGTTTTTAGCGGCAATTATGGATCATCCACGGTGGCAATCCGGCGTCATTTCCACCGGCTTCATTGCCGAGGAATTTGAAGGTGGATTCAGGGGCGTCGTGATTACGGCACCAGAAAAATTTGTTCAGGTGGCCTGTTTGCTGGACCACATCGAAAATCGCCGCAAACGCCAGATCTCAGGCCAGATGAACGGTCGCAAAGTTAATTTCGCCACGATGCGCGAAGTGAAACTGGGCGAGGTGTGGCTTAAAATTGAAGTGACCGAAGAAACTGAACGCTTAGCTGATCGGTGCGGTTGGCAACCGGGTCAGCACTGCATTACGGCAGCGGGCGTTACGATGCAGGTTCAGAAACTCGCCAATGGATATCGCCTCAGCCACCGTGGCGCCCGTGTTGATGCTTTTGTTTACACGACGCGTGAAGCCGAATTGGTGCGGCTGATGCCTGCAAAAAAACCGGCGGATACGTCTAAGAAACTTCTATGCCCCATGCCGGGATTGGTGATTTCAATTGCGGTCCACGAGAGGCAGGATGTGAAAGCGGGCGACACACTGGCCATTATCGAGGCCATGAAAATGCAGAATGTGCTACGTGCCGAACGAGATGTTGTGATCAAGACAATCAATGCGGTGGTGGGTGATAGTCTTAGTGTTGATCAGGTGATTATGGAGTTTGCCTGAGTTGGCTTTGACTCTCTATGAGCCGTTCCGAAAGTTCAACCATTCGCCCAGTTTCCACATTGGCAAAAGCCAAACGCAGATAAGATTCTTGATCGGGGCCAAACATGCTGCCGGGCAGGCACAATAAATCATTGTCCTGAGCCAAGCGTTTAGCCACGGATTTTGAGGGTTCAGCAAAGGGATGTTTTATGTAAGCGAAATAGGCCCCGCTGCTGACCAGCCTATAGCCCAAACCCGCGGTTTTAAAACTTTCGCGCAAAGCGTCGAGGCGCTGCTTCATCACCAGTTTTTTCTCGGTCTTCCAGTCCTCAAGTTCAGTGAGTCCAAACACTACAGCACGTTGCGTGATATGCGGCGGGCAGATGGTCATGCAATCTAAAATTTTTGCCACTTCATGCAAAATTTCTGGTCCGGCGATCATGGCGCCCAAGCGATAACCCGCCAGAGCGTAGATTTTTGAAAAACTGTAAAGTTGGATCAAAGTATTTTGCCAATCTGGGTGATTGAACAGCTGGTGCGGCGCTGCGGCATTGGGCCGGAAGTCCTTATAGGTTTCATCCAAAATCAGCATGATATTTGCCGATTTGGCGAGAGTGTAAAAGGCCTCCAACTCGGCAGAAGGATAAATTGCACCAGTCGGATTATTGGGTGTGCACAGCACAATGGCGCGGGTGCGGCTGTCAATTAGTGGTGCCGCATCTGGCGCTCTGGGGTGGTCGATGACGTCAGAAAAAGCCGGGATAGCGCGAATTTCAATACCCATCATAGTCAGCCACATCTGATGGTTGAAATAATAGGGAGCAGGGATGATGACGTTATCACCCGCTTTGGCAATGGCCATAATGGATGCTGAAAAGGCTTGGTTGCAGCCTGTCGTTATGGCGACATTTGCGGGCTCAATCGCGGTGGCATAATCAATGCTCATGTGTTTGGCATAGGCACTGCGCAAGGGAGCAATGCCGAAAATATCTGTGTAGCCGCCAGTGTTAGGCTCATGGGCCAATCTTGCAATTTCGGTCTGTAATGTCTCGGCGGGCGGATAGCTCGGCACCGCTTGGCACATATTGAGAAGTGCACGATTTCCGGCCTGCGGTTTTACCCAACTCATGGCCTCAGCAATAGGAGGGAATCCGACCGATTCAACCAACGATGAAATTTTGACGCTCATGTTCTTTCCCTTGGAAAGTCACATTCTTTAGGGCAATAAAGGCATTATGAATAGCACCAGCATTGACGGAATTTTGAAGGAACGCGGCGCTTGGTTGAAATCCGTGCATGGTGATACGATGCTGGCCGCTGAGCATGGGCCGCTCTCAAAATTGATCGCCAGCAATTATAACCTGTTCGAAAAAGTGCGCGATCGGATTTTTAAATCGACCGAAGATTTTTTGCGCCATGTTGAAATATCGCCTTCGACCTTGGATCAAGACGGCCATGCGCTTGTGGCTGAGCTGCAGAAATTTGGCATGGTGGTGCGCGAAGACCATGGCCATGCCATTTGTGAAGTGAAGGGCAGGCGCTATTTGTCAGGTGGATGGCTGGAAGAGTTGGCTTGGCTGGCCGCCATGGAAGCGGGCGCAGATGAAGCCATTTATGGTCAGGTGATTGGCTGGCAAGTGAAAAGCTTCACCGGTGAAAATGAAATTGATTTGATTGCCCGCAAAGCTGAACGACTGTGTTTTGTGTCTTGCAAGGCCTTCCGGGCGGAGCTTGATATGCAAGACCGCAAACATCGCAATCGCCTGATGGATGCTGTGCATGAAGCGGATAATCTAGGGGACCATTTTGGTAGACCTGGCGAAAATGTGGGTGTGTTGGTAACAACTGACTTATTTGATGAAGTTAAAAACAGCGCACGTTATAATGCTTTGATGGGTAAAGCTGCGGTGCTGGATGTGCAGGTGATTGCGCTAGAAGATTTGAATTGGGAAAAGCTGGTGGTCGCCATGCGCAGCTTGCTGGAAGGATTTACGGAATGAAAGCTATTCGGTTTCAAAAAATTGGCGGGCCAGAAGTTCTGGAATTTGTCGATGTGGAATTACCACCACCTGCGGCCGGTGAGGTTCGCATTCGGCACACAGCAATTGGCCTCAACTTCATCGATACTTATCAGCGCAGCGGGCTTTATGCCGTGCCTTTGCCCAGCGGGCTTGGCTCTGAGGCGGCTGGTGTGGTCGAAGCATTGGGTGAAGGTGTGCTTGGATTTTCACTGGGTGACCGCGTGGCCTATGGCACAGGTGCGCCGGCGGCCTATGCCGAGGCGCGGAATTTTCCGGCCAATCGCTTGGTGAAATTGCCTGCTACAATCAGCGACGAAACAGCCGCAGGCATGATGCTGAAAGGCATGACGGTGCGTTATCTGCTGCGCTCCAGTTATGGGGTGAAGGCGGGTGACACAATTGTGCTGCACGCGGCGGCGGGTGGCGTGGGGCTTATACTCTCGCAATGGGCCAAGGCTTTGGGTGCCACGGTGATTGGCGTCGTTGGCGCAGCAGAAAAAATCGAGATGGCGTTGGCGCATGGCTGTGCCCATGTGATTAATTCTGCGACTGAGAATGTAGTGGCACGAGTGCGTGAGATTACGGCCGGTAAAGGTGTGCCAGTGGTTTATGACGGTGTGGGGCAGGCGACCTTGATGACATCGCTCGATTGCTTGGCGCCGCATGGAATTTTGGTGAGTTTTGGGAACGCGTCAGGACCGATAAAAGCGCTCGATCTGGGGCTGCTCGCGGCGCGTGGATCACTTTATGTGACGCGCCCTACACTTTATGCTTTTGTGAGCACAGACAATGACTTCCGTACTGTTAGTGAGGATTTGGTTCAAATGGTTGCCACGGGAAAAGTGAAGATTTCAATCAATCAACATTATGCATTGAAGGACGCCGCTCAGGCGCACAGAGATTTGGAAGCACGCAAGACAACTGGGGTGACTGTGCTTATTCCTTAGCCGCAAGCATCGACCGATTTACTAGCAACTGCACTCCAAGCAGCGCTGCAAGATGTTTGACTGCAAAGAAAATTTCCCAGAGTTGTGGCTGGAATAGCATGGGCCAGATTGATGGACTGGCCATTAGTGTCTGACAATGTGCTCACCACCATGCCAACCAAATTGCCTTTGCCGTCGAAAACTGGGCCTCCAGATTCTCCGCGTTGTGTGCCCATGTGGAGAACTATCGCATCAGGATATCCGAATTTTCCATAGATCACTGCGCGACCAAAATGCTTGGCTTCCAAAGCACCCAGACGGGCCGTGTCACCACTGCCATGGGGCTTGCCGAGCGTATAAACGAGATCGCCTTTGGCCATGCAGCCAGGCGATGCGGGCGCCACGGCGCGACCCGAGAAGCTGCGCAACCTGATGATTGCCATGTCATTGGCGGGCAAAATACCGATCACGCTGCCAGAATAAATCCGACCATTGGCCGCCCGCGCGGAAACATCATTGCCTTTAGCCACACCCACATGGGCTGCTGTCATCACATAGCCGTCGTCAGACACAACAAAGCCACTGCCCGAAGTGATGGCCGTCTTGGACGAATTCGATTTCTGCGTCATATCGGCGGGATCAGATTGGGATATCGTGAGGGTCACGTAAGTGGGGCCCGTGCTGGGCAAAAGATGCGCCACGGACGCCGCAGCAACCTGACCAGCGGCGCCCGCGGGTTCGGCATTTTGATCGACAGATATGGGGCGGCTTTCCAGATCAACTTGATCCGCGGTGACACA
>JANMWK010000187.1:0-4198 GCA_031393975.1 Hyphomicrobiales bacterium
GATGGGGATGCCGGATGAATAAAGTTAGTGCCAGCATACTCACCATTAACGGTGGATCATCAAGCATCAAATTTTCGCTTTTCGAAGCCAACGGATATCTGCGGCGGATATATGAGGGTGCAATCGAGCGCATTGCGCAAAGCGATTCCACTCTGCATGTCAACGGTTTGAGAACGGAGGACAATTTTTCGCGTGGTATGCAAGTATCGGATTATTCAGCCGCAGTGAGCGTTCTTGTGGATTGGATTCAAAAACAGCATGACAGCGAAACAATATCTGCGATAGGGCATCGCATAGTGCATGGGGGACCAACATATAGCCAAGCTCAGAAAATTACACCTGAAATGGTTGCAGAACTCCATAGGTTCAGCCCATTCGACCCCCAGCATTTGCCAGGTGAAATTGAGCTCATTGAAGTGTTTCAGAATCAATTTCCGACTCTGCTGCAGGTCGCGTGTTTTGATACGGCATTTCACCACAGCTTGCCCCGCGTGGCACAACTTATGCCAATCCCGCGCCGCTTTGAAGCGCAGGGCGTGAGGCGGTTTGGGTTTCACGGGTTATCCTATGCGTTCCTCATGGAAGAGCTCGTTCGTCTCGCCGGACCAGAAGCCGCACGAGGCCGCGTTATACTTGCTCATCTCGGCAATGGCGCAAGTCTCGCTGCGGTGCATAAGGGCGCGCCTGTTGATACGAGCATGGGATTTACCCCCACGTCAGGGTTGCTCATGGGCACCCGCTCGGGAGATGTCGATCCGGGTCTAGTGTCCTATCTTGCACTTACTGAAAATATGAACACAAAGCAATTCGCCGAGATGATCAATTTTCAATCCGGCTTGCTCGGGATATCTGAAACCAGTGCCGACATGCAGGTGTTATTGGACAGCGAAAAGCAGGATGTGCGAGCGGCCGAGGCTGTGTCATTGTTTTGTTATCAAGTCAAAAAATTCATCGGTTCATTTGCAGCCGCGTTGGGTGGGCTGGATCAATTGGTGTTTGCTGGCGGTATTGGCGAACATGCGTCTGTTGTCCGCACTCGAATTTGTAGCGGATTGGATTTTCTTGGAATTGAAGTGGATCACCAACGCAACGCCGAGCATGCACCGCTGATTTCGGCAGATGTCAGTCGTGTGAAAGTGAGAGTGATCCACACTGACGAGGAAATCATGATCGCACGAACCGTAAGGGGCTTTCTTGATCCGAACTAATTATTCAGTACGCAAAGATGGTTTTGAAGGTATCGCCCATCGATAATTTCTTAAGTCGCTGGGCGCCTTTTGGTTGCTGTTTGGAACTTAAACGAGCCATAAACATTGTCTGTCGAAGCACGGTTCATTTCTGGCTTGGCGGAGCTTTCAACCACCGTTGAGTTTAATATCTTTGGAGTCACCGAAAAATGAACGGTATCATTCCAACAGAACGGAAATTGAACCGGAATAACGGCAAGAAGTTGCCGGATACGCCATTTACGTTGTCACCTGACGAAACGCGCAAAATGCATGCGTATTGGAGGGCTGCGAATTACATTTCTGTTGGGCAACTCTATCTCTACGATAATCCGCTATTACGCGAGCCACTTAAACTCGCCAACGTAAAACCGGTGGTGGTTGGTCATTGGGGCACAACGCCCGGCCAGAATTTTATTTATGTGCATTTGAACCGGGTCATCAAAAAATATGACCTCAACATGATCTACATATCCGGTCCAGGGCATGGTGGACCAGCGTTGGTTGGCAATACATACCTCGAAGGCAGCTATAGTGAAATCTATCCTGATATCAGCGAAGACGAAGCTGGGTTAAAAAAGCTTTTTACGCAGTTTTCATTTCCCGGCGGAATTTCAAGCCATGTCGCACCCTCAACTCCCGGATCCATTCACGAAGGCGGCGAACTTGGATATTCACTCAGTCATGCCTTTGGCGCGGCCTTCGATAATCCTGATTTGATTGTCGCCTGTGTGGTTGGTGACGGCGAAGCTGAGACTGGACCTCTCGCCACGGCATGGCACTCAAACAAACTTTTGAACGCCAAAACTGATGGGGTTGTTCTGCCCATCTTGCATCTCAATGGCTATAAAATCAGCAACCCTACAATCTTGGCCCGTATCGATTCTGACGAACTGGAACAGTTTTTCAAAGGTTGCGGCTGGACACCCTATTTCGTGGAAGGCGACGAGCCGGATAAAATGCACCAGCTCATGGCTGCGGCTATGGAAAAAGCCATTGGTGACATTCGGGCATTCCAAAACAATGCCCGCCAGAATGATGATACCACACGACCACGCTGGCCGATGATCGTGCTGCGATCACCTAAGGGCTGGACTGGACCAAAGATCGTGGACGGGCTGCAAAACGAAGGTACATTCAGATCACATCAAGTGCCAATCATTGTTGATGCCAAGCATCCCGAACATCTGACCCAGTTGGAAAGCTGGATGAAGAGCTACAAGGCCGAGGAACTGTTCGATGAGAATGGCCGCTTGCTGGCCGAGCTGGCCGATCTCGCCCCGAAAGGCGACCGGCGAATGGGTGCCAATCCCCATGCTAATGGCGGGATACTTCTGCGCGATTTACGAATGCCCGACTATCGGTCTCACGGTGTCGATGTGCCATCTCCCGGCGGTGTCGAAGCGGAGGACATGAAGGTTTTCGGCAAGTTTTTGCGCGATATAGTGAAGTTAAACGAAGCGCAGCGAAATTTCAGGGTTTTTGGTCCCGACGAGACGCTTTCCAACCTCTTGGGCGCAGTTTTTGAAGTCACTAACAGACAGTGGGTCGCGCCAGAAATTGATATTGATGAATTTCTTGCAGCCGATGGTCGCGTTATAGACTCGATGCTCAGCGAGCATCAATGTCAAGGTTGGCTGGAGAGCTATCTTCTGACCGGGCGGCATGGCCTGTTCAACAGTTATGAGGGCTTTATCCGAATTGTCGACTCGATGCTCACCCAGCATGCCAAATGGCTGAAGGTCACCCAAGAATTGCCGTGGCGGCGCAAAATTAGCTCACTGAACTATCTATTGTCATCGCATGTCTGGCAACAAGATCATAATGGCTTCACGCACCAGGACCCGGGCTTCCTCGATCATGTCATCGCCAAGAAAGCCGATATCGTGCGGGTCTACTTGCCGCCAGACGCCAATTGCCTGCTATCAATCATGGATCATTGTTTGCGCAGCCGTCATTACGTCAATGTGGTGGTGGCTGGCAAACACGCTCTGCCGCAATGGCTCACAATCGACGCGGCAGCCGCGCATTGCACCCAAGGGCTTGGCATCTGGCAATGGGCGAGCAACGATCAGGTCAGCGAGCCAGACGTAGTGATGGCGTGCTGTGGTGATGTTCCCACCCTCGAAATTCTCGCAGCCGTTTCCATCTTGCGCGAGCATTTGCCTGAATTGAAAATTCGCGTTATCAACATTGTTGACTTGATGCGCTTGCAACCCAGCCGCATACACCCGCATGGCTTGAACGACATCGATTATGATGCCCTGTTCACGAAAGATAGGCCCATCATATTCGCTTTTCATGGCTACCCGTCACTTGTTTATGGTATGACCTATCGCCGGACCAATCGTAGTTTGCACGTCAAAGGTTACAAGGAAGAAGGGACCGTCACGACCCCATTCGATATGCGGGTCCAAAACGAACTTGACCGATTCCACCTCGTCCTAGAAGTTGTTGATCACCTTCCGGAATTGGGTAGCAGGGGTGACTATCTTAAGCAAATCATGCGGGACAGGTTGGTCGAGCATAAGCTCTATATTGGCAGACACGGCAAGGATTTACCCGAGATTCGAGACTGGAAATGGAAGGCCGCGCAATGAACGCGGATGTTATCAAGACGGCGCGGGCATTGATTGCAGGCGACAAAGGTCTGCTTGCGATGGACGAGAGCACTGCAACCTGCAACAGGCGGTTTGCCGCATTTGGCATTGCGCAAACTGAGGAGATGCGACGCAAGTATCGGGAACTCATCATCACCACTCCAGGACTTGCTAAATCAATTAGCGGTGTCATCCTCACCGTAAGTTCCCTTTTGCGGGTCGTTCCTGCTGCAGTTCCCGGCATCGCTTTCCTGTCGGGCGGTCAATCTCCCGAGCTTGCTTCTGCGCGTCTCAATGCCATGATTGTGAGTTTCAAAAATGCAAAGTCTCAACCCCCTTGGGCGCTGACGTTTTCGTTTGCGCGTGCAATCC
>JANMWK010000206.1:0-36160 GCA_031393975.1 Hyphomicrobiales bacterium
AACACGATGTCTTCGATTTGGTGATTGTAACCCGCTAGGACGCCGCCCTTGAGGCCACAACCTGCGTTGAGATAATTCAAGCCTGCTGTGTTATCGCGCAATGTGCCATCGATGCAGGCGTTGCCCACCCAGCCGCCGACATAGGCACCTGACCAGTCATAGGTCGCAGCACGCAATTCAGTGACGGGAGGAGGGGGCGGTGGAAGGGGCTGATCCATATCAGCGGCCAGTGCGGAGGCGACTGGCAGGAATGCCGACAAGGCGAGAGAGGCGACGAGAAGATGTTTTTTCATAACGAGTTACCCACATACTGTTAACACTGACGATGGTGTGAACATGAAGCATTAAGGTTAATGTCGGGTTATCGAAAAATTGACAGAAGCTTAAGATCAAAACTTTCTGTGCTTGACCAGCATTGATCAAACAGGCATTTGTGTTTTTCGATCAATGCATTGGCTTATCCGTGATGGTTTGCGGAAGTGAGCAAAAGGAGAATTAAATGATCACTTTGACATTCCCTGATGGCGCAAAGCGCGAAGTGGAAGCAGGGCAGTCTGCGAGCCAAGTGGCTGCAACCATAGCCAAATCACTCGAGAAAAAGGCCGTGGCGGCCATCGTGAATGGAGTGCTGGTTGATCTGGCTGATCCTATAAATGCTGATGCCACGTTGCAAATTGTAACGCGGGATGATGAGCGCGCTCTGGAGCTCATTCGTCACGACGCAGCCCATGTGCTGGCTGAGGCGGTGCAGGAATTGCACCCGGGAACACAGGTGACCATCGGCCCTGTTATTGAAAATGGCTTCTATTACGATTTCTTCCGCAATGAGCCATTCTCGCAATCGGACTTTGCGCCGATTGAGAAAAAAATGCGCGAGATTATTCAGCGCGATAAGCCTTTCACAAAATCGGTGAAGACACGCGAAGAAGCCAAAGAATTTTTCCGCGCCAAGGGCGAAGGATTCAAAGTGGAACTGGTGGATTCCATCCCCGGCAACGAAGACATCAAGTTCTATGATCAAGGGGGCTGGGTGGACATGTGCCGCGGGCCACACATGACATCGACTGGCAAGATTGGCACGGCATTCAAATTGATGAAGGTGGCAGGCGCTTATTGGCGCGGCGATTCCACCAAGCCCATGCTCACGCGCATTTACGGCACGGCGTGGGCCAATGACAAAGATTTGCAGAATTATGTGACAGCTTTAGAAGAGGCCGAAAAGCGCGATCACCGCAAGCTGGGCCGCGAGATGGACCTGTTTCATTTTCAGGAAGAAGGCCCCGGCGTGGTGTTCTGGCATGCCAAAGGCTGGACGATTTTCCAACAACTCATTGCCTATATGCGCCGCCGCTTGTCAAAACTCGACTATCAGGAGGTGAATGCACCGCAGCTTCTCGATAAATCGTTATGGGAAACATCGGGCCATTGGCAATGGTATCGCGAAGGCATGTTTGCCGCCACCTCTGCTGGAGAGCATACTGAGGACGAACAGGTTTTTGCGCTGAAGCCCATGAACTGCCCTGGTCACGTGCAACTGTTCAAGCATGGTTTGCGTTCTTACCGCGAATTGCCGATGCGGCTTGCTGAGTTTGGCTTGGTGCACCGTTATGAACCATCGGGCGCATTGCATGGGCTGATGCGGGTGCGCGGTTTTACACAAGATGATGCTCATATTTTCTGCACACCGGAACAGATGGCTGATGAGTGTTTGAAAATCAACGATCTGATCTTGTCGACTTACAAGGATTTTGGTTTCGAACAGATCGTGGTGAAGCTTTCCACACGCCCTGAAAAGCGCGTGGGCACCGATGCAGACTGGGACCGCGCAGAAGACATCATGCAAAAAGTTTTGGTGCAAATTGCTGAAGCTTCTGATGGCAAAATCAAAACCGCAATCAATCCGGGCGAGGGTGCATTCTATGGTCCGAAGTTTGAATATGTGCTGCGCGATGCGATTGGCCGTGACTGGCAATGCGGCACCACGCAAGTGGATTTCAATCTGCCGGAACGCTTTGGTGCGTTTTACATTGGGGCCGATGGCGAGAAGCACGTGCCGGTGATGATCCACCGTGCCATCTGTGGTTCAATGGAACGGTTCTTGGGGATTCTGATTGAAAACTTTGCGGGGCATTTTCCGTTGTGGTTGGCGCCCGTGCAAGTGATGGTGGCACCGATTACGAGCGAGGCGGATGACTATGCCGTTGAAGTGCGTTCGCAACTTCGCGCTATGGGATTGCGGGCCGATGCTGATCTGCGGAATGAAAAGATCAATTACAAAGTGCGTGAGCATTCGCTGGCCAAGGTTCCCGTAATCTTGGCCGTGGGCAAACGCGAGATGGAAGAAAAGACGGTTTCTGTGCGAAGATTGGGTTCGCAGGATCAGAAAGTGACGACGCTCGCAGATACGCTGGCGGCACTGGTGAAGGAAGCACTGCCGCCGGATTTGAGGTGAGGGTCAGTGAGTTCGGTTGGTGCAAATCTAATCTCGGAAAGCAGCAGTCGTGCTTATCGCTTTAGCAAAAACTTCTTCAACCCATTGATTCAGGCTAATACCCTTTAACTGGGCTTCTAATGCTGCTTTAGCATGAATTTCTGGATCAATGCGGCACATCACGTTGCCAGAGTATAAGCGCTCAGGCGACTTTCCAACTTTTTGGCAAGTCTCTATATAATCGTCTACGGCCTCGCGAAAAGCGTGCTTCAACTCTTTAGTAGTAGCACCGTGAAAGCCGATAACATCATTGATGCCGGCCAATCGACCCACAAAGCATTCGTCCTTTGCGTCATACTCCACGCGAGCACCATAGCCTTTGTATGTCATAATATTGTTCATAATCTCACCTCCAACTTTCTTAAATACTCACCAGCGTCCCGTACTTGATAGCGCTTAGCCTCTTTGGCAGGATGTGGACGGTGAAAAGCTGCTATAATACCTTTGCATTCAAACCGAACTCGCGAACCCGATCCTTCAATTACTTTGCAGCCGACAGCTATCAACAAAGCCTCAATGTCAGCCCAAGCAATGTTAGACTTTGTAGGTTCTGCTAAAACGGCTTCTAAAGTTTTGCGTTGCCGACTGTTCATGCATGCAATATATGCTAGCTAGAGGGAATTGCAAGCAATAAGTGATAGCAAACCAAAGTGCTTATTGTGGCGTATACATCGCATGGCAAAACACATTATTATCGGCGGGACGGGTGGCATTGGGGCGGCTATTGGGCGTAGGCTCCATGCAGCGGGAAATTCAATTCATTTGATTGCGCGGGACGAGAATAGGCTTGCTGCGCTTGCCTTGGAACTGAACGCTACTTTCGCTGTAGCGGATGTTCAGGATCGGGGTGCTCTCGAGGCGGCGATTCTTGTCGCGGGGCCTTCTATTGATGGCTTGTGTTATGCGGCGGGGACGATCAATTTAAAGCCTGTTCACCGCCTTAATGATGCGGATGTGCTGCAAGATTTGGAGATTAACGCGCTGGGTGCATTCCGCGCAGTTCAAGTGGCTTTGCCGCTCCTTAAGGGTTCGCAACAGCAGACGGCATCGATTTTACTGTTCTCCACCGTTGCGGTTCAACAAGGTTTTGCGTCTCATGCCTCTGTGGCGATGGCCAAGGGGGCTGTGGAGGGGTTGACGCGTTCGCTTGCGGCGGAGCTTGCGCCCAAAATTCGGGTGAATGCGATTGCGCCATCGCTGACCAAAACACCGCTGGCGAGTTTCATTACAAATAGCGAACAAACATCACAGGCCATTGCGGCGCTTCATCCGTTGCAACGTTTGGGCGAGGCTGACGATGTGGCCGCGTTGGGTGCGTTTTTGTTGAGTGAAGACTCTGGCTGGATCACTGGCCAAGTGATGGGTGTTGATGGGGGCCGTTCCACATTGCGTGTGAGGGGTTGAATTGTAATTTAAGAAGTTCCATATGAAATCTATGGAAATTGGAATTTACACTTTTGCTGATGTGGCTGCTGGCCATCCGGAACTTGCCGGACAACGCCTGCGTAATCTTGTTGAAGAAATGGAGCTGGCCGATCAGGCCGGGCTTGATGTCTTCGCGGTTGGCGAACATCACCGTGCTGATTATGCTGTCTCTTCACCAGCAGTGGCACTGGCGGCGGGGGCTTCGCGCACCAAGCGCATCAAACTTTCAAGCGCAGTAACTGTTCTCTCGTCCGATGATCCTGTTCGCGTGTTTCAGCAATTTGCGACGCTTGATGGCATTTCAAATGGCCGGGCCGAGATTATGGCGGGCAGGGGCTCGTTTATCGAATCCTATCCGCTGTTTGGTTATGACCTCGATGACTATGATGCGCTGTTTTCGGAGAAGCTTGATCTGCTGATGAAGCTGCGCGACGCAGATCACATCACTTGGAATGGCGGTCTTCGACCATCGCTGAAAGATGCGGGAATTTTTCCCCGGCCAGAACAGAAGAAGATGCCGATCTGGATTGCCGTGGGTGGCACGCCGCAATCAGCTGTGCGGGCGGCGAATTTAGATTTGCCGATGGCGCTGGCGATTATTGGGGGTGATCCACGAAGGTTCGCACCGTTCTTTCAGCTCTATCGTGAAAGCCACGCTAAGGCTGGCCATGATGCCAGCAAAATTCAACTCAGCCTCAATATGCATGGGTTTGTTTCTACCTCAACGGAACATGCCAAGAAAATTTACAGTGCAGCACATTTGGAAGTGATGAACCGCATTGGCCGCGAGCGCGGTTGGGGGCCGCAAGGCATGGCGCATTTTGAGACGGCGGCAGGGCCAACCGGCAACTTGATTATTGGCGATGCTGCGCGTGTGACCGACCGGATATTGGAACTGCATGAGACTTTCAAGAACACCCGCATTCTCATCCAAATGGCTATTGGAACTGTTCCGCATACGGAGCAATTAAAAGCCATTGAAATTTTAGGAAGCAAAGTGGCGCCCGCCGTGTGCAAGGCATTGGCGTGACACTTCCAAATGTATCAAACCCGCTTTTTGGAGATGTTGATTCAATTGAGACGGTAAACATTCCGCGCGCTCGCGATTTGGGTGATTTTGAAGTGCGGCGGTTTTTGGCGTCGGCGCAAAAGCAAATGGTTGAGCCGTTTATTTTCTTGGATCAGTTGGGTCCTGTGGTGATGAATTCTGGCACAGGCGCTGACGTGAGGCCACACCCGCATATCGGTCTTTCGACCGTGACAGGGTTGTTTGATGGCATGATTTATCACCGCGATAGTTTGGGAACGGAGCAAGCCATTCAGCCAGGCTAACTTAACTGGATGACTGCCGGCAAAGGCATTGTGCATGCGGAGCGTACGCCGGCTGCCGAACTTTCGCGGACGCGCAAAGTGTTTGGCATTCAAAGCTGGGTGGCCTTGCCCAAGAAATTTGAAGAAGTAGCCCCAAGTTTTGAGTATGTTTTGCCGCAAGCCTTGCCGGTGATCACCGATCATGGCCGTGAAGTGCGGGTAATTGCGGGTTCGCTTTTTATGTTGCTGAAGGTCGCATCGAGATTGCAGGGCAAAGTTTTGAAGCGGGGCGGTTGCTGGTCTTTAAACCCCGGGATGCGATCAGCGTTTTAGCGTTGGAAGATTGTCGTTTCATGCTTTTAGGTGGCGAGCCGATGGACGGTACGCGCCACATTTGGTGGAATTTTTTGTCGTCCTCGAAAGAGCCATTGGATGCCGCCTAAGAAGATTGGAAGCGGGGTCGCTATGAAATTATGCCCGGCGATGAGCAAGAGTTTATCCCCCTTCCGGAATGAATTGTCAAAAAAGTGATCGAAGTTTACTTGCTCTGCCGCCACCGATGCTCAATCATTCAGCATGAGCGAGGGAATCATGGTTGGCACTGGCGACAAGATTAAAATTCATCCACTTTATGTGCGGATTTTTCATTGGGTCAACGCTATTGCGATGGTGTTGATGATTATGAGTGGGTGGCAGATTTATAACGCATCACCGCTTTTTGAGTGGTTGGAGTTTCCAGATTATGTGACGCTGGGTGGGTGGCTGGGTGGTGGCATTCAATTTCATTTCGCGGTGGCGTGGGTGTTTGTGATCAATCTACTGATTTATTTTTTGGTCAGTATTGTTTCCGGTCATTATCGTCGTTCAATGTTTCCGGTCACTCCAATGTCGATCTTGCGTGATCTGGGCCAAGCCTTGCGTGGTAAACTTCCGCACACGGTTGGCACCTATAATTCAGTTCAAAAGATTTCATATATTGGTGTGATTATACTGATGCTCACGGTGTTCCTTTCAGGCTTGGTGATTTGGAAGTCGGTTCAATTCCAAACTATTGGTTTGCTGTTTGGGGGCTATGAAGGTGCACGGTTGGTGCATTTCATTTGCATGAGTTTGATTTGCGCTTTCATCGTCATGCATTTAGTTTTGGTGGCCATTGTACCCTCGACATTTATTCCGATGATTACGGGTTGGGCCAAGATAAAGAAGGGAACTGATCATGCTGCTTAAACACAGACCGGCTCCACTGATGTTGGAGCGTACGCAACCGATTATGAATATCGAACGGCGCAGTTTTATGAAGCAAACTCTGTCTCTTGGTGCGTTGGCACTGCTGACGGGATGTGACTCGCCTGAGGATGGCTCTGCAGTTGATCGTATTTTAAAAGCCATGTCGAGCTGGAATGACAAGGCGCAAGGCGCGTTGTTTGATCCGACAAAGCTGGCGTTAACATACGAACAAAAAGATGTGATTGATCCTTTCCGTTTCAATGCCTTTTATAGCGAAGATGAAGTGGTTGTTGTTGCTGAAGCTGATTACAAACTTGAACTCAGCGGTATGATTGAAAACAAAACGAATTGGACATTGGAACAGTTGCGTGGATTGCCACAGCAAACGCAAATCACTCGTCATATTTGCGTAGAGGGCTGGAGCCTCATTGGCAAATGGGGTGGGCCGTCATTCGGCGATTTCTTGCGCAAAGTAGGGGCAGACGTTACGGCCAAATATGTGGGCTTTAAATGTGCTGATGAGTATTTCACGAGTTTGGATATGGCGACAGCCCTCCATCCGCAGACGACGATGGCTTTGACTTTTAATGATAAGACGATTTTGCCGCGCAATGGATTTCCCTTTAAAATCCGAGTGCCCACCAAGCTGGGATTTAAGAATCCGAAACATGTCATGGAAATATTTGTGACCAATGACTATCCTGGCGGCTATTGGGAAAATCAGGGTTATAATTGGTTCAGTGGGGCCTGATCAACTGTCGATCACGTTTGTGTGCATTACGGGATTGTCATTGGATATTGAAGAACGACAGTCATAATTTAGGCGTGGGACGCTACTGTCCTTTTTTGGAGATTCCCATTATGTTTAAAACAATTATTGCTTCGGCTCTTATAACAGCCGCTTTTGCATCACCGAGTTTCGCCGTTGATAAAATGAAAATGGACCATATGGCCAAATGTAATGCGGGCACGATGGCCATGGTTATGGATGCAATCAAAAAAGATACAGATCCTAAAATGGCTAAGGATACTAAGATGGCGACTAATGAAATGCATATGGCTGACATGTCAATGAAAGCCCACAAGATGAAAGCTTGCTCTATGCACATCAACATGGCCAAAAAGCACATGATGATGAAATAATTATTTGCGGAATTGATTTGGGAATGGGCTGATTTTTCAGCCCATTTTCTATTTTTAATTTAATGAAATATTTAAAATCTGTCCGGCCGCAATCTCAAAAGTCGTCCTTTTCCTGCGGCCTGAAATATTTACGGATGCCTGATAGCTGCCAGGTTTTAATATTAAACTTACTGCTGCCCCGTTGGTTGGCGGCAGTGTGCTTCCGTTCGCCTCACTAATGATCCATTGCACTTCTTCATTGCCGAAGCCGTTAAGCGAGAGATTGGCTAATCCTGCTATATGATCAATTTGCACTGCGGTCATTTTTCCGGGATTCACTATAACATCAGTTATAGCCACGGCATTGCTGCCATCAAATCTGTTTTCAATGCGGTAGGTGCCTGCACTGATCTTGATCACTTCGCCCGGTGTGCGAGACGTGGTGATGAGCTGTCCATTGGTGATTCCTCCGAGAGCATAGATTAATGTACGGCTGGCGGCTGTTGTATTGATGCCTTGCACTTGCGGGAGGAAGCGCAAGCCTCCTGCGTTAAGAACAAAGCTCACTTCAAGCTTGGTGCCTTTGAGCAGGGTTAGGCCTTGGGAGATGTGGGTGGTGCCGTAGGTGGCTTCCACCTGATAGTCGCCGGGTGGCAAGGAAGCATCTGCAATCCCAGTACGGCCTTTGAATAGAATTTCATTGCTATCGTTGCGGATTATCCAGTTTACATCTTGGATAAATTCGGTGCCATCATCGGTGAAGCGGGCTGAAAGTTGAAGGGCTTCTTGGCCTTCCGCCACGGTTGTGATGGCGATATCGTGGGGGGCGGGGGCTTCCACAAACTTATGTTCGACGGGGAGACCGTCACTATGATTGTTGGTGGCTGCGGTGGTTGGTTTCACGAGAGATAAAACTGCCACCAAGCACAGGGCCAAATGCCCTATTGCTTGGTGGCGTTTCTGCGGTGGACGGGTGCTGGCGTCCATTCGCGTTGTCCCCTGTTAAACTCTCCCCCAGCTCTTCGGCCGGTAAATGTTTGATGCCCGGGCTTGGCGCTTGCCGCAATCGAATGCTTAATCAATGGTTAATGGCTGAGTTGCAATTGAAAGCATTGCTTTGACTGAGGCTGCCGGATTATGAGGGGACATGAGCACTCTCAATGACACTTCATCGGTTCTTGCATTTTTGAAGAGCCGCAAATCCGCTTCCGCCAAAGCAATGGGGGGGCCGGGCCCTTCACAGACCCAGATTTCTGAAATTTTAGAAATTGCAGTTCGGGTTCCCGATCATGGCAAATTGGCACCCTGGAGGTTTATTCTGTTTGAAGGTGACGCTCGCGCTGAAATGGGCGCTAAATTTGCTGTGGTATGGGCGCAGCAGAACCCCACTCACGGGGCAGAATCTTTAAGCTTTCAAAGCGGACTGTTTATGCGGGCGCCGCTGGTTTTAGCGGTTGTTTCGACCGCCGCAACGCATAGTAAAATTCCTATTTGGGAGCAGCAAATGTCGGCCGCCGCGGTGTGTTATAACATCGTATTGGCGGCGACTGCCTTGGGCTTTGGCGTACAATGGCAATCGGATTGGGTGGCCTATGAAGCGGGTGCTAAGTCTGCGATGGGCGTTAAAGGTGATGAGCAAGTGGCGGGTCTTATTTATATCGGTCAGTCGACAGTTCCATTGGAAGATCGTCCTCGGCCAAATTCGCAGGCTTTGCTAACAAGATGGGGTGCATGATGGCGATTAGAGGCATATTGTTCGATAAGGATGGCACTCTGATTGAAGTGAACGGCACTTGGGTGCCGATTTACAAAAAGATGTTGGCCGATATTTTTAAAGCAGAACCGGCGCGGGTGGCAGAATTGCTGGCCATTGCTGGTTATGATGCTGCAACCGACGGATTTCGCGCGGGCAGCATTTTGGCGGGCGGCACCACCGAGCAATTGGTGAATGTATGGTGGCCGGAATTAGATGCGGTTGGGCTGCGGGGCAAAGTTGAATTGATCAACCGCGACTATGCCAGTTTAGCGCGCACATTTCTTAAGCCACTCATGGACTTAGTGCCGGTGTTTGATGAATTACATGCGCTGGGAATGAAGCTAGGTGTGGCTACCAATGATATTCATGCCTCAGCCACAAATCACATGCAGCAGCTGGGTGTGCATGACTATTTTGTTGAAATTATCGGGGCTGATAGTGTGGCTATGCCAAAGCCTTCAGGCCAGATGATAGCGCGGTTTTGTGCTGTTACCGGGCTGAAGCCCCATGAAGTGGCTATGGTGGGTGATAACTCACATGATATGGAAGAGGCACGGGCAGGCGGCGCTATTGCAATTGCTGTTCTGACAGGCAACGCCAGCCATGGTGATATTGCTCATCTTGCCGACCATACGTTGAATAGCGTTGCCGAGATTCCGCAGCTGCTGCGCGGAATGGCTTAATGTTTTACGAAACGGCGAAAGGCCATGGGCTGGCCTTAGATCCCTTCAAAGCTATTGTTATGCCGCGGCCGATTGCGTGGATTTCTACGCTTTCTGAAAAGGGTGTTGCAAACTTGGCTCCCTATAGTTTCTTCAATGCGTTTTCCGATAACCCCTATTATGTGGCGTTTGGTTCGGGCGGTTATAAGGATACGCTAACCAATATTGCTGCCAATGGCGAGTTTGCCGTCCATATGGCGACCTATGATTTGCGCGAGGCGATGAATGTGTCGTCGACAAGTGCCGCAGGGGATGAGTTTGAAATGGCAGGGCTAGAGAAGGCTTCTTGCCACATGATCATGCCGCCGCGTATTGCAAAAAGTCCGGTTTGTTTGGAATGCAAACACTTTCAAACAGTAGCACTGCCAGCTGATGATGGTGGTGCAAATGATTGGTTGGTGATTGGCCGTGTGATTGGCATTCATATTGACGACCGATTTATTGAAAATGGCCGTGTGAACTCTGCTGCGATGAAACCGATCACCCGATTAGGATATTCTGAATATGCCACGATGGATACTTCTTGGAAGATGCGAAGGCCGGATTAAATTCGGTGTATTTGAACGATCGCGCAACCATTGGGAGAATTTTGTAAAAACTGAGTCGCGCCACGTGTGCAGAACAGAGGCCGAACGCCGTATTTCTGCCGCAATTCAAAACTCTGTAGACAAGTCTGTTATATTCATCAATTTCAATCTATTAGACCCTGTGGATAAGCTGTGGATAACCTGTTTAACGTGTCGTTAACCATCTGGTAGTCAGGACTCGCTTTACGTGCAATTCCACGTGGTGTGCAGAGAAGAGTGAAGTGAAATGGTCAACTGTCTTTTGATCGACAAAAACCCCAATGAGCGGCAGCGGATGCTGCAGATTTTAAATGGGCTGGGGCTCCATTGTGATGAACGCGCCGGTGCAGAAGAGGGCATCCGGTTTTGCCATGAGCGCAGGCCAGATGTTGTGGTGATGGAAGCTTCTGGCGTGCCAGCTGTAAAAGAATTTCTGCGCTTGGTGCGCTATCAAGGCCAAAAAACGCGCCGCCCCGTGGTTATTCTTTATGCCAACCAGCCAGATATTGCTGATATGGGCGAAACAATTATGCACGGTGCGGCAGATTTTTTGATGATGCCGGTGGACCGTGATTTGATCCAATTTAAGCTCGAACAAGCTGGCGTACTTGTCCATTAGCTTGTACAAGTCTTACTGAAACCTTAAATTGTATAATGAACCGATTGTTAATTCTTCGCGCTTAGCTTCAACCTCGTAAACAGTCGAGTTGGTGTCGGTTATGAGTGAAATTGCAGAAGTCGGTTTAGATGTTTCGGTTTTTCTGGCGGTGCTGGAAGAGGGTGATGTTGAAGCGCGGATTGCCTTGGCCCGCCAGCTTTCGATGTTGCTGTCCGATGATGAAACACCCAACTTAGAGCGCGAACAAGTTGTTCCTGTTGTTCTTAAACTAACCGTTGATCCGGCGCGGGAGGTGCGTTCGGTATTGGCCGCTGAACTTTCGGATAATGTAAAGCTTCACGCCGATATCGTGTTTTCGATCATCGCCGATGACGATAATATTTCGTTACCATTTTTAGCGCAAACGCCCGCTTTAAATGCTTGGCACATGATGGCGGTTTTGCGCGTGGGTGATGCAGCAAGGCAGGCCACTGTGGCTGGCCGCAGCGATATCACAGCTGAAGCGGCTGCCTATATTATAAAATCATCGCCGATATCTACGGCTCTGGCTTTGATGAATAACGAAACGGTGCAACTTGAGCCTGCCGACCATCACATTCTCTATGTGCGCTTCGGGCAAAATTCTGAAATAGTAGAGCGCCTATTAGGTGAACCTGATTTGCCGTTGGATATTCGCATCACACAAGCCAAGCGCACGGCAAGTCGTATGCGTCAACTGATAGCCGAAAAAGGTTGGGTTCCGGCCAATGATGCTTCTGAGCTGGTGGCCGACGCTGAAGACACAGCAATTTTGCGCATTCTGACTGATGCGAACCCTGCGGAGCGGGCACGTGCGACTTCATTCTTGGCCGCCAAGAATATGCTGACGCCGGCCTTGATTGTGCGTTCGGCTTCGATGGGTGAAATGGTTGTTGTTGAAGGTGCGTTGGCACATCTGTCAGGTTATAATTCTGCACGCGCTGCTGAAATGATGTATGCGCGTTCGCAGATTTCATTCAAATCGATTTTCAATAAATCAGGCTTGCCGCAATCGTGTTTTGGCATTCTGAAAGCGGCTTGTGATGTGCGTAACGAAGCAAAAGATGAAGGCTTGCCACTAGATTCAGAAGGCTTTGGCCGTCGCGTTTTAGAAGCTTTGATGACCCGTTATGAATATATGGGTTCGGCTGATCGTGCCAAACAGGTTGAATATCTCGGTCGCTATGGCCAAGACCGCATTCGCAAAATTGCCAAGCAATTGAAAGCTGATTTGGTACGGGCTGCTTAAGTCAAAAATGCTTTGCGACTTGCGCTGATAGATTTCCGCTTTTACGGATTTCAACGTTGGGCAAACCCAGCCAAATTGCCATGCTCCTGATTTGTTGTGCCAGTTTTTGAGCGGCCTCGTCGCTGTCGATCAATTTTTCTTGATGTATAGCATTGGCACGCAGTGTTCCAGTTTCACGATCAGCTTTTAGGCAAACGCGTCCTGCGAAAGTTTCGTTCATTAAAAACGGCAATACATAATAGCCAAATTTCCGTTTATGTTGAGGAGTATAGAGCTCTATTCTATAGTGAAAGTTGAACAGGCGTTCGGTGCGGTCACGGTCCCAGCAGATCGGATCGAAAGGGGTGACCAAAGCTGCTGTTTCTATTTTTGGGGGAATTTTGGCGGCGATGTGCAAATAGGCTTGAGGCTTCCAGCCTTCGACTGTAACGGGCTTGAGGATGCCAGCTTCGACTGCATCGTCTAATGCCTGCTTGGCATCGGCGAGGGGCAGGCGAAAATAATCGCGGAGGTCAAAAGCCGTTGCAACGCCTAAAGCTTGACCGGATAAATCCATGAGCTGCAAAATGCTGTCACGCGCTGATGGTGTCGGCAGATTTAGAGTTTCCGGGGGAATGACGCGTTCGGGCAGATCGTAAAAGCGTTCAAAGCTGACGCGTTTTGATGTCGTGAGCAGGCCTTGTGCGAATAGAGTTTCCAGCGCTAGTTTTCCTTTACTCCATCCCCACCAACCGCCTTCACCTTTGGATTTATCGGGCAAATCGCTTTGCGCTGTAGGGCCATGGGATGCGATGAAAGCCAAGGTCCGTTTCAAATAGGTTTTTTCGGTATAGGCGAAGTCGCGCATAGATTTATATATGCCGTCCCCTTTGTGAGCACGATCCATGCGCCAGCGCAGCAGCGGGTGCAACTCCATGCGCACCAAACTTGCCTCATGGCCCCAGCATTCGAAGGCGGCACGTTTGGTGTGGTTGAGTGTTCGATTATCGAGGGCTGCGCGATCATAATTTCCAAGCCGCGAAAATAACGGCAGGTAATGCGAGCGCGTGAGAACGTTAACGCTGTCAATTTGCAGCAGATGCAGACGTTTGAGTTCTTTGTTCTGCGCTGGCCAACCGGAAAGTTGATCGGTCTTAGCTTGACCGAAGCCTTGAGCTACGAGTGCTATGCGCCGCGCTTCAGCAACGGTTAAGCTGCTGCTTCGTGCCATTCGGCTTCAACGGGGGATGATGCACCGGCGGCCAAGGTTTTGTTGTGGCGGTAGAGTGTTGAGCAATAGGGGCAGATGATTTCTTTGGCGGCTCCCATATCCATGAATACATGAGGATGGTCATAAGGAGGGGTAGCGCCGATGCACATGAATTCCTTGGCGCCCACGTCAATGCGCGCCAAACCCATGGAGTTTTGAAAATGTGGTGTGGAACCTGCAGCCATGATAACCCCTGATTTCTAATGTGCTGCGATTAGCAAGAAAAAGGCTCGGATGCAAAAATTCAATTCAAGTGGTGTGGAAATTGCCTATGAAGTCTGGGGGGAGGGGCCGCCGGTGCTGCTGGTCCATGGTTTTGCTTCCAATGCCTTTGTCAATTGGCGTGACACGCATTGGGTGAAAGTTTTGAATGAAGCAGGCCATCAGGTGATTGCCATAGATAATCGCGGCCATGGGCAGAGCGAGAAGCTCTATGATTCAACATTATATTCCGCACCGATCATGGCTGATGATGCGTTGCGTCTGCTGGATCATCTCAAAATCACGCAGGCCGATGTGATGGGCTATTCCATGGGTGCGCGCATCACCGCCTTTGTGGCGATCAATTATCCAACACGCGTGCGCCGTGCGGTGTTTGCTGGGCTGGCGTCACGGATGATTACGGGGGTGGGCGGATCAGAGGAGATTGCCCTGGCTTTGGAAGCGCCGAGTGCGGCAGATGTGAAGGACCGAAATGCCAAAGGCTTTCGTATTTTCGCCGATCAGACCAAAAGCGACAGGCGAGCACTGGCTGCCTGCATTCGGTCATCACGGGTGAAAATTGAGGAAGCGGCACTGGCGACGATTCAAATTCCGGTTTTGGTGGTGGCTGGGGACTTGGATGATGTGGCAGGCAATGTTGCCGAGTTAGTAAAGGTTATGCCTCATGCCCAAGGAGTGGTGTTGCCCAACCGCAACCACATGAATGCGGTCGGTGATCGTGGATATAAAAATGCTGTGTTGGGATTTTTGGCATAGCAGCCTTTAGATAACGCCTTTTCGCTTTTTGAATTTCCTTTACTAAGTCATGCTCTTGAAAACGAAGGGAGTTCTAAAATGTCGCAAGAAGCCGGGTTAGCCAAGGGTACATACGGCACTCTTGAATTAGCCGTGATGGGAGTTGTAGGCACTGCACCTGCATTGAGTTTGGCGGTAACGAGAGCAACGATTGTCGCGGGGGTCGGCACTTTATCAGCAGCCACCTCTACTTCATTATTGATTGCGCCAAGTCTGGTTGAATGCACGGGCGGGGTAGCCTTTTCTGCCGCAGCATGATTGACCATTGTGATAATCGTTGTAACGAAAGGCATCAAACATGCGAGCTATGCTCCGTTCACTTTGACCATTAATGAATCGGTGATTGTTATGGCATTGATCATTACTGCTTTTTATCAATATTGGGGTCATCCGGCTCACATGCTGTCGTGGGATGGGGTGTCACTGCCGGCATTTACGCCGCATATATTGGCGATTGGCGTGATTCCATTGTTTCTTGGAAAAATGCGCAACGCCAAACTTAAACTAGCTTGAGTTGAATTGGTGAGGTGGGGAAGGGTTTACTATGCCCCTTATTGTTTGACGTAAAGCCTCTCCCCATATGTCTCTAAATACTGTATGAAGACAAAATTGGAGAGTGCTGATGGCCCGCGATACTACAAAGTTTAAGACTGTCGAACACATCGACCCAGTGTGGGACCGCATTCGCGCCGAGGCCGAAGAAATTACTCACGCTGAGCCTGTTCTTGGCGGGTTTATCTATTCTGCGGTGCTGGCCCATGACAGTTTTGAAGACGCTTTGGCGCACCGGCTGGCGCAGCGTTTGGGCAATGCTGACTTGAGCGCTGATTCTGTTGTGAAAGCCTTTCAAGACGCTCTGCAGGCTGAGCCTGAAATTGGCTTTGCGGCACGTGCCGATATGATAGCAACATTTGATCGTGACCCCGCTTGCAAACGTTATATTGATCCACTACTTTATTTTAAAGGTTATCAGGCCTTGCAAACCCATCGCATGGCGCATCGTTTATTGGCGCTGGGTAGGCGGGATTTTGCACTTTATCTACAGAGCCGATCATCGATGATTTCGTCGGTCGATATCAATCCATCTGCGCAAATCGGCAAAGGTATTATGATCGACCATGGCCATGATATCGTGATTGGTGAAACCGCTGTTGTGGAAGATAATGTTTCTATTCTGCAGGGTGTTACTTTGGGTGGCACGGGCAAAGAGACGGGGGATCGACATCCGAAAATTCGTTATGGGGTGTTAATTGGGGCCGGGGCTAAAATTCTGGGCAATATTGAAATCGGTCATTGCAGCCGCGTGGCGGCCTGTTCAGTTGTGTTGCATGATGTGCCGCCCAACCGCACGGTGGCAGGGGTTCCGGCTAAAATCGTGGGCTTTGCTGGCTGTGCAGAACCGGCCCGCGTGATGGACCATCAGGTGGAGCCCGACGTGCCTGTTGCGGGTGAGACCGAATAAGGTTAGTGGTTTTTCAAATCTAATGCGGAGTGCACCTTTTGGACCCTAAAGAAATTGCCAAGCTGACGAAATTCTTTCGGGAGAAATTTAACAATCCCGCGATGGTCGTGAAAGCACGGCCACAAAAGAAAGATTTTGCTGAAGTCTATCTGGGCGATGAATTTTTGGGTCCGGTTTACCGCGATGAGGAAGACGGCGAATTGTCATTCAATTTCTCGATGGCGATTTTGGATATCGATTTAGAATAATCAATACTTAAACTGCTCGTTCAGCACTCGCTCGGCCAAGCTGTGGCCAGGGTCGAACAGGATTTTTACACTGCGCTTTTTATCTTCAGCGATCTCAACTGTCTCAACATTGCGCACTTCCAAATGATCGGCCACAGCGGCCACCGGACGCTTTTCGGTTTCGAGAACTGTTAATGTCACTTTGGCTTTGTGTGGCAAAATTGCGCCACGCCACCTGCGAGGACGGAAGGCGCTGATCGGAGTCAAGGCCAAGAGCGACGAGCCAATGGGCAAGATGGGGCCATGGGCGGAGAGATTATAGGCTGTGCTGCCGACCGGGGTTGACACTAGAAGACCATCGCAGATCAATTCTTCCAGACGCGTTTGTCCATCGATGGTAATCTTTAGTTTTGCCGCTTGCGAGCGTTGCCGCAACACCGAAACTTCGTTGAAAGCAATAGCTTGATGTTTTACCCCATCGCGGGATGTGGCGGTCATTTTTAGGGGACGAATGGTTGTGGCTTCGGCGTTGTTCAGGCGGTCTGGCAAATCCTTTTCAGTAAAGTCATTCATCAAAAAACCCACTGAGCCTCGATTCATGCCATAAATCGGCAGGCCAGCAGACATGAACTTGTGCAAGGCTTGCAACATTAAACCATCGCCGCCCAAAGCCACCACCACATCCGCTGATTCGGGATCGGCATTGCCATGCAGCTTGGTCAGCCGTGCTAAAGCACGGCGGGCCTCGGGGGCATCTGAGGCCAAAAAGGCGATGCGGTTAAAATTCATGGCGGTTTTATCGCTTTGACAGTTTGATAGAAAGTCTACATTAAGCCTCAACGTACCCACTGCTTGAAAGCTTGTCCAATTAAGATGCGCCGCTTGGTTATCTGCAACACGTGTAAATTTTCACTGGAATCGAAGACGGGGCCGGACGGGCGCACGGGTGGCCAGATTTTGATTGATCACATGCGAGACCTGTTGGTTAGGCGGCCCGATGTGGCGTTGGAAACCCAAATATGTTTGTGGAATTGCACAAGGCCGTGCAGCGTGATCATGCAAGATGATGAACGCTATTCTTATGTTACAGGCGGCAACGAACCGAGCCGCGCGCAGGCTGAGGCCATTCTCACTTGGTTTGATGCCCATGGCGAAACACCCACTGGCGAAGTGCCCTTTAAGCAATGGCCGCAAGCCATGCGCGGGCATTTCATCGCGCGTGTTCCGCCGGTGCCAAAGTGAGTGTGGTTTTGGTTTTAGGTGGTTCGCGCAGTGGCAAGAGCCGCTTTGCAGAGGGGCTGGTGCACCAACCGGCCCATTATGTAGCCACTGCGCAGGCTTTTGATGATGAGATGCAGGAGAGGATTGGGGCGCATAAAGTGCAGCGCAGTGCCCAATGGGTGACGCATGAGGAACCAATCAATATCTTGGCGAAGTTGCAAGAAATCGATCAGCCTGGACATTTCATTCTCGTGGATTGTCTCACGCTCTGGCTTTCAAACTTGCTGTTGGCGGATATGGATTGTGATGCTGCAATCAAAAAACTTGTTATGCATTTGGATAATGCCAAGGCGCGCATTGTGATTGTTTCCAATGAAGTGGGCCTTGGCATTGTACCTGATAACGCCTTGGCGCGAAGGTTTCGGGATGTGCAGGGACTTGTTAATCAACGTGTGGCTGAGGTGGCATTGAATGTGGTGTTCTTGGCGGCGGGACTGCCGCTTATATTGAAAGGGCCATTGCCAACAGCACAGCTGTGACGAGCAAAACAATTAACGCGCGGTCGTAAAGCTCGAGGCCTCTCACGATATCGGCGCGTTCAACATCGCGGCCGTCGCCCATGAAAGGCAAATCGACTATTTCACCATCGTAGTGGCGTGGGCCACCAAACCGTAGTCCAAGTGCTCCAGCCATGGCGGCTTCTGGCCAGCCGGCATTCGGCGATTGATGTTGGCCAGCATCGCGCCACATGGATTGCAGCGCATTTTGTGCATTTGATTTGGAATTAATCCACGCCGCCACTGCAAACATCAAACCAGTGAGACGCGAAGCAGGCAGGTTCACAAGATCATCAAGCTTTGCCGCGGCCCAGCCGAAATTTACATATTTCTCGGATTTATGGCCAATCATTGAGTCGGCCGTGTTGATGGCTTTGTAGATCACGAGGCCTGGCAGTCCGAGCAGGGCATACCAGAAAATTGGGGCGGTGATTCCGTCGGCGGTGTTTTCAGCAAGGCTTTCGAGGGCGGCTTTGGCGATGCCGTTTTCATCGAGTGTTTCAGGGTCGCGGCCAACAATTTTTTTGACTTCAAAACGCGCGGCGGAAAGGGAAAGGCCCAAGGCCCGGTCAACGGCGCTGACATGATCACGCAAGGATTTCTGTGCGATAAAGGTGGTGGCTAGCGCCACGTTGATGATCCAGCCATATGAATATTGCGAGAGGGTTTTGGCCAGTATCCAAGTGGGAATGCCAACAGCGACGCTGAGCAGGATGATGGCGAGAATGGCGTGGCGACGGTTTTGCGCAGCGTCAACTTCTGGATCGTTAAGACCTTCGTCAATGTAACTGATCAATTTGCCAATCCACTCGATAGGATGACCCATGCGTTTTTGAACGGCAAGCGGGTAACCTACAAAACTTTCGACGACCAAAACGAGGACGGCGAGGGCGAAAGTATTCATTGCGCTAAGTCCAATATTTTATCGAGGTCGAGGTGGTTTTCCAAATGGGCAGCGAGATCGTCTAAGGTTTTTTCAATCAAATGATCGAAAGCCATGTCCGAGGGTAATGCGCCTAAAGATTTAAGAAAAGCTTGGCGGAAGCCATCGGCTGTGAAACATCCGTGGAGATAAGTTCCGGTCACCAAGCCATCGGGCGAGGTTGCGCCATCGGGGCCGTTTGCGGTTTGGGCGAAGAGTCTTGCACAATCGGGGCCTGTGGTTTTGCCGAGATGGATTTCATAGGCGGTGATCAATTGCCCGCTGAGCGCGTGCATGGCTTGGGTTTCAGTGGTAGTTTTATTGGCGAGTAGGGTGGATTCCACATCAAGAAGACCAAGGCCTTCCACGCTGATGCTGGGGCCCTCGAGGCCGTCTGGGTCATGGATCATGCGACCCAACATTTGATAGCCGCCACAAAGACCGAGAACACGGCCGCCACGCCTGACATGGGCTTTGAGATCAATATCCCAGCCTGCTTGGCGCAGCGCCTTGAGATCTGCGGTGGTGGATTTGCTGCCCGGGATAATCACTAAGGTGCAGTCACCGGGAATGGATTCGCCAGAGTTGAGGAAATGCACTGTAACGTTGGACTCGAGGCGGAGGGGGTCGAGATCATCAAAATTGGCAATGCGCGGTAAACGCAGCACGCAGATTTTCAAACCTTTTGAATCGGTTGTGACCATGTGTTCTAAAGTTACAGCATCTTCGGCGGGGAGATTTGAGGCCGAGGCGAAATGGGGGACGACCCCGAGGCAGGGTGTTTTTGTGTGGCTTTCGAGATAGAGTTTACCTTCATCAAACAGTTCTGGATCACCGTGGAACTTGTTGATTATGAATCCTTTTATATGGTTACGATCGATTTCGGATAAAACCGCAAAAGTGCCGATGATCGATGCAATGACTCCGCCGCGATGAATATCACCGATTAAAATAGCTGGGACATTTGCGGCGATCGCAAAACCGAGATTGGTAAGATCGCCTTCGCGCAAATTCACCTCAGCGGGGCTGCCTGCGCCTTCGACTAAAATCAAATCGCAAGTTTCTGCCAAATGCTGAAAGCTTTCAAGGATGGCAGCCATGTATTTAGGCCGTTCGCGGAAGAAGTCGCGGGCTTTCAGTGTAGCTTGGCGCTGGCCTTGAACGATGACCTGTGCCCCAATTTCACTTTCTGGCTTTAGCAAGACAGGATTCATGTGGACTGAAGACCGAATGCGGGCGGCGCGGGCTTGCAGCGCTTGAGCGCGGCCAATTTCACCCCCATCGGCGGTAACGGCGGCATTATTGGACATGTTTTGTGGTTTGAAGGGGGCTACACGGAGCCCGCGATTGGCAAAGGCGCGGGCCAAACCTGCCACGATGAGCGATTTGCCGACATCCGAGCCCGTTCCGAGGAACATGATCGATTTGGCGGCCATTAAGGGGCCTCGCTGATGATATGGGCATAAGACCCCATGACGTTGCCCACACGCTGCCCGATTTTGCCAATATCATTGCCGGCGGCATCTTGAGCGTGGAACAAAGCTTCGGCGTTTCCTTGGCTTTGGATGGTTGAGTAGTGAAACTCGTGGCCGCGCAGGGGCCGTTTGAAGGGTCCGGTGAGGGGAATGAGCTGTCGATAGCCTAATTGCAGCTTGCGCGTAGCAAAGCTGGTGGTGAGCGGCAGCAGGCCCGCCATTGCGTGAGTGGTGCCGTCTTGGTCGATTAAGCCGTCACCCAGAACCATGTAGCCGCCGCACTCGCCGTAAATCATACCTTTGTGCTTGCGAAGTCCGTCAAGAAAATTGCTGCATGCCGCGAGTTTTCCGGCATGGAGCTCGGGATAACCGCCGGGCAAAAAAACCGCGTCACCGTTTGGCGCTTCATTGTTCAGCGGAGAAAAGAAGGTGAGTTGGGCGCCCTGTTTGCGCCAGTCTTGCAGCAGATGCGGATAGGCGAATGCAAAGGCTATATCTTGCGCAATTGCGATTTTTTGGGCCAGTGGGGGCAGTTCATATTCGTCTATCTGGAAATGATTCGTAAATTCGACTGCCGATTCGACGATTGTGTCAAGAATTGTTTCACGTGCAACTCCTGCGGCTACGGTTTCAATAAAGTCTTCAAGTTGTTGATTTTCCATAGCTTGCACCAGACCGAGGTGGCGTGATTGTAGAACATGTGAGTCATTGTGACGCATTACCCCCATAATCTTGGTCGAGGTTTTAGCCATTGTGCGTAGCAAAAGACCCATATGCCGATCACTTGCAACGCGGTTGAGAATAACGCCCGCAACTTTGACAGCGGGCCGGAAACTTGAAAAGCCATGGACGACCGCTGCTATGGATTGCGCTTGCCTTGCAGCATCAATCACCAGAATGACCGGAATGCCCAGTTTTTCAGCGAGGTCTGCCGTGGACCCTTTTGCGCCATCGGGCCCGTCGAAGAGGCCCATAACACCTTCGATAATCACGAGGTCATGGGTTTTGCCCAGTTCTTCGAGTCGTGCAGCGCAGACATCAAAGCCCATGGCCCAGTAATCGAGATTGGCGCAAGGCTGCCCGGATGCGACTTCATGGAAGCGGCCATCAATATAATCAGGGCCTATTTTAGCTGATGCCACTTTCAAGCCTGTATTTTTCAAGGCTCGGACAAGGCCAAGAGTGATGAGCGTTTTGCCGGAACCAGAGCTGGGGGCGGCGATGATGATCGCCTTAGCCAATGCTATTCTCCTTCAGCTTTGGCGAATACCAATCTAGAATTGGCCGCCAATCACTGGCATGGCCGATCACCACGATGGCCGGGGTTGGAGGTTTGTGAGTCTCAACGAATGTTCCGGCTTCACTCAGAATCGTGCTGGCCACGGTTTGCGTCGGCAGCGATGCGTTGGAGACGATGGTGACAGGGTGATCCGCAGGGCGACCGGCAATGATCAACGCTGTAGCAATTTCACCCAAATTCTTCACGCCCATGTACATCACAATAACTGGCGCTGCCGTGGCAATGGCTTGCCAATTGACGTTGGCTGGCATCTTTCCGGTGGCATCATGGCCGGTGAGAAAGATTACGGCATGGTTGGTGTCGCGGTGTGTAGCGGGAATTCCAGCATAGGCAAGACCGCCTACACCGGCCGTAATTCCGGGGACAATGCGGAATGGAATTCCGGCTTTGGCCAAAGTTTGGCTTTCTTCACCACCACGGCCAAACATAAAGGGGTCACCGCCTTTGAGCCGCAACACCCGTTTTCCTTGCTTGGCCAACTCAATAAGGCGCAGCGAAATATCTTTCTGCACCGGTGATGGTTTGCCGCCACGCTTTCCGGCATATTCGGTCTCAATACCTTGAGGCAACCAACGCAGCATGTCGGGGTTCACCAGCGCATCATAAACCACAATATCGCAATGCTGCAGGGCATGATAGGCCAACAGAGACATAAGCCCTGGTGCACCGGGACCTGCACCCACCAGCCAAACCCAGCCCGCATGGAACTGTGGAAAATCTTCCGCATCCAATTTTGCAAAGTTGTTGGTTTGTGTTTCGCGCATGTTTCCTTATACAGTTCGCTGATGAGAATTGAGAAGCCTCAAGCGCCATTAAGACGCGGTTGGACGACGGGAGCATGTGCCACTGCTGCCGTGAAGGCCGCTTATACGGCTTTGCTCAGCGGCACATTTCCTGATCCGGTGACTATTACATTGCCGAAGGGTGAACAACCCTCATTTCCACTTGCGTTAGAAGAAAAAGGTGAGGGCTGGGCACGGGCCGGCATTGTGAAAGATGCAGGCGATGATCCTGATGTAACGCATGGCGCCATGATTATCGCCACGGTGCGCCACGGCGGCCATGGCATTGCATTTAAAGCGGGCGAGGGAGTTGGCATGGTGACCAAGCCGGGACTGCCCATTGCAGTGGGGGAACCAGCGATTAATCCGATGCCGCGCCAAATGATGGGAGCAGTGATTGCTGAGCTTGGTGGCGGTGATGTTGAAATTGAAATTTCAATTCCCGATGGATCTGCAATAGCTGAGAAGACTTGGAATCCGCGCCTTGGCATTATTGGTGGCTTATCGATTTTAGGAACAACGGGAATTGTCCATCCGTTTTCTTGTGCAGCATGGATTGCCTCCATTCATCGCGGCATTGATGTGGCGCGAGCAATGGGCTTGCAACATGTAGCGGGGTGCACCGGCTCCACTTCTGAAGACGCTGTGCGGGCACATTATAAATTAGCGCTGGAAGCGATGCTCGACATGGGAGATTTTGCGGGCGGAGTATTGAAATATCTGCGGGTCAATCCGGTGCCGCGTGTTACTATTGGTGGCGGCTTTGGTAAGATGGTGAAGCTTGCGCAAGGAGCGATGGATTTACATTCGGGACGAAGCCAAGTGGATTTTGTTTGGTTAGCGGAGCGTGTAAATGAGTCATTGCGTGATCAAGTTTTGGCCGCCAATACTGCAATGGAAGTATTAGACGTGGTGGGCGAAGAGTTAGCGCAGATCGTGGCGAGTGAGGCGTTGGGGCACGTGCGTCATGTGCTGCAAGGCAATTCCATTGCAGATCTGATTGTCGTTGATCGGGTCGGAAAGATCATCGCCCATGCCACCTAAAATTCTCATTCTCGCTGGCACACATGATGCGCGGTTGTTGGCCAATAAATTGGTGGCACAAAATTATGATGTGACGTCATCTTTCGCAGGGGTGACAGAAAATCCGATTTTGCCCGAAGGCAATATTCGCTTGGGTGGATTTGGTGGAATTGAAGGAATGCGCGATTACCTTCGAACTGAAAATATTGATTTAGTGATTGATGCCACCCATCCATTTGCGGCGATTATATCGAACCATGCTGTCCAAGCAGCACCCAATATTTTGCGTTTACAACGGGCAGCTTGGGTTGAACTTAAAACGGATCGTTGGGTTAATGTTGCAGACACTGCTGAAGCAATTGCTGCTCTACCTTTTGGTGCCCGTGTTATCTTAACAATTGGGCGCAAAGAGATTGAGCCATTCACGTTGCGCGCCGATCTTTCAGGTTTGGCGCGGATGATTGAACCACCAGCTCATCCTTTGCCTTGGCCTTGGACTTTAATTTTGGAACGCCCACCCTTTGATGTCGCCCACGAAATTGGGCTACTGAGAGTGCATCAGGTGACACACCTAGTCAGTAAAAATGCAGGCGGCCGTGCCACTGTAGCGAAGCTTGAGGCAGCGCGAAATTTAGGTGTCTGCGTGGTGATGATTGCCCGACCACTCAAGCCTGACATTGAAACATTTACCAATGTCGATGCAATTGCGGCTCACATTGCTTCTCGCTAGACTAAGTCACTAACAGATGGATTCGGTTCATGCGCAAAACACTTTCGATCATCGCTTGCCTCTTTATGATTTCGGGTTGGGCTGCGGCTTCAACACTTTCCGACGTGAAAGCGCGGGGCAAGCTATTATGCGGTGTTAATACTGGCCTTCTGGGTTTTGCGCTTAAGGGCGATGATGGCAAATGGGCAGGGTTTGATGTGGATTATTGCCGTGCAGTTGCGGCTGCGGTTTTGGGTGATCCAGAAAAAGTTGATTATGTACCGGTGAGCACGGCGACGCGATTTGATAGTTTGAAATCGGGTGCAATGGATGTGTTAGCGCGCAACACCACTTGGACCATGGAACGCGAAACCAAAATGCCGTTTCGGTTTGCAGGCATCAGTTATCATGATGGCCAAGGCTTTTTGGTGAATAAAGCCATTGGGGTAAATTCGGTTTTTAATCTTACTCAGGCGGCAATTTGTTTTCTCAGTGGGACCACCACGCAAGCCAATGTGGAAGACTATTTCCGCGAAAAGAAAATGACGTTTACGCCGGTAACACTTGGCACCATTGATGAATTGGTGGCGGCCTTTCAATCGAACAAGTGCGATGCTTATACCGCCGATCAATCGCAGCTTTATGCCATTCGTTTGAAACTCGATAAGCCTGCTGATTTTATCATTCTGCCCGAAGTGATTTCCAAAGAACCCTTGGGACCCGCTGTGCGTCAAGGCGATGAGCAATGGTTTAACATTGCGCGTTGGACGCTGTTTGCCTTGATCAATGCCGAGGAACTTGAAGTGCGTGGCCCCGGCGTTGATGATGCCAAGATCAAGAGTAATAAATCTGATGTGCGGCGCTTGCTGGGCGTTGAAGGCACTTTCGGTGTGGATATGGGTATGGATGGCGATTGGGCAGCGCGGGCGATTAAGGCCGGTGGGAACTACGGCGAGATTTTTGAGCGCAATTTGGGTAAGGGTTCGAAATTAGGAATCGAACGCGGGCTGAATGCGCCTTGGAATAAGGGCGGAATTTTGTATGTGCCGCCGGTGAGATGAGTTTATTTGGCTACTTTATATTTGCGGAACCAGCTTGCCAATTCCGCTTCAGTTAGATCGCCAGATGCCAATGCCAAAAATGTGCTGGCACGATCTTCTTTTGAAGCGGTGATCTGAAAGCCGTTAAGTAGCAAAAATGTACGTGCGGCAACGAGTGCTGATCGCTTATTGCCGTCAATAAATGGAGGATTTCGGGCGATGCCATAGGCATAGGCTGCCGCCAGATCGGCTATGTCTGGTGTTTCATATTCAAATTTACTTTTCGGACGTTGCAAAGCGGATTCGAGCAAGCCTTCATCACGAATGCCTGCGCCACCACCATGTTCGGCCAATTGACGCGAGTGCATAGCCAGAACAGCCCCTTTGGGAAGCCATTTGAAATTTTCCATAGTGAGCTTCCTATTGGGCGAGAATTCTTAAAACGTCACGATCTTCGCGCATGACTATTTCGGCAGCTTCCATAATTTCTGCAAATTCGGCGCTATAGGGAGTCAACAGCACACCTTCGGGTGTTTCGGTCATGCAAACGTTATCGCCTTTGCCAATACGCAATAAAGCCAAGACTTCCTTCGGAAGACTTATTCCTATAGAGTTGCCAATAGAAATAACTTTTGATGTAGCGATGGTGACATGCTTGTTCATAAGTGCGTTATAACATATGTTCTAACGTTATTCAAGTCAGCCTAACTCAATCTCTCGCCCACTTGCACCCCATTCCGCCCAAGAACCATCATAGAGCGCGTGATTGGTTGCACCGATTTCTGTCAGGGCAAGTGATATAATGGCGGCGGTTACGCCCGAGCCACACGATGTGGTGATCGGTTTTTCTAAGTTAATTCCAGCGTTTGCAAAGAGTTGTGAAAGTTCATTGTGAGGTCTTATCGTACCATCGGCATTGAGCAGGCTGGCGTAGTGCACATTCATCGCACCTGGTATATGGCCGGGTTTTACGCCCGGGCGGGGCTCAGCTTCTTCCCCGCGAAAACGGGTGGGGGATCGAGCATCGGCTATTTGGGCAGTTTCGCTGGCTATTTGGGAGAGGGATTTCACCATGTTCGGACGGAAGTTGGAGGTGAAATTGCCCTCCGCTGCTGACGAAGCGCCAGATTCCGTGATGCGGTTTTCCGCTAGCCACTTTTTAAGCCCGCCATCTAGCACAGCAACATTGTCGTGGCCAAACACCTTGAACATCCACCAGACGCGAGCGGCAGAGAAAAGGCCGACACTATCATAGCAGATGATTTTCTTGGCGTTAGTTGCACCCAACTTGCTCACTTCACTAGCAAAGAATTCTGGCGAGGGTAACATGTGGGGCAGGGGGTTTTCAGTATCGGACATAGCGTCGATATCGAAGAAATGCGCACCTGAAATGTGGACGGCTTCAAACTCCGCTTTCGCTAAGCGTTTGGCATTGGGTAAGTGCCATGAACAATCGAGAAGACAGAGATTATCATCGAGATGGCCAGCAAGCCATTCTGTTGAAACGAGATTACTCACGCTTCAAACACACTCGGTACCGTTGATTTTTTTTCCAACCATGCAGGCACTGGCAAATCTTTACTGCGCATGAAGACTGGGTTGAATTGCTTGCTCGCATATCTGGTGCCGTAGTCACAGAGGATGGTTACGATATTATGTCCGGGCCCCAATTGCTTGGCCAGCGCCATAGCACCAGCCACATTGATACCTGTAGAGCCACCCATGTTCAGACCTTCATGTTGCACAAGATCGAAGACAATTTCATAGGCTTCACGGTCGTGGATTTGATAGGCTTCGTCGATCACCGCACCTTCGAGATTGGCAGTAATGCGGCCTTGGCCAATGCCTTCGGTAATCGATGATCCTTCGGATTTTAGTTCGCCCGTTTTGTAGTAGCTATAGAGAGCCGCTCCCATAGGGTCTGCCAAAGCAATTTTGACGTCCTTGTTTTTGGCTTTCAGCGCCATGCTGACACCCGCCAAAGTTCCACCAGAACCCACAGCACAAACAAAACCATTAACTTTACCGTTGGTCTGACTCCAGATTTCTGGAGCCGTGGTTTCAATATGGGCAAGACGATTGGCTACGTTATCAAACTGATTGGCCCACACAGCGCCCATTGCTTTGGCAAGACGTCCGGAATATTTCACGTAGTTATTGGGGTTCTTATAAGGCACAGCGGGTACCTCGATGAGTTCTGCTCCCATTTGGCGTAAAGCATCCTTCTTTTCTTGCGCTTGGGTGTCTGGGATTACGATCACAGTCTTGAAGCCCATGGCATTGGCCACCATCGCAAGGCCAATGCCGGTATTTCCAGCCGTGCCTTCAACGATAGTGCCGCCTGGTTTTAATGCGCCAGACTTAATTGCTTCTTTAATGATGTATAACGCTGCACGGTCTTTCACCGATTGGCCTGGGTTCATGAATTCGGCTTTGCCCAGAATATTGCAGCCAGTCAGTTCTGAAGCTTTGCGCAGCTTGATCAGCGGTGTGTTGCCGATGGCTTCGATGATGTCGTGGCGAATATCCATGCTTAATCCTTTGTTGCATCCATAATTGCCTCAAAGTTGCACAAAAGCAAAGGGCCGATCATTGTTAAATGACCGGCCCTTGAAACTGGCTCCCCGAGCTGGACTCGAACCAGCGACAATTCGATTAACAGTCGAATGCTCTACCAACTGAGCTATCAGGGAATATGGTCGGGGCTATATCAGATGAATTTCCCGTTGGGAACCCTCATTTTAATTTTTGTTGGGCTTGGATCAGGCTGCGCAGTTTTGTTCTTTTTAGGAAGGATAGACGACGCACCAAGGCCCGCCAGTTATCCTTGAGCGGCCAAGGCTTTTGTTTCATATCCAGAAATTCGGCCCAAGGTGTGCCTTGCAAAGATTGCTCGTAGTATTTGCGATATTTGGCATAGCCAAACCTGTTCTTGCAGTTCCACGGTTTTGCATTGCCATTGAAGTGGCGCAAATGGGCTTGGAGATTGAGATAGTCGGCGGTTTTTTTTGTCACATTCCATTGGTGATCGAGCTTTTTCCATTGGCCCTTTGAAACAATATTCAACGTATCTTGATCGTGGAATTTCCAGTTTTGACGTGATTTTAAAACCTCCAAACATTGAGGCAGTATGCGCGCCTGCACTGTAGCGGGCCAATCAAAGAGGATGACACCGGAATTAAAATAAGGTCGCGGTGGATTGATATTCAGGGCGCGCAGATGGGCCGGTGCGTGTTTGTTAATCACCGGCATCATGGCGATGCTTTCAACAGCCGCAAAAGGCTCACCCTCCAAATTCATGTGAAAAAGCTCATCGAGCGCACCCTCGGCCAAAACATCACAATCGAGATAAAGCACACGCTCCAAGTTTTGCGGCAGGAATTGATCTAGTTTCAAACGCAGCAAGGCGCCAATTCCTAGGTGCCCGCCATCGATATCATTCAAGTCACCGGCGTCCACTGCCAGCAATTGGATCGGTGTTCTGTTCAGCTCGTTGAACGCTGCCAGATCGCTCTTATCTTTTGCACTGGGCGAGGGGCAGACAATGAACAAATCGGCATAGGCAGTAGCCCCATTTTGGGCGCAAGAAAGAAGAGTGACAGCGGCCGGAGCCAGCCAATTTGGGGTTGCGCAAACGACAATGGCGTTTTTCATCTTAATACGCGCCCAACCATTCAGTAAAATTGGAGGCCTCGCCCAGAATCGAACTGGGATGCAAGGATTTGCAATCCTCTGCGTAACCACTCCGCCACGAGGCCTCACTGTGGGGTGTATAGGGGAAGGTTCTTAACGAAACAACAGCGGTGAAGAATTTTTTGTGTAGATAGACTCCGAGCTGCTGATAGGCTAATTCGAGGACCTTGCACTTACTTTAATGGATGACTTATGTTTGATTTCACCCAAGCCCGCATTAATATGGTAGATAGTCAGGTTCGCCCCAATGGCATTACTGATGCTCGTATTATCGATGCAATGTCGGTGGTGAAGCGCGAGGATTTTGTGGCCGAGGGCCAGCGCAGCTTGGCTTATATGGACCTGGATGTCCCTTTGGCTGGGGCTGCGGGGCCACGCTATTTGATCGAGCCCATGGCTTTTGCACGGATGGTGCAACTGGCTGATGTAAGAGAATCAGATCGGGTACTCGATATTGGTGCGGCGACCGGTTATGGCGCTGCAGTTCTCTCGAAGCTTGCGGGGCATGTTGTCGCGTTGGAATCAGATGCCACTCTCTTATCACTGGCGCGGGCAAATCTTGAAAATACGGTGAATATATCGTTAATCGAAGGGACCTTAGCTGATGGCGCGGCAAAGGCTGGTCCATTTGATGTTATTTTGATCGAAGGACTCATCGAAAACGTGTCGGAAGCTTTGTTTTCTCAATTAACTTCAACCGGACGCATCGTGGCGGCTTATGGAGCGCAAGATGTTTCCAAATGCTGTATTTGGTCCGGCGATGGTGCATCACGCACCCAAAGGTCGGCCTTCGATATTTCTATTGCAACCTTACCGAGTTTCGGAAAACTTGCTGTTGGGTTTGCATTTTAACCATTATCCCCCTATATCGGTTTGCAATAGGGGTGCGTGCTGATGGGGCAAAAAGACACCTTCGGGACGGCGGTTGGCAGTGGTCAGAGGTGGTTTGGACGTGACAAATTTTGTAGTTTTGCAGACAGCTTTATTGTCCGGCATGGTGTTATTTGGGTTTGGGTTGGGCCATTCAGCTTCGGCTGAAAGTTTGGTTGATGCGTTATCTGGCGCTTATCAAGGGAACCCCACTTTGCGTGCCGAGCGGGCGCGGCTTCGTGCAACCGATGAGCAAGTGCCACAGGCGCTTTCGGGTTGGCGTCCGACGATTACTGCTAACGGCACGGCGGCCCGTAACTGGAGCGACACTCCAAATTCGAAAGGTAATCATTTTGGTACTACCAATTTAAGTATTACCCTTACGCAACCTTTGTTTAGGGGATTTAAAACGATTGAAGGGACCAAAGTTGCTGAAGCCAATGTGAAGGCCGAGCGTCAACAATTGCTGGGTGTTGAGCAGACAGTTTTGTTCAATGCCGTGCAAGCCTATATGAATGTGATTCGGGACCGCCAAATTTTAGCTTTGCGTCAGAAAAACGTAGGATTCTTAAGGCAACAGTTAAATGCTTCGGATGCGCGGTTCAAAGCCGGTGAACTCACACGCACCGATGTTGCGCAATCGCGCTCCAGTTTGAGCGGTGCTCAGGCTTCGGTGGCGATTGCAAATGCCAATTTGAAAGCCAGTGAAGCAAATTATCTAACAGTTGTTGGGCACCCACCCGGCAAGCTCAATTCGGCCAAAGGGGCCAAGCGGCCGGGATCGCTTGATTCTGCATTAGAAATTGCGCAAGAAACCAATCCTTCGATTTTAGCGGCAGCGCAGGTGGAAGATGCCGCCGAACATAATATCAAGGTTATCGAAGGTGATTTGTTGCCTACGCTGAACTTGCAGGCCCAAGCAGCACATAGTTTTAATACCGCTAAGATTTATGCAGGCGGTTCAAACTCACAAGATTCCGCACTTGTTGAAGGCGTACTTTCGGTGCCGCTTTATGAAGGGGGCCGCGTTTACTCTGGTGTGCGCCAAGCCAAGCAGACGGCCAGTCAGAATCGCATTCAAGTTATTGGTGCAGTGCGCACGGTGCGTGAAAATGTAACGGTGGCTTGGAATAATTTGGCGGCATCGAATCAAAGTCTCGCTTCGGTTGGCGACCAAGTTTCGGCTGCAAATTTAGCACTTGACGGTGTTCGTCAGGAATATCTGGTTGGTTCTCGCACCACGATTGATGTGCTCAACGCTCAGCAAACTTTGCTCAGCGCCCAGATTTCGAGGATGACTGCGCAACGTGATGTGATCGTGGCGTCCTACCAATTGCAACAGGCCATGGGACATTTGACGGCGGAACATTTGGGGCTTGGCGGGCTTTATGACCCGACTGCGAACTATAATAATGTGCGCGGCAAGTGGATTGGACTTTCTGCAGAAACAGTGGAGTAGTCACGCAGCTTATCGACTTTGAGATAAGATTGACGTAAAACTAGCGGTGTGGGGCAGGGCGTGCCTCGTTTTGTTGTGTGTGAGGGCCAAAACTTGTGACTGCTGAACCCCGCATTGAGGAATTACTTGCCTCTATTCGTAAGGCCATTGACGCTGATCTGAGCGGGCTTAATGCTGGCACATCGACATCGGGCAATTCGCAGGGCACATTGATGCGCGGCGCTTTGCGAGAAATGCGTGTGAGTTTTGACACTGACGCGGTATCTCATCAACAAGCCGACACCGAAATAGCTGAACTTCGTAATCGCATTACGCGCAGCCGCAGCGAAACTAAATTTGTAACACCGAAAAAGCCACCGACACCGCGTGTTGTGGAGCGATCGACACCTGAACCAGTGCGGCATGGCATTGGCGAAATTCTAAATGGAGCAGGGCGGCCGCCCGCTTTGCGGCAGACCATTGTGGCTGAGGAAACTTACCATCAACCGGCAGAAGTTTATGAGGACGCGCCTTGGGAGCAGCAGCCGGTTTATGAGCAATCACCGCAAGCCCAATATTATGAGCAGCCCGCTTATGCGCCGCCGCCGCAGACGGCTTTGGTTTCACCTCAAACAGCTTATTCGGCGCAAAGTTCATTTCAAAATCTCGCTGATTCTATCATGGCCCGCGCCACGGGCGACCGGGGTTTGGAAGACATGACGCGCGATTTGCTGCGCGGCATGTTGAAGACGTGGCTGGATGATAATCTGCCAGATTTGGTGGAACGTTTGGTCCGTGATGAGATTGAGCGCGTGGCGCGGCGCGGACGGTAATTCCGACGGTTGCGATTGGGGCGCAGGTGGTGTTTAAGCGCCCCAAATCAACTTTATAAAGAATCCCGCCATGGCCCTCGATACAAAATTCATTCCTGCTGAAATGGAAGCCCGCCTTTATGCGCAGTGGGAAGCGGGCGGTTATTTTAAACCCGGTCGCAAGCCTAAAGCCAAGCCTTTCACTATCGTGATTCCGCCACCCAATGTCACGGGTTCGCTGCACATGGGCCATGCCCTTAACAACACGATCCAAGATATTCTCTGTCGTTTTGAACGGATGCGCGGACGCGACGTATTGTGGCAACCCGGCACCGACCATGCTGGCATTGCCACGCAAATGGTGGTGGAACGGTTGCTGTCCAAGGAAGGTAATATAGACCGCAAAACGATGGGCCGTGAAGCGTTTTTAAAACGGGTGTGGGCATGGAAAGAAGAATCAGGCGGCATCATCACGCAGCAACTGCGCCGTCTTGGTGCTTCTTGTGATTGGTCCAGAGAGCGCTTCACCATGGATGAGGGCTTGTCAAAAGCTGTGCGCAAAGTGTTCGTGCAGCTTTATAAAGAGAAGCTGATTTACAAAGACATGCGCCTGGTGAATTGGGACCCAGTTTTTGAAACTGCAATTTCAGACATCGAAGTGGAAAGCCGCGAAACCAAAGGTGCGATGTGGAGTTTTGCCTATCCGCTGGTCGATGGGCCCGTGGATGGCATTTCTGAAATCGTGATTTCAACCACGCGCCCTGAAACCATGTTGGGTGATGGCGCTGTGGCGGTGCATCCTTCTGATGAACGCTATAAAAACCTTATAGGTAAAATGGTGCGCTTGCCGATTGCCGAGCGTTTCATTCCTATCATCGCTGATGAATATCCCGATCCTGAATTTGGCACAGGCGCTGTGAAGATCACCGGTGCCCATGATGTCAACGATTTTGAAGTGGCAAAACGCAACAACATTCCTCTGATTGTTTTGATGGACAAGAAAGCGCGGATGATTTCCACGCCCGAAAACCATGTGCCGGAACGCTTCAATGGTGTTGATCGATACAAGGCCCGTGAAATGATTTTGGAAGAAATCGAAGCGTTGGGGTTTTATCGCGGCAAAGAAGAAAAAATGATTGCGCAGCCGTTCGGTGATCGCTCCAATGTGGTGATCGAGCCGATGCTCACCGAGCAATGGTATGTCGATGCCGTCACGCTGGCCAAGCCCGCCCTTGAGGCCGTTGAAAATGGGACAAGCGTTTTCGTTCCGAAAAATTGGGAGAAGACTTATTACGAATGGATGCGCAATATTCAGCCTTGGTGCATTTCGCGCCAACTCTGGTGGGGCCATCAGATTCCGGCTTGGTATGGTTCGGACGGAAAGATCTACGTGGAAGAAACTGTTGAAGAAGCCCAAGCCGCTGCAGGAGCGGGCGTTACGCTGACGCGCGATGAAGATGTGCTCGACACATGGTTCTCATCAGCGCTCTGGCCATTCTCCACTTTGGGCTGGCCGGATCAAAACCCAATTCTTGATCGGCATTATCCAACTGATGTTGTGGTCACTGGCTTTGACATCATCTTCTTCTGGGTGGCCCGCATGATGATGTTTGGTCTGCACTTCATGAAGGATGTGCCGTTTAAAACGATTTATATGCATGCGCTGGTCCGAGACGAGAAGGGCCAGAAAATGTCCAAATCCAAGGGCAATGTTCTTGATCCTTTGGAGTTGATCGACACTTATGGTGCTGATGCGTTGCGCTTCACGCTGGCTGCGATGGCCGCACAGGGCCGCGATATTAAACTGGCCCCGGCCCGCGTTGAAGGTTACCGCAATTTTGCGACGAAGCTGTGGAATGCGGCGCGGTTTGCGGAAATGAACGGCGTTGCCAAGGTGGAAAATTTTGATCCGCTGGCAGCCCGCGTCACCGTCAACCGCTGGATTGCCGGTGAAGCGGCGCGGGCGCGTGATGTGGTGACGAAGGCCATTGAAGATCATAAATATAATGAAGCTGCCGCAGCCCTTTATCAATTTGCATGGAATATCTATTGCGATTGGTATGTGGAATTAATCAAACCGATTTTAACGGGCGATGACGAGATTGCCAAAGCCGAAACCAGAGCCACCGCCGCTTGGGCCTTTGAACAGATTTTAATTTTGCTGCACCCGTTCATGCCCTTCATCACCGAAGAACTATGGAGCAAAACCGCCACGCGCAGCCAGATGCTGATTAATGCGGAGTGGCCGGCTTATGTCGGTTTGGGTGACGCAAAAGCCGACGCTGAAATGAACTGGGTGATCAAACTGATCAGCGAAGTGCGCTCCGTGCGGGCCGAAATGAACGTGAATGCTGGAGCCAAAATTCCGTGCGTCATCGTAGGTGCAGGCCAAGAAGCGCGGATGCGGGCCGGCACATGGGAAGCTGAGATCATGCGACTTGCAAGATTGAGTTCCATGGTGTTCGAAGATGTGGTGCCTGCATCATCAGCCCAAATCGCCTTGGATGAAGCCACAATAGCCTTGCCGCTGGAAGGCATGATCGATTTTGCAGCCGAGCGGGCCCGGCTGGGCAAAGAGCTAGAGAAAATCGCCAAAGATATGGCAGGCATTGATGGCCGCTTGAATAACGCAGGGTTTGTGGCGAAAGCGCCGGAAGAGGTGCTGGTGGAAAGCCGCGAGCGCAAGGCCGAGCTTGAGGTGATGAGGACCAAGGTGCAAGAGGCGCTGAAGCGGCTGGCGTGAGTGATTGATAATTCAATTTCGTTATTAAGATCGGAGAAGAGTTCATGGGAACTAGATCGCTGACGCCGCTTTCAAATTGGAAGAAGATAAAGCTTGTTTGGCTCGCAATTTTTCGACCTGCTGAGTATCAAATCGAAGAGGCAGAAGATTCTAGAAGACTGGAGACCGAGCCAAGTATTTACCCAACTAGAGTATCAATTGTTCGTCGCTCATATGTTGAATCATTTTTTCATGTTTTTTCGGCTGTTATTGTAGGGTGGCTGATAGCGCTTTTTTGTCAAACTATTGCCCTGCAGTCTAAGTGTTGGGTATCGGGCTTTGCTGTCCTCGGTACTGCTCTCTTATTGTGGACGACAGTGGCGGTAAAGGGATGGGAGATCGGTTCTTGGTCTTCCTCTACATTGGGGGAGCGGCTGAATGTTTGGGTGTTTCGATTTTTGTATTGGGTAGGTACAGCATGTCTTGTGGCTGCCGCATTTTGGGGAATCGCTATTCCAAAAGCTTTGATCGCAAGCTAGAATAAAAGCTTAAGCCACTTCTTGCTTAATCTTCAGTCCCAACCCCTTGACTCGTGGCGACCAAAGGGACCTCATCCGCCCTTCGGGCACCTTCTCCAGGGGAGAAGAGTGAGATTACTCACTGAGCCTGAATTCACGCTTCTCCTTTGGAGAAGCTGTCGCAAAGCGACTGATGAGGTCCCTTTGTTGGCTGGAGGCTCCAACTGAGCTATGATGATCCCATGCCCATCCTCTCCGACCGCATTCAAACTCCCCTCGGCGATATGATGCTTCTTGCTGTCGATGGCATGATGTTGCTGTTGGAATTTGTCGATGCAGAGGGGCGGGTGGAGCGCGAGATGAGCCAGCGATTTGGGGCGGCTGATATTATGCCCATTCAAAATCCGTTTGGATTTTCGGAGCGCATTGCCAATTATTTCATGGGTGATCTGCGTGCCATCGACACCATTCCCACTGATGGCGGCGGGACCGAATTTCAGCGCCGCGTTTGGGCGGGACTTCGTCTGATTCCTTGCGGCATTATGATTTCATATGGTGAACTTGCAACACGGCTGGGTGATAAAAATGCCATGCGCGCGGTGGGGCTGGCCAATGGG